>JBDSAJ010000800.1:0-16411 GCA_039922235.1 Umezawaea sp.
CGACGAGCTGGTGCCGGGCGTGACCGAGCAGGCCTGGAAGCAGGTCTCCGTGACGGCGCGGGAGTGCCTCGGCGTGGCCAAGTGCCCGATCGGGGTCGACTGCTTCGCCGAGCGGGCACGGGCCGAGGCGGGCAAGGCGGACGTGGTGGTGACGAACCACGCGATGCTCGCGATCGACGCCATCGAGGGCTTCCAGGTGCTGCCCGAGCACGACGTGGTCGTGATCGACGAGGCGCACGACCTGGTGGACCGGGTGACGTCCGTGGCGACCGAGGAGCTGAGCGCGGCGGCCATCGCGTCAGCCGCACGGCGGTGCGGGCGGCTGATCGACCAGGACGTGGCGGACCGGATGGCCGAGGCCAGCGACGGGCTCGCGATGCTGCTGGAGGACCTGCCGGTCGGGCGGATGGACGAACTGCCGCGAGCACTGGCCGGAACCCTCTCCGCGGTGCGGGACGCGGCGCACGCGTGCATCACGTCGCTCGGGCCGGAGCGCAAGGAGGACGTCGAGGGCACGACCAACCGCAAGCTCGCGATGTCGCTGCTGGAAGAGGTGCACGACGGGGCGGTACGCATCCTCGACGCGTTCGACGAGGAGCGGGACGTCGTGTGGGTGTCCGGCGACTTCGCGGACCGCGGCCGGGCGCCGACGCTGCGCGTGGCCCCGCTCGGGGTCGGCGGGCTGCTGCGGGAGAAGCTGTTCGGCAAGCGCACCACCGTGTTGACTTCGGCGACGCTGACGCTGGGCGGCACGTTCGACACGCTGGCGCGGCAGTGGGGCCTGCCCGCGTCGTCGCAGAACCGCAAGGCCGAGGGGATGGCGACCGACAAGGAGCCGCCGTCGGACTCGTCGGGCATCCGGTGGACCGGACTGGACGTGGGGTCGCCGTTCCAGCACGGGAGCAGCGGAATCCTCTATGTGGCAAGGCATCTGCCACCTCCGGGCCGGGATGGCCTGCCACCGTCCTACGTGGACGAGATCGAAGGCCTCGTCAACGCGGCGGGCGGACGGACGCTGGGGCTGTTCTCGTCCATGCGCGCGGCCAAGGCGGCGGCGGAAGCCTTGCGGGACAAGGTGGACTACACCGTGTTCTGCCAGGGCGACGACGCGACCGGCCAGCTGGTGAAGAAGTTCGCCGACGACCCGCGCAGCTGCCTGTTCGGCACGCTGTCGCTGTGGCAGGGCGTGGACGTGCCCGGCCCGTCGCTGCAACTCGTGGTGATGGACCGGATCCCGTTCCCCCGCCCCGACGACCCGCTGGCGTCGGCGCGGCAGAAGGCGGTGTCCGACCGCGGCGGCAACGGGTTCCTGACGGTCGCGGCGACGCACGCGGCACTGCTGCTGGCCCAGGGCGCCGGACGGCTGCTGCGGTCGATGAACGACAAGGGCGTGGTGGCGATCCTGGACCCGCGCCTGGCCACCGCCCGGTACGGCGGTTTCCTGCGGGCGTCCCTGCCGCCGTTCTGGACGACGTACGACCCCGAGGTCGTGCGGGCGGCGCTCAAGCGGCTGGACGCGGCGGTCGACGCCTGACGGGCCTCCTCGGGGACCGGCATGACCGGTCCCCGAGGACTGTCACACCTCGTCGCTGCTGAGGTGCAGGACCGCGTCAGCTCCGTCGAGCGTCGTCTGGTCGAGGGGGAAGTAGGCCCGCTGCGGGATGGTGTCGGTGCGCGTGCGCGCGGACGGGACCGCGGTGGCCTTGGTCAGGCCCCAGGTGGCGGTGTGCTCCTGGAGGAAGCCCTCGTAGGTGTCCGGATCGGGATCTCCGAGCCCGAGGGTTTCGCTGCGGCCCAGGCTGCCCGCGACGAAGGTGTACCGCTCGCCCAGCAGGGACTCCACGATGGCGCCCGCGCCGAACCAGATCATCTCCAGGTTCGGCACGCGCATGGTGCTCCGGCTCCGCTGGAGGTGGGAGTTGTGGGCGAAGACCAGCGTCGGTCCCCGGCGGGCTTCGAGGTCCCGGATGTCGAGGAGGTTCTGGGCCATGAGCGCGTCCCTGGTGCCGGACAGGCCGGAGATGCGCGCGTTCCGCTCCATCGGCCGCGACGACTGCTTGTGGTAGCGCAGCAGGCCGAGACCAGCGGTGAGGTGCGTCTTGGCCCGGTACCACTCGGCGCGCGAGGTGGCCGCGATCAGTTCCGGCGCCCGCGCGTAGAGCGAGGTGAGCAGGTCGTCGGCGATCGTCCGCAGCTTCTCGGCCTCGGCCGTGGCACCGACGGACCTGGCCGGGTCCAGGATCGCCTCCGTTCGGCTCCACTGCTCGTCGTCGCCGACGAGGCCCGCGAAGTCGAGGTCGAGGCCCAGGTAGTCGCGGGCGTGTTCGAGGTAGCACCGCGGGCTGGGTGCGCTCATGGTCTCCATCGAGGCGTCGAAGCCGTGGAAGGTCACCCGTTCGGCCGAGGGAACGCGCTCGTTGTGCTCGCGCATCCAGGCGACCAGCTCCAGGTTGCCGACGAACTCTCCGAAGCCGTGCGAGAAGCCCTCGCTCATCGCCGCGTCGAGGGTCCCCGCTCCGTCCCGGACGAAGTCGTCGACGGCGAGCGCGGCCACGCGATCCGTTTCGAGGGCGATCGACCGGAAGCCGTGGTCCACCAACTGGGCGAACAGCTCGTTGCGGACCCGTGCGAAGGCCGGTTCGCGGTGCGTCGGCTCGCCGAGCGCCACCAGCTCGTCGGACGGGGTGATGAACTCCAGAATGTCCTGACTCATGAGGCTCAACCGTATCGTTGAAGGAACGGTTGGCACTTCTGCGTCGTTGACCGCCCAGTACTGCCGTAAAGTCTCAAACCAGTGAGAAACTTGCGACCATCCGACCTGGCGCGCGAGCACGGCATCTCGACCCAGGCCGTCCGCAACTACGAGCGGGACGGGTTCCTCCCACCCGCCGAGCGCACCCCCAGCGACTACCGCGTCTACACCGAGGTGCACGCGGCGGCGCTGCGCGCCTACCTGTCCCTCATCCCCGCCTACGGGTACTCGGCGGCAGGCCGGATCATGAACGCGCTGCACGACGGCGAACTCGACCACGCGTTGACGATCATCGACCGCGGCCACGTCCAGTCGCTCCGCGACCGGGACACCCTCGACGCGGTGCGCAAAGCCGTGGACCACCTGACGGCGGAGCCCGACGCCGCCCCGGACCACCCGGCGGGCTCCGGTGCCCGAACCATCGGCGAACTCGCCCACCAGCTCCGCGTCACCCCGGCGACCTTGCGCACCTGGGAGGACGCCGGAATCCTCGTCCCCGCACGTGATCCGGCCACCGGGTACCGCGTCTTCCACGCGAGCGACGTCCGCGACGCCGAACTCGCCCACCTCCTCCGCCGCGGGGGCTACCTGCTGGACCGCATCTCCACCGTGGTCCAGCAGGTCCGCACGGCGGGCGGCACCGACACGCTGGCGGGCGCGCTGGACGACTGGCGGAAGAAGCTCACCGCGCAGGGCGTGGCCATGCTCACGGCGGCCACCCTGCTCGACCGCTACCTGGCCCTGCTCGACGTGGCGTCACGGCCAGGTTCGGGCTGACCCGGCGAACGTCTCGGGATCGCTGTGCACCGGCACGACGCACAGCAGGTGACCGCCCGGCGCTCGCAGCGTGTGGCAGTCCAGCCAGCGGGACACCGGTTCCGCGCCCAGTGCCGTCAGGCGCGCGACCTCCGCCGCCACGTCGTCGGTCTCGATGTCGACGTGGTAACGCGGTGCGTCGTCGATCGCCTGCACGTCGACGACCAGACCCGGCAGGGCACCGTCCAGCGCGGTGAACTGCTCCTCGCCCGCCACCGGACGGGCGGTCGCGCCCAGTGCGGCGGACCAGAAGCCCGCCGCCGCACCGGCTTGCGCGGCGGGCGTGTCGATGAAGATCCCGAACAGCCGACTGCGGTGCACGGCTCTAGCCGTCGACCAGCAGGCCGCGCAGCGGGCCCTGCAGGCGCCCGGCCCGCCGGGAGACGCCGGGCAGTTCGGTCAGCCGCCCCTCGCCCTTCATCGTGGGCCGCCAGACGCGGTCGACCACCTCGGCCGGGTCGCCGTCGATCTCGTGCCGCGGTCGTTGCAGGTGCTCGGACCAGAGCCGGAGCCTGGTCTCGCGGGCGACTTCCGGGTCGTCGGTGACGAGGTTGACCTCGGTGTCGTTGAACAGCGAGTGCTCGTTGAGGTTGGCCGAGCCGACGGTGAGCCAGCGGTCGTCCACGATGCCGAGCTTGGCGTGCACGTAGACCTGCGTGGAGTGCTCGCCGTCGTGCGTGTGGATGGTCGACGCGACGAGCCGGTGGCCGCCGTCGTCGGCGTCCAGCAGCCTGCCGAGCTGGCCCCTGGTGGTGTCGGAACCGTTGCTGGGCTTGCGCGGCAGGACCAGCACCACGCGGAAGTCGTCGTGCGGCGGGTTCTTCAGCTTGTCGATCAGGATCTCGGTGACTTCCGGGGACCAGAGGAACTGGTTCTCCAGGTAGACCAGGTGCTCGGAGCTGCGCAGCGCCCGCAGGTACGCGTCGAGGATGCTGAAGTCGCCGCGCGGCGCGAAGTCGTAGTTGCGCTCCGGCACCGTCCGGACGATCTGCACGGAACTGGTGCCCACCGGCTCGGGGACCACGGGCTTCGGGATCTGCTGACCCGCGACCTCGATCCACCGGCTGCGGAAGTGCTCGGCCACGTCCGCCACGGCGGGACCCTCGATCCGCGAGCTGAGGTCGTGCCAGCCGATGGGGCGCTGGGCCGGGTGCTCGTGGCTGTCGTGGCGGTCGCCCTCCAACGCGGTGAAGTCGATGCCGCCGACGAACGCCACTTCGTCGTCGACGATCACGATCTTCTCGTGGTGGCAGTGCATCGAGCGTTCCCGCGAGTCGAGCACGCACTGGACCGCGCTGTTCTCGGTGAAGGCCTTCTTCGCGGCCAGCACGCGCTTGCGGGTCGGCTCGAACATCGGCACCGGCGGGCCTGCCCACAGCAGCAGCCGGACGGGCACGCGGTCCGCCACGGTGGTGAGCAGCTCGCTGAACGTCGGCTCGCCGGGCTCGCGGCTCAACCGGAAGTCGGGGCTCGCGTGCCAGCTGGCGATGTGGACGTGTGAACGCGCCCCCTCGGTCGCCTTGGCGATGATCGGCAGCGCCTCCTCGCCGTCGATGAGCACTTGGACCCGGTTGCCCTCGCGGATCGGTGCGCGCGGCGAGAACCACCCCGTGGCGCCGTCACCGACCACTTCTCCCCAGCCGAGTTTGGTCAAGCGCCGGTCGTGGTGAGCGCTCAGCACGCTCTCCAGTCGGTCACCGAGGCGGTCGTCGAGCGTGTCGAATAGGCCCACGCGCTGTGCTTACCCCCGGATCGCCCTGGTCAAACCCCCGGCCACTCGGCGATCACCGTCGTGGTGCCCGGCTCGACCTCCGTGAAGCCCGCGTCCCGCACGGCCACCGCGCCGCTGTCCAGCAACGACTGCCACTTCTGGACAGAGGGCGTGCGCACGGCCGTGCGGAAGTCGTTGGCGGCCCAGGACTTGAGCCTCTCCTCGGACAGCGTCGGCGCGAGCAGCATCGTGCCGTGGCCGACCTGCGCCGCCGCCTTGCCCGCCGTCATCGGCACCTTCGGGTTCAGCCACAGCACCGGCGTGTCCGCGGGCACCGGCCCTGGCTCGTCCTCGGGCAGCTCGCTGCCGGAGATCTGCAACCGGGTCAGCTCCTTCGGCGCGGCCACGACCAGGCCGGGCACGAGTGCGCGCGCCTCGGCGCCGTCCACGGAGACCGTCACCCCGGGAAGCGCCTGAACGGCCTCCCAGTGCGCTCCTCGGGCCCTCCGGGACACCTTGCGGATCCGGCCGTGGATCCACGTCACGACCTCGTCGTGCCACTCCCCCTCCGGCTCGGCGCGCGGGTCGAGGCAGACCGCGATGGCCGCCGCGGCGGCGGCTTCCAGCACCGCGGTGCGGCTCGGCGGGGTGGCGCGCTCGATGCGCAGCACCACGGGCATCGCGCGCACCAGCGCGGGGTCTTCCTCCTCGGTCGAGTAGCTGCGGCCGACCAGCAGGTCGAGGACCTCGTTCACGGCCGGACCAGCTCCAACCCGTCAGCCGCGTCGGCGGCCTCCACCTCGCCCCTGGTCACGCCGAGGATGAACAGCACGGCGTCGAGGAACGGGTGCGACAGGGCGGCGTCGGCGACTTCGCGCAGAGCGGGCTTGGCGTTGAACGCCACCCCGAGACCGGCGGTGCCGAGCATGTCGATGTCGTTCGCGCCGTCGCCGACCGCCACGCACTGCGCCAGCGGCACGTCCACCTCGGCGGCGAACCGGCGCAGCGCCACGGCCTTGCCCGCCCGGTCGACCACGTCGCCGACGACCCGGCCGGTCAGCTTCCCGTCGACGATCTCCAGCTCGTTGGCCGCGCAGAAGTCCAGGTCCAAGTCCTCGACCAAGCCCTGGATGACCCTGGTGAACCCGCCGGACACCACGCCGCAGCGGAAGCCGAGGCGCTTGAGCGTGCGGATCGTGGTGCGGGCGCCGGGGGTCAGCTCCAGGTTCGCACCGACCTCGTCCAGCACCTCCTCCGGCAGCCCCTCCAGCAGGGCCACGCGGCGGTTCAGCGACTCGGTGAAGTCCAGTTCACCGCGCATGGCGGCCTCGGTGATCTCGCGGACCTTGTCCTCGCACCCGGCGTGCGCGGCCAGCATCTCGATCACTTCGCCCTGGATGAGCGTGGAGTCGACGTCGAACACGACCAGCCGCTTGGCCCGCCGGGCCAGGCCCGCGCGTTCCACGGCCACGTCCAGGCCGACCCGCACGGACACGTCCGCCAGCGCGGACCGCAGCTCGGCGTCGGCCTCCTCGGTGTCGTCCGCGACCGAGACCCGCAGTTCGAGGCCCGTCACCGGGTAGTCGGCCACACCGCGGATCGCGTCGATGTTCACGCCGAGCGACGCCAGCCTGCGCGCCACCTCGGTGAACGCCCGCGCGGACACCGGGCGGCCCAGCACGATCAGCACGTGGCTGGACTCCAGCCGCGAGGTCCGCTGGGAATCGGCGCCCAGCTCGATCTCCACCTGCATGGACACCGTCGCCATCGCCTGCTCGACGGCTTCCTGGAGGCCCTCGGGGTCGTGGTCGGCCTCGACGAGCACCCCCAGCACCAGCCGACCGCGGATGACGACCTGCTCGACGTCGAGCACGTCGACACCGTGCCGGGTCAGCACCGCGAACAGCACCGAGGACACCCCCGGTTTGTCCGGTCCGGTCACCGTGATCAGCACTGGCGTGGCCTTGGCCATGTTCACTGAACTCCTCCGGAATGCGAAGAGCCCCGACAGCCATGGTGGCTGTCGGGGCTCAACGTTGAACCTGCGCTCAGGTTACTTGTGGTCGGGCTCGGCGGCGCCGGAAGCCGTACCGGATTCCACCGCGCTCGTCGCCATCTCCGAGAGGGCCGGGGTGGCCTGGTCGTGCGGGATGGTCTTGCCGGTGAACGTCACGTGCGCCTCGTTGTGGATGCGCTCGATCATGTGCGGGTAGTGCAGCTCGAACGCCGGGCGCTCGGAGCGGATCCGGGGCAGCTCGGTGAAGTTGTGCCGCGGCGGCGGGCAGGAGGTCGCCCACTCCAGCGAGTTGCCGAAGCCCCACGGGTCGTCGACCGTGACGATCTCGCCGTACCGGTAGCTCTTGAAGACGTTCCAGATGAACGGGAGCGTCGAGGCACCGAGGATGTACGCGCCGATCGTCGAGATCGTGTTCAGCGTGGTGAAGCCGTCGCTGGCCAGGTAGTCGGCGTACCGGCGCGGCATGCCCTCGTTGCCCAGCCAGTGCTGGACGAGGAACGTCGCGTGGAAGCCGAGGAACGTGGTCCAGAAGTGCAGCTTGCCCAGCGGCTCGTCGAGCATCCGGCCGGTGATCTTCGGGAACCAGAAGTAGATGCCCGCGAACGTGGCGAACACGATCGTGCCGTAGAGCACGTAGTGGAAGTGCGCCACCACGAAGTACGTGTCCGACACGTGGAAGTCGATCGCCGGGGCGGCCAGCAGCACGCCGGACAGACCACCGAAGAGGAACGTCACGATGAAGCCGATGCTGAACAGCATCGGTGTCTCGAAGGTCAGCTGTCCCTTCCACATCGTGCCGATCCAGTTGAAGAACTTCACGCCGGTCGGGACCGCGATCAGGAACGTCATGAACGCGAAGAACGGCAGCAGCACGGCGCCGGTGGCGTACATGTGGTGCGCCCACACCGCGACGGACAGCGCCGCGATGCCCAGCGTCGCGTAGACCAGGCCGTTGTAGCCGAAGACCGGCTTGCGGCTGAACACCGGGAAGATCTCGGACACGATGCCGAAGAACGGCAAGGCGACGATGTAGACCTCCGGATGGCCGAAGAACCAGAAGAGGTGCTGCCAGAGGATCACGCCGCCGTTGGCCGGGTCGAACACGTGCGCGCCGAGGTGCCGATCAGCCAGCAGGCCGAACAGGGCCGCGGTCAGGATCGGGAACGCCAGCAGCACGAGGATGCTCGTCACCAGGATGTTCCAGGTGAAGATCGGCATCCGGAACATCGTCATGCCGGGCGCACGCAGGCAGACCACCGTGGTGATCATGTTCACCGCGCCGAGGATCGTGCCCAGACCACCGATGATCAGGCCCGCGATCCACAGGTCGGCGCCGACGCCGGGCGAGTGGATGGCGTTGCTCAGCGGCGTGTAGGCGAACCAGCCGAAGTCCGCCGCGCCGCCGGGCGTCACGAAGCCCGACATCACGATCAGGCCACCGAAGAGGTACAGCCAGTACGAGAAGGCGTTGAGCCGCGGGAACGCCACGTCGGGCGAGCCGATCTGCAGCGGCAGGATGAAGTTCGCGAAGCCGAACACGATCGGGGTCGCGTAGAGCAGCAGCATCACCGTGCCGTGCATGGTGAACAGCTGGTTGTACTGCTCGCTGGAGAGGAACTGCATCCCCGGCTGAGCCAGCTCGGTGCGGATCAACATGGCCATCGCGCCGCCCACCATGAAGAAGGCGAAGGACGTGACCAGGTAAAGGATGCCGATCTGCTTGTGGTCCGTGGTGCGGAACATCCGCAGCAGGAACGAACCCTTGACCGCTTCGCGCGCCGGGAAAGGACGCGTAGCGATCGGCTGCGGGGCTACGGCCGTCACGGTGCCTCCTGCACTGTTCACCTACATGGTGGCCTTGGTGGGACCAACGTCGTTCGGGCGCCATCGAACGGCGATCACCGCCCAGTGGCTCATCGGATCGTAGACCGCGCTATCGGCGGCGGCGTGGTGGGGTGATGACCACCCCGTGCACGCGTAGCCCAGGTCACACCTGTTCGGCGTGCCGTCCGCGCGGCATCCACTGTGGAGATGTCCGTTGTGGATGTCCACGCACGAAAAAGGGGCCCGGCGACGTGCCGGGCCCCTTTTTCGGATCGTTATGCGACCGCGCGCACGGCGGCGACGATCAGGCCCGCGACCTCGTCCGGACGGGAGACCGCGATGGCGTGCGAACCGCCGTCGACCTCGACGGTCGTGGAGCCGAGGCGCTTGGCGGCGGCGCGCTGCGAGTCCGGGTGGATGGCGTTGTCGGCGGTCGCGACGGCGAACCACGACGGCAGGGTCTTCCACGCGGGCTCGACGCCCAGCGGCTCGCCGAGCGCGCCCTGCGCCACCGGGCGCTGGCTGACGGCGGCCGTGGCGGTGAACTCGGCGGGCAGGTCGGCCGCGAACACGCTCGCGAACTTGTCCTGCTGGATCGTGAACTCGGTGTCGGTGCCGTCCGCGGTCGGGAACTGCCGCGGCACGAGCGCCGTGCCCAGCTCCACCTCGGGGAACCCGGACACGGAGCCGAGCGCGCTCTCGCCCTTGTCGATGCCGAACGACGCCACGAACACGAGGCCCTTCACGTTCTCCGCCTTCGAGCCCGCGTGGGTGATGACCGGGCCGCCGTAGGAGTGGCCCACCAGGACGACCGGGCCGTCGAGCTGGTTGACGACGCTCGCCACGTAGTCGCCGTCGTAGGTCAGGCCGCGAAGCGGGTTGCTCACCGCGAGGGCGTCAACGCCCTGCGCCCGGAGCCGCTCGATGACCGGGGACCAGCTCGAACCGTCCGCGAACGCGCCGTGGACCAGTACGACGGTGGAGGTGCTCATCTCGTTCTCCTTCGAGTCGCTGTCGTTGCCACAAACCTAGTACGCGTTTAAGTTGTGCACAAGTTACTTTTGAAGCGACTACTTGCGCACGCGTGGCATCATTGGTGCCGGGACCTGGAAGGGGTGACCGATGACCACGACTCCGGAAGACCGCGCGACCGCCGTGGACGACCTGCTGTGCTTCGCGCTCTACGCGGCGTCGAGAGCGGTCACCGCCGCCTACCGACCGCTCCTCCATGACCTCGGCCTGACCTACCCGCAGTACCTGGTGATGGTGGCGCTGTGGGAGCGCGAGTCCATGCCGGTCAAGGACCTCGGCGATGCCCTCCAACTCGACTACGGCACCCTGACGCCGCTGCTCAAGCGCCTGGAAGCCGCCGGCCTGATCACCCGGCAGCGCCGCGTCGACGACGAGCGCTCGGTCCAGGTCGGCCTGACCCCCGAGGGGTCCGCGATGCGCTCAGCGACCAGTGGCGTCACCACCGCCATCGGCGGCGCGATGGGCCTGCCGGAGGCCGAGGTCGACCAGTTGCGCGACGCCCTGCGCCGGCTCACCGCCAACGTGACCGGCCGTGGATGAGCTGACCCGTCGAGGCGTGCGGGTTTCGGTGGCCCTGGCGCGCACCCTTGGCCTGCGGGTCGCCGACCCCCTGGTGCTGCGCGACGTCAGCAACCTCCTGGTCCACCTGCGCCCGGCGCCGGTCGTGGCGCGGGTGGCGACCAGCACCGCACTGGCGCGCGTGGACGTGGTCGAGCACTTCAGGCGAGCCGTCGACGTGACGGCTTACCTGGCCGCGCGCGGCGTGCCCGTCGTCGGCGCGTCGGACGAGATCCCCGCGGGCCCGTTCACCCGTGACGGCATGGTGGTCAGCTTCGCCTCGTGGGTCCCGCACGACCCCACGTGGGTGCCGACGGAGTTCGCCCACCGCCTGGCCGAACTCCACACGGAGCTGGCGTCCTACCCCGGCTCCCTGCCGGCCCGCGGCCCACTCACCGACGTGGACGCGGCCCGCGCCCTCTGGACCCGCCCGGCCTCGGAGTTGGAGGCCTTCACCGCAGTCCGGGACTGCCTGGCGGCCCACTGGCCAACCGACGACGTCCAACCGCTGCACGGCGACGCCCACCCCGGCAACCTGCTCATGACCCCGCGCGGACCGCTGTGGAACGACTTCGAGGACACCTGGCGCGGCCCCGTCACGTGGGACCTGGCGTGCCTCGCGCTGACCGGGCGGCTGGACGGCATGGCCGCCGCGGGCGACTACCCGCTGCCACGTGGCGACCTGGCGTTCTTCCTGCGGCTGCGGCGACTGCAAGCAGCAGGGTGGCTCACGATCCTGGAACAGCGGTTCCCGGAGTACCGGGACGCCGCCGACGAACAACTCGATGCGGCGCTAGTGCCGCCGGTAGAACGGCGGCACTAGCCCACGACTCAGTCCTGCGGTTCCGGCGCGGTCGCCTTCACGTACACCGTGCCGCCACCCGGCATGCGCCGGAAGAAGTCGACCGGGCTGACCGGTTGCCCCACGTGCCCGACACCTGCGGGGAACTGCGGTGCGGGAATGCCGACTACAGGCTGCTGCGGCGGCATACCGAGGGCGTGGTTGGGCGCCACTCGACGATAGGACTGGTTGGGGCTCATGTGCTGTTCCTAGTGTCCTTCTACGATGTGAAGTGAAATGAGGGAACTACGAACTGGCCGGAACGACGAGCCGATCCGCGACAAGACTGCGGAACACCGCAGAGAAGCGCGCTAGACCGGCGCCCACGTCGACGTTCCACGACGCGCTCGACGCCACAACGGCATCCCGGACCGACAACCCCTCGACGTGTTCGGCGAACAGGTCGAGAACCGCGGCCGAGTCGCATTCCAGCCAGAACATCTCGATCGGTGGCCCCGACCACCCCGCCACCCTGCGACCGGTCGGCAGTACAGCACTTGAACGCACCTGTGGGTTCATCACAAAAGCACCCGCGGGTTCGAACGGAACCGGCGGGACGAAGTCGACCGCCTGCACGGCGAGCCCGTCCACGTGCAGCGAGTCCACCATCCACCGCGCATCGGCCAGCAGGCTCGATTCGTGATACCGCAACCACTTCCCGATTTCGACGGCTCGCTCGGCCGCCAGGGGGAGCAGTGAGCGAGGACCGACAGGCACTCCATCGACATCGTGCGCGAACTGGGCAAGACAGAGGTAAGCGTGCCACGCGGCGAACACCTGCTCGAACGACCACTTCGCCCTCGACCACGAAGGTGTGAAATCGTCCACTTGATCAGATTTCACATCAAAGAAACGTCGTGTTATCGCGAGGTCGAAGAACTTCTCGTGCGCGCCCTCGTGGATCAGTGCCTCGGCCACCTCGATGGCGGTGGACGGTCGCTCGATCACCACGATGCCGGGAAAGTAGCGAGAGGACGCGGACACCAGTCCGCCGGTCGTCGCCGGATCGACCACCGCGAGGAGGTCCACGTGGGCCAGGAGGTCTTCCGCGAGCGCGCCCCCGACCTCCCGGACCAGACGCACACCACTGCGCACGACGTCCAGCACGTCGTCGGTCATGGTGACCAGCCGTAGCCCTTCCACAGGCCCGATGATGCGCAGCAGATCGGCCAACGCGACCTGGGCGGCAGGGTCGACCACGACCGGAACACCCGCGCAAGCGGTCTTCCCGACCGCGTCCCGGTCGACCGCCAGGTCGTGGTGAAGGAGGTCCACCTGCCCGGACAGCGCGCCACCGAGCCGGTACCGCACCAGGGGGCTGTCGAGCACGTTGTCCGGCACGGGCTGGGCGGTGCCGACCAGTTCGGCGGCAAGGCGGTAGAGCGAACGCCGCTCGGCCACGACGTCGGCTGGGCCTGCGAACGCCGCGTGCACTGCTACAAGGTCCGGTGGCACCAAGACTCCGAGGAAAGGGAGCGGGGGCCACCCGCCGGCCCCAGAATTCGGGCACTTTAACAGAGAAAAAAGAACTGAACATTCTACCTGAGCCAGCATCGTCACCCAAACGAGTCGAGCTTGGCCACTCACAAACGGGTCGAGCGTAGCCACTCAAACGGGTGACGAAGCCGGGCTCCCGACGGGCGGCAGCCCGCCTTTGACTTGACACCCAGCATGTTGTCTGACAACCGACCGCTTGGCAGGGCTGACGCCCCACCAAGCAGCTCGCTGCGATCAGGCCGAGAAGATGTTCACCACGTTGATCAAGCCCATGATCGCGAAAGCGACGACCGCTACCACGAGCATGGTGATCAACGTCCGCCATCCGATGGCTACCACGGCGATAGCCGCGACGATGGCGATTCCTACTGCACTAGTTGCGGGCATGACGACCTCCAATGAGTGGACGGCCGGGCTGACGGGGTGCTGAGCGCGGTGGTGTCCCGTGAAGATGGTCTCGCCTTGTAGGTTGTCTGTCAACCTACATCCAGTTGCCAGACAACTTGCATCAGTTGTCCTACTGCCCTACCCTGATTGGATTGCTTTCGCCACTCAGAGAGGTCGACGATGAACGCCGAGCAGGCTGAGCCCGCGGCGAAGAGCGACGACTGGGCGCTCTCCGCAGGTTCTCGTCGCCCTCTTCCGGACGTGATCGCCGACAAGCTGAGCCACCAGATCTTCAGCGGCGAGTTCGCCGTCGGCGACCGGCTGCCGACCGAGCCCGAACTGGCCACCCGGTTGGGTGTCGCGCGCAGTTCGCTGCGCACCGCGCTGCAGCGCCTGCAGATCCAGGGATTGATCGAGGTCAGGCGTGGTCTCGGGTGGTACGTCCTGTCGACGAACCCCACCCCTGGCGAGGAGCCGTTGAAGACTCTCGGGGCGCGCCGGTACCGGCCGACGCACCTCCTGGAGATGCGGCTCGCGCTGGAGACGGCGGCCGCGAGCATGGCCGCGCGGCGGGCCGGGCCGGGTGAGCTGGACGAGATCGCGAAGCTCGGCGCCAAGCACGCGGAGGCGCCGCACACGGACAAGCACGAGCTGCTGCGGACCGACGAGGCGTTCCACGGTGCGATCGTGCGGGCCTGTCACAACGAGCTGTTCGAGCACTCCTACCAGACCCTGGAGCCGCAGTTGCGCGACTTCCGCTGGCAGGAGTTCGCGAACCGCGAGATGCACCACCGGTCCGTCAACGAGCACAACCAGATCGTGTGGTTCCTCCGCCGGGGCGACCAGGCAGGCGCACGGGCGGCCATGACGACGCACCTGCTCGGGCTCTACAACGACCTGGAGCCGGAAGCGGGCGCCACGCTCGACACCTACGCGGGCGACGACGACGCGGAACCGGAGTGGCACAAGGGCGACTAGTGCGGTGGCCACTAACCCTTGCCGGGTTTCGTGCCGCCGAGGGCGATTCATCGTGGTGCCGCCCCCACGTCCTCGTACTGGTAGTACGGGGGCGTGGGGGCGGTGCCGCGAGGGGTCTACCTGGGCCGCGCGAAACACGGTGAGGATTGTGGTCACCGCACTAGGTCAGTCCAGCGCCGCGACCAGGTCGGCGACGAGGTCGTCACCGGCCTCGATGCCGACGGAGATGCGGATCAGGTCCGACGGCACCTCCAGCAGCGAGCCCTCGGTGCTGGCGTGCGTCATCTTGCCGGGGTGCTCGATCAGCGACTCGACGCCGCCGAGCGACTCGGCGAGCGTGAACAGCTTGGTGCGCGCGCACACGTCGAGCGCGGCCTGCTCGCCGCCGTGGACGCTGAACGAGATCATCCCGCCGAACCGGCGCATCTGCTTGGCCGCCAGCTCGTGGCCGGGGTGCTCCGGCAGACCGGGGTACAGCACGGTCTTGACCTTCGGGTGCTTCAGCAGCGCCTGCACGACCAGTTCGGCGTTGTCGGAGTGCTTCTCCATGCGGAGTTCGAGCGTCTTGAGGCCGCGCAGGGTCAGCCACGAGTCGAACGGGCTGGCGACCGCACCCGCGCCGTTCTGCAGGAAGCCGAACTGGGCGTCCAGCTCGTCGTCGGACGTGATGAGCGCGCCGCCGACGACGTCGGAGTGACCGCCGATGTACTTGGTCGTGGAGTGCATGACCACGTCAGCGCCCAGGCCGAGCGGGCTCTGCAGGTACGGCGAGGCGAACGTGTTGTCCACGACCAGCAGCGCACTCGCGGAGTGCGCGATCTGGGCCAGACCCGCGATGTCCGCGATGTTCAGCAGCGGGTTCGTGGGCGTCTCGATCCAGACGACCTTGGTGTTGGGGCGAACCGCGGCGCGCACGGCGTCCACATCGGACAGGTCGACGGGCGTGTGCTCGACGCCCCAGTGGCTCATCACCTTGTCGATCAGCCGGAACGTGCCGCCGTAGGCGTCGTTCGGGATGAGGACGTGGTCGCCGGGGCGCAGCATCGAGCGGAGGGCCGTGTCGGTCGCGCCCATGCCGGACGCGAACACGCGGGCGTGCCTGCCGCCTTCCAGCGAGGCGAGGCACTCCTGCAGGGCGGTCCTGGTCGGGTTGCCGGTGCGGGAGTACTCGTAGCCGCCCCGCAGGCCACCCACGCCGTCCTGTGCGTACGTGGAGGTCGCGTGGATCGGCGGGATCACCGAGCCGGTGGTCGGGTCGGGTTCCTGACCTGCGTGGATTGCCCTGGTCGCGAAGCCGTAGTGGGCGGAGCTGTCCGTCATGACCAAAGCCTACGGGGCCATTCGGGGGTGTGAAAAAGCTTGTGGCCACCATCCCAGGGGATGGTGGCCACAGGCTCGGTCTAGTTCGTCACCACTGCTGGGGCGGCTGCTGCTGGCCGTAGCCCTGCTGCGGGGGCTGCTGCCCGTAACCCTGCTGCGGCTGCTGGCCGTACGGGTTCGACTGCGGCTGCTGCTGGCCGTAGGGCTGCTGGAGGGGCTGGCCGCCGGTGCCGGGGTACTGGGCGGGCGCGGGCGAGCCGTCGGCCATGACCACCACGGTGTTCATGATCTTGTCAGCCCAGGTCTGCTTCTTCTCCTCCCACAGCGGCGCGAGGTACCCCGCGCCGCAGGGCAGGCCGTCGATGAAGTGGCAGAGGTGCCGGACGAAGGCGTTGCCGAAGCCGACCGGCTGACCGGTCTGCTCGCTGATCAGCTTGATCTTGGCGATCTTCTTGCCGAACGACTGGCCGGTCGTGCCCTGCAGGTACCACGAGTTGTAGGCCACGAAGCCGAGCACCAGGAGGTTGCCGAGATAGCTGATCGAAGGCGAGCCCGTCACGCTGGCGAGCACCCCGAAGACAATGCCGACGGCCAGGCCGGGAGCCAGGTAGTCGATCAGGGCACCGACCGCGCGTGAGCCCCACTCG
Organism: Umezawaea sp.; assembly: GCA_039922235.1. GTDB lineage: Bacteria > Actinomycetota > Actinomycetes > Mycobacteriales > Pseudonocardiaceae > Umezawaea. Next base: position 16,381 of record JBDSAJ010000800.1, read on the forward strand.
GCGTAGTGCCCCGCCGGAGCGCCGTAGCCGC
>JBDSAJ010000801.1:0-14156 GCA_039922235.1 Umezawaea sp.
CACCTGTCGGGACGACCGCTTTTCCTTGCTACTCGAACACCCCGTAGCCCGCGACGGCGTGCGCCCGGACGCCGTCCATGTCGAGCTCCACACCGATGCCGGGGGTGTCGGGAAGCGTGATGTAGCCGTCCTTGACGATCGAGCCGCTCCCGTCGGGGGCGTGGACGTAGCTGTCCCACACCGCGCGCTCCTCCAGGGCGTGCCATTCCTGGACGAAGAAGTTGGGGATCGCCGCGCACTGGTGCGATGTGGCCATCGTGCCCAGCGGCGTCGACACCAGGTGCGGTGCGAAGGGGATGTAGTGGAGTTCCGCGAGGTTGGCGATCTTCTTGGCCTCGGCGAGGCCGCCGCACTTCGGCACGTCCGGCTCGATGACGTCCACGGCGCCGCGTTCGAGCAGTTCGCGGAATCCCCACCGCAGGTAGAGGTTCTCGCCCGCGCAGATCGGCGTGCGGGTCTGCGCGCGCACCCGCACCAGCGCGTCGACGTTCTCCGCAGGCAGCGGCTCCTCGAGCCACATCAGGTGGAACGGCTCCAGCTCCCACGAGATTCGGCACGCGCTCGGCACGTCGTAGCGGGCGTGCAGGTCGATGGCCAGGTCGACGTCCGGCCCGATCGCCTCCCGGACGGCTGCCACGCGCTCGACCATCGATCGCAACTCGGCGGCGTTGATCGTGTGGTTGAAGGCGTCCCACTTGGCGGGGTGGTGCAAGTTGTCGATGTCGAACTTGATGGCGGTGAAGCCTTCGGCGACCATCCGCTGGGCCCGGTCGACGCACCCGGCGATCGAGCCCGCCGGGTCGTCGCCGTCGCCGCAGTCGGCGTAGAGGCGGATCCGGTCGCGGAACTTCCCGCCGAGCAGCCGGTAGACCGGCTGGCCCGCGGCCTTGCCCGCGAGGTCCCACAGCGCGAGCTCGATCCCGGACAGGGCGATCACGAACACCCCGCCCTGGGTGCCCGCGAACACCCTGCTGCGGCGCAACTTCTCCCAGCACCGCTCGACGTTGCGCGGGTCCTCGCCGATCAGCAGGGGCTTCAGGAAGTCGATCATTCCGACGACGGCGCCCGCGCCGGCATCGGGATTGGCCTCGCCGAACCCGCTGATGCCCTCGTCGGTGTCGATCCGCACCAGCGTGGCCTGACCGTGGTAGGCCACCACCGCCGTCGTGACGTTCACGATCCGCATTGCTCTCCCGCCGCCGGGCCGCTCATATGAGACGCACTACCGCGATGTCAAACTTGTCCGATAAGCTGATGACATGCAAAGGAGACAAGAGTCTCCGGACGCTGTCAAGGTCCGGACCCTCCCGGTGCAGGTGTCGGCACACCTGACCCGGCGCATCGTCAGCGGTGCCATCGAGGACGGCCCGTTCCCGTCGGAACTGGACATCTCCCAGGAGTTCGGGGTGTCCCGCGTGGTGGCGCGGGAGACGCTCAAGATCCTCGCCTCACTGGACATCGTCGACGTCGCGCAGGGCCGCCGCGTCGTCGTGCGCCCCCGCGCGGAGTGGGACTACCTGAGCCCGCTGCTGATCGAGTGGCTGCCCGCGGAGACCGTCACCGAGCTGCTGCAGGAGCTGCACCAGATGCGCGTGCTGCTCGAACCCGAACTCGCCGCGATGGCCGCGGCCAGCATCACCGACGAGACCCTGGCCAGGCTCGGGGGCGAGGTCGACCGCATGTCGGCGCTCGAGGCGGATCCCGACGCGTACCTGGAGGTCGACCACGAGTTCCACATGGAGATCTGCCGGGCGGCCGACAACCGCATCCTCGACCGGATCATGTACTCCGCCCGCTGGCTCGGCACGGCCAGCCGTCGCATCACCAACGAGGCGCCTGCCGCGTTGCGCTGCGCCACGGCCGACCACACGGAGATCTACGAGGCGCTCGTGGCGCGCGACCCGGAAGGTGCCCGCGCGGCGATGCGCAAGCACCTGAGCAACAACGCCGCGCTCCTCGCGGAGAAGGAGCGGCAGACCAAACGGGCCGCCCGGCGGCGCTAGCGCACCGTACGACCGACATCCGGAACCGACGACGAGGACGGACGAGGCATGGCGGCACCTGCGATCCCGCCGATCCGGCTGGGGCTGATCGGCACCGGACTCGCCACGTCCACGCCCGAGATCCCGGCGCCGCCCGAACCGCTGTGGCGACCCCGTGGCTCGACCAGCCTGTTCGAAGTACTGCGAGGACAACGCATCAGCAGGTCGGCGTCCTTCGCCGCATGAACGACCCGGCAGCGTGGCGCTCGCCTCGCTGTACCGCCGGTTGCAACGTCGCCCCGTCGGTACGCGTCCGCTCGATCGGACGCGAGAGGAGTGGTCATGGAAGAAAAATCGGAGTGGTCCAGGCGCACGTTCCTCGGGATGAGCGCGTTAGGCGTGCTCGGTCTCGCTGGGTGCGGAGGCGGAGGCAGTCCCGCCGCGCCGCAGGTCGACGTCCAAGTGCCCCAGGCCCTGCTCGACCAGGCGGCCTCGCTGCGCGGCGGGTCGGTGGGGATGCTCTCGCAGAAGCTGTACGCGGAGGCCGCCAACCAGGCGCTGAACAAGTCGCTGCAGGTGTTCGCACAGGCCACCGGCACCACGGTCGGCAACGACCTGGTCTCCGGCGACGCGGGCGACATGGTCGCGAAGATGGACGCCGAGGTGAAGGCGGGTACCAACCGCGACCTCGCCTTCGTGAGCGACCGGCGGTTCGTCGGGCAGCTCCACAACCTCGGCGCCCTCACGGATGTCACCGACGTGGTCGAGGAGATGCGCAAGCTCTACGGGGAGCCCGCGACGGAGGCGACCAACTACTGTGTTTTCGACGGGCGCTGGTTCGCGATCCCGTACCACTTCATCGCGTCCGCGATGTACCTGCGCAAGGACTGGTACCAGGAGAAGGGTCTCCCGCTCAAACCGCACTACACGTGGGAGGAGTTGCGCGACAACGCGTTGGCGGTCTCCGACCCGGCGAAGCGGCGCTTCGGCTGGGGACTCACGGTGAACCGCTCCGGCGACGCCAACGGCTTCATCTCGAACGTCATCAACACCTACGGCGGGGCGATCGCGGACAACACCGGCACGAAGGTGGTGTTCAACTCGCCGGAGACCGTCGCCGCCGTCACGTTCATCGGCGACATCTACACGAACCCGAAGTACGCGCCGATGCTGCCGCCGGGGATCGGGAGCTGGACCGACTCGAGCAACAACGAGAACTGGCTGGCCCAGATCCTGGGGCTCACGCTCAACCAGTTCAGCGTCTACGCCGACTCGAAGACCAAGAACAACCCGGTCTACGCCAACACCCACCCGTTCAACGGCGCCACCGGACCGGCGATCGACAAGCCGCTCGCGTTCGGCGAGTCCAACTCGTTCGTCGTGTTCAAGGGGGCGAAGAACCCCGACCTCGCCAAGCTGGTGGCGAAGTTCATGGTCGGCGGGAGCGCACTGCTCGGTGTCGCGAAGGGAGCACCGTGCCTCGTCAACCCCTCGTGGGACAAGGTGTGGGACTCCGACCCGTACTACACCAGCGGTGACCCGGCCTACCCCGCGCTGCGGGAGCAGACCCGCACGCCGCTCCCGCTGACCACCAGGACCGGCTACGCGTTCCCCCAGGCCCCGAGCCCCGGCGAGCAGGCCGCCACCGCCGCCTACCTGCTGACCGACATGATGCAGGCGGTCATCCAGGGCACCCGGCCCGCCGAAGCCGTTGCCTCGACCCACACCCGGATCGTCCAGGTCTTCGAGCAGCAGGGCTACAAGCAGTGACCGTCCTGCGTCCGCGCCCGGCGCCGGTCCGTCCGGCGCCGGGCGCGTCACCATCGCGCACCACGTCTCAGCGGGTGCTCGGGCGCGACTGGCGCCTCGCCGCGGTGTTCATCGGGCCGACGCTGTTGCTGGTCGCAGGCCTGATCCTGTACCCGATCATCAGCTCGGTCTTCACCAGCGCCACGGAGCGCCACGGTGCGGAGACGGTCTTCGTCGGGCTGGACAACTACACCGCCCTCATCGACGACGCCGTGTTCCACAAGGGCGTGCTCAACTCGTTCGTCTTCACCGCGTACGCCGAGATCTTCAAGGTGACCCTCGGCCTCATCGCGGCGTTGATCCTGCACCACATGCGCCGCGGCCGGGCGATCATCGCCGGGGTGATCCTGCTGCCGTGGGTGGTGCCGACGGTCGTCACGGCCTTCACCTGGCGGTCCTTGTTGGACCCGATCTTCGGCAGCGTCAACGTCGTGCTCACCGACTCCGGGATCGGGCCCCTCCTCGCCGCGATCGGGCTCGTCGACAAGTGGCCCGCGGAGTGGCTGTCCGATCCCGCGCTCGCGATGCCCGCGGTCATCCTGGTCAACGTCTGGAAGGGCGTCCCGTTCTTCACGGTGACGTTCCTCGCGGGGCTCAAGGCCATCGACAGCGGTCTCTACGAGGCGGCGATGGTGGACGGCGCCTCGCCGTGGCAGCGCTTCCTGCACATCACGCTGCCGGGGTTGCGCAACATCATGATCGTGACGGTGCTGCTGTCGTCGATCTGGACGTTCAACAACTTCGACCTGATCTGGCTGATGACCCAGGGCGGACCAGGGGACGCCACCGCCCCGTACGTGATGGTGGCCTACTCGAAGGCCATCCAGCAGCTGCAGCTGGGCGCGGGCGCCGCGGTCACGCTGGTGATGCTGCCGATCATCGGCATCCTCGTGGTGATCCTGGTGCGGATGATGCGCCGCAGCGACCAGCCGGGCGCGGCCGACATGGGGCGCAGGCGGCTGACCCCCGCTCAGCGCACGGCGCTGCCGTGGGTGATCGTCGTGGGCTCGATCCTCGTGCTGGTCTGGGCGTCGCCGCACATCGTGTGGAAGGCCGCGCTCGTGCTGGGCGTGTTCGTGGTGCTCGCGACCGCCGTCGGACGGGTCGTCTCCGCGCTCGCCGCGCGGGGCAACCAGTTGGCCGCACGACTGGTCGGCGGCACCGGCACCGGGGTCGCGCTCGTGGGCCTGCTGGGCTTCGTGCTCGCCCCGCTCTACTGGATGACGGTCACCGCCTTCAAGTCCGACAACCAGATCGTCGCGCGCACCGACGACCTCTGGCCCACCCCGTGGAGCACCGAGCAGTTCACCAACCTGTTCACCGGCAGGGCGTTCGGCACCTGGTACGTCAACACGATCCTGGTGTCGGTGGCGTCCACCGTGATCGCCCTGATCTGCGCGGCGCTGGCAGGCTACGCGTTGGCGCGGCTGAAGTTCCGGGGTTCGGAGAGCTTCACCGTGATGATCCTGCTCACCTACGTGATGCCGGGCGCGCTGCTGTTCATCCCGCTGTACCAGCTGATGAGCGGGATCGGGCTCAACGACTCGTTGTGGGCGCTCGTGCTCGCCTACCCCACGTTCACCCTGCCGTTCGCGACGTGGCTGCTCGTCGGCTACTTCAAGTCGATCCCGGCCGACCTGGAGGAGGCCGCGCTGGTCGATGGCTGCACGCGGTTCGGGGCGTTCATCCGGATCGTGCTGCCGCTGGCCAAACCGGGCCTGCTCGCGGTCGCGCTGTTCACGCTCACCAACGCGTGGAACGAGTTCCTGTTCGCCTTCGTGTTCATCACCAAGGACGACTACAAGACGCTGCCCGTCGGCATGCAGTCGATGATCTTCGGTGACGTCGTGCCGCAGGGGCAGCTGGCCGCGGCCTCGCTGCTGATCAGCATCCCGGTCGTGCTCATGTACGGGTTCGGGCAGCGGTTCCTGACCGAGGGCCTCACCGCGGGGGCGGTGAAGGGATGAGCGCCCGTCAGGCCGGGCCTCGCTCGGCGCGCCACCGCTCGTACTCGGGCCGGGCCTCGTCCGACAGCGGGTAGTACAGCCGCAGGTCGCCGCCCTCGGCCAGCCGGATCCGGGAGAACTCCTCCCATTCCGCGTGTTCCTGGGCGGCGGCCAGCAGCGCGGGTGCGAGCTTGATCGGCACCACGACCGCCCCGTCGTCGTCGGCGACGACGATGTCACCCGGCTCGACGAGCGTGCCACCGCACGCCACCGGCACGTTGACGGCGGTCGGGACGATGTCGGTCTGGGCGTGGAAGTTCGGCGTGGCGCCCCGGATCCACAGCCCGAGTCCGAGCTGCTTGGCCTCGCCGACGTCGCGCAGGCACCCGTCGACCACCACGCCTGCGCCGCCGCGGCCCTTGAAGTAGGTCAGCATCATCTCGCCGAACACGCCGCTGCTCATGTCGCCGCGCGCGTCGACGACGATCATGTCGCCGGGCTGGGCGTGGTACATGACGTGCCGGTGCAGCTGCTTCTCCGGCTCGGCGTACTCGTCGACGGGGTAGAGGTCCTCCCGCTTCGGCAGGAACTGCAGCGTCAGCGCCGGGCCTGCCACGCGCACGCCGGGCGTCACCGAAACCGGGCCGCGGATGAACGCGCTGCGGATGCCCATGCGGCTGAGCTCGGCGCTGGCCGTTGCGCTGCCGATGGCCGCGAGGGCCGCACTGAGCTCGGCAGGCGGGCGAACGATGTCGTGCGACTCGACCACGTCGGCAGCTCCCTCGGGTCCGCGCTGACCGCAACTGTCGGAGAGTTTCGATCCGAGCGTAGTCCGGGGCAACTGCTGCTGTTACCTGAAGTGTGAGCGAATGTGAGTCCGCTCTGTTCAGGCAAAGGTGTGGGTGGCCGAGTCGCACGTCGGCCACCCACCACCTGCGCCGCGAACCCCGCCCAACCCCGGTACCTGATCACCGATTCTGGGCGGGCTACCGGTTCCAGCGGCGACGGGTCAGCTGGTCACGGTCCACTTCACCGCCTTGAGCGTGCCGTCGGCGGTGGTGCTCTCGCCGACGATCGTGCCCCGTTCGTTCAACGCCACCGGCTGGCTGTGCGCACCTCCGAGCGCGCCCAGGTAGGTGACCTTCCCGTTCTGCCACAGGAACGCGCGGGCCGCGCCGGCGTTGCCCGTCCAGCCGATCACGTCACCCCGGTCGTTGACCGCGACCGCCTCGGAACGGTCGGGCACGTTCAACGTCACGGGCTTGCCGCCGCCCGGCCACAGCGTGGCCCGCCGCGTGCCGGTCGCGTCCGTGGTCCACCCGACGACGTCACCGCGCTCGTTGATCGACTGCGGGCCGTTCGCCACCGCGCCGGACGTGGACAGCACGGTCACCTGGTCGCCTGCCCAGCGCAACGCCTTGGTCTCCCGGTTGCCGACGACCACCCCCGCTTCGTTGATCGCCTTCACCGAGTAGAAGCCCGACCCCGGCACGGTCGCCAGCGGCTTGCACGTCGTGGTGTCCGGGCAGCGGAACGCGTAGACGTCGGTGCCGAACATGGGGGCCTTCGAGCCCGCGACCACGCCGGCGTCGTTGACCGCGCCCACCCACAGGTGCGGTCCGGTCACGGGCAACGACGCGTGCTTGCCGTCCCGCCACACCACCGCCTTCTCCTGGTGGTATCCCGAGGGCGAGGTGGAGTACGTCATCGGCACCACGCCCTTGTTGCTGATCGCCGAGGCGATCACCAAGCCTGAGCCGCTGGGAGTGAGGTCGGTGACCTTGCCGTCCTGCCAGATCCGGGGCCGCTGGATGTAGGGGCCGGTGGGGCTGACGCTTTCCTCTACGAGCACTTGGCCGACCTGGTTGAGCCCGGAGGGCCTGCCGAGGCCGAGATCGGTGGCCATGGTGCCGCTCGCCGTCCACCGCACGGCATGCGGTTTGCCGTTGCCTTCGGCGACGCCGACGACCTGGCCGAGGTCGTTGACCGCGATCGTGCGGTGGGTGGGGTAGCTGGACAGGCCGGGCAGTTCGGTGATGGTGGTGCTGGCCTGCGCGGTGGGCGCGGTCGCCAGAGGAAGGGCCAAGGCCAGGGCGAGGATGCTTGCGGGCGTGCGTAATTTGGGCATGGTTGCTCCGTTGCAAGATGTCCGCTGAATCGATTCGAACGGTAGTCGCGGGCACACGGCGCCGTCGTCGTCCGGACAGCGGAATCAAGGCGAAAGCGTTGACCGCACAAGACTTCTTGCCTCGGTGCTGTACCCACTGCCTGCGGAGAGGGCGACACCCTCGTGGCGCTGCTACCAGGACTCTTGGGTCAGGAGAGGGCGCGGAAGGTCATCGGGCGGGTCGTGACCGGCTTGTACTCGTCGGTGACGTTCTCGTTCGCGCCCCACCAGTGACCGGTCGGGATGTCGGCGGACGTGGTGCTGATGAAGATCCAGCCCCGGCCGACGCCGCTGTACTCGGTGGTGCCCGACCTGCGCGCGTCCGGGTACAACTTGGTAGGGCGACCCGGCCCAGGTGCTGGCCCACGCCGTGTGGGTTGCTGGTGCTGTCGATCACCGGCACGGCCCACTCGCGGGTCGAGGTGTTGTTGTCGCGGTTGTACAGCTGCGGTGTGCCGCCGACGACGAGCATGTGCCCGGTCGCGTCGCCGGTGCCGCCCGCGGAGTCGGCGTACTTGATCGCGATGACGTAGCCCTGAGTCAGGCTGGGAACCGTCGACTTGGACGTGAAGTGTGCCGCGCCTGACTGGAACCCGTCGTAGTACTGCGCCGAGGTGGGGCTGATGCTCCCGAACTCGTCGTCGAGGTAGCTGTCGGTGGCCCAGGAGAAGGTGTGGTCCTGGCCACGGTGCCGCTCGAAGGGTTCTCAACGCCTACGACGGACGCGGAGTGAGGCCGGTGTCCGGTTCGGCCGTGAGGGGCACGGACCGCACCGATCTTCCTTCGGTGGTCAGGACGCGGCCCAGCAGCTTGACCGTGCGCAGCACCACCGATCGGTCCTGGACGCGCAACGCGGGCAGCACCTCGGCCATCGTGCGTTCGAAGTCGTGGGCCTCCGCCGTGGATCGGAGCCACGCGTCGATGATCACGTTGTAGGGCCCTGCGACCAGGGTGCACGCCCGCACGCCCGGCAGCGTGCGGATCCGCTTCTCGGCCTCGTCGATGTCGCGGACGTCGAGCGAGCAGAAGAACACGGCGGCGACGCTGCGTCCGGACAGGTGGCGCGAGGTGTCGCAGCGGAAGGTGATGAGCCCCGCCTCCTCCAGTCGTGTCAATCGGCGTCGCACGGCACCGGCTCCGAGGTCGACGTGGAGGGCGAGCTGCTCGAACGACATCCGCCCGTCGATGTTCAGCGCTCGGACGATGCGGTGGTCGGCGGGCTGCATAGCTGTGGTGTGGCCGGATCGGGTTCTGCTGCGGGCGTGCAGGAGGCCGCGCTGCTCCGCGTCCAGCGCGCCCTCGCGCCACTGGCTGGCCTCGAGGGTCGACCGGGTCGCCAGGTGGCTGCGCACCTTCGTGATGCCGGGGACGTGCTCCAGGCGGTCGAGGAGGTAGCCGGAGAGGGTGTCGAGGCCTTCACCCCGGCGCCGATCGTGAACACCTGTGCCCGCATCTCGGTTGGCGCTTCCCGGTCGCGGATGGCGAGCAGTGCGCTGAACGTCGGCCCGGTGAAGAAGCCGGCGGCGGCGAACAGCACGGCGGCCGCCGCAGTGCTCGACACCAGCGCCATCCCGACGAACGGGATGGCGGTGGCGAACAGGCCCACGAGGACGACCCGGTCCGGATGTGAGGCACCCCAAGGTTTCTTGGCGTAGCCGAGGGATCCGGCAAGGGCTCCGGCCGCGAAGGCCGACAGGAGCGCTCCGCCCGCGGCGGCGTTGCCCTGGTGGTGCTGTGCCGGTCGTCGTTCCCGATGTCGGTCGTCCCACCGTCTACCACTTTGGTGGTGGACACCGGCCGGCGCAACCGGGTGAGGTGACGGTGCGAGCGTGGCCGGTTCGGCACCGGCCGCGCGCACCGCTTCGTACCGTCCACCGCCGAGCGCACGCCGTCCGCCTCCGCTCGGACCGGGCACGCGCGACGACGACGCTCACTGGTCCAGGTTGAGCAGTTCGACGTACGAGTCGACCCGCAGGCTGATGCCCTTGATCTGCGAAGTCCGCTCCGCGCCGAGCACGCCGACGGTGGGGGAGTAGGACGCGCCACCCGGCGTAGTCGTCGCGGTGAACGCCCCTGGCTGCCCCGGCGCGGTCGGGGCTCCTCGCTCAGGGTGGCGCCCAGCACTAGAGGTCCGTGCGTGTACCTGATCAGCTCCGCCGACTGACCCGTGGCAAGGGACGAGGACATCGATGTCGCCCGCCACGCCCTCGAACAGCCGGCGACCTGCCACCCCGTGCGCTCGCGGTGGGCAATCCGTGCCGGGTCGTCCGGGAGCTTTAATGCGATTTGCGGCTCAGGGGCCAATGTGGTGGAGTAATCGCAGCTGGGGGGCGGTCCATGGGGGACTCCTCGACGCCTTCACCACGTCGTCGATCAAAGGACTGAAGAACGTGAACAAGAACGTCGGCCGCGTCGTTTCGGCCGTTTTCGTCGGTGCGGCGCTGACCGTGGCGACGACGCCCGCCGTCATCGCGGCGCCTACCGCGGCGCTTGCCGCGCAGCCCGTCGAGCGTCACCCGTCCGAGGAGGCGAAGGCGTTCCGGGACCGGGGGATCGCCGTGAAGGCGGAGGCCGACGCGCTCAAGGCGGCGGCGAACGCGGCGACCACTCCCGCCGAGGCACAGGCCGTCCTGGACGCCGCTCCGGCCGTCAAGGCCACCGCGCAGAAGGTCGACGACGACGCGCAGGTGTACCTCGACCGCGTCATCCCCGGCCAGACCCACGACGACCGGATCGCGGTCGGTCAGGGCATGAGCCAGGCGCGGACCGCGATCACGGTGGCCGACGAGGCCATCACGATCGCGACCCCGAAAGCCGTCGTGGTGACCCCGGCACCGACCACCGAGTCGTCGACGCCCGCCGCTACCCCGTCGACGCCCGCCGCTGCCCCTGCCCCTGCGGCGGCCCCGGCGACGCAGCCGCAGGTCAAGGTCAAGCCGAAGGGTGGCGTGGAGACCGGCGGCGGCGCCACCGCCAAGGCCTGACCCGTGCGCCTGTTGCCGGCGGCACTGCTCGCCTTCCTGCTGGCCGGGTGCTCGGCCACGTCCGTGCCGGTGACGGCGCAGCCCGCCGTCCAGGTACCCACCTCGACCGTCGACGCGGGCACCGCGCCCGCGACGCCGATCGAGGTGGAGGTCCCCCGCATCGGCGCCAAGTCGTCGTTGGTGGAGGTCGGGCTCAACGCCGACCAGACGATCGAGGTGCCGCCGGTCGACCAGCCGATGCAGGCCGCCTGGTACCGGCTCGGGCCGAAGCCCGGCGAGACCGGCCCGGCGGTGCTGCTCGGCCACGTGGACGGCAACAAGGAGCCGGGGATCTTCTACCGGCTGCGTGAGGTGGTGGAGAACGACCAGATCCTGGTCACCGACCAAGCCGGTCGGTCTCGGACGTTCGTGGTGTACCGCACGGAGCAGGTCCCCAAGGACACGTTCCCGACCGACGAGGTCTACGGCGACACCACCGGCCCCGAACTGCGGGTGATCACCTGCGGCGGCTCGTTCGACACCACCGCGAAAAGCTACCGCGACAACACGATCGTCTTCGCGAAGCTGGCCGTCTGATCAGGAGAACCAGTCGAGCAGGTAACCCCGCCCTGCTCATGTCGTGCACGGCCGCGTTGTTCCGCCTCACGCAGAAGGATGTCGCCGTAGCCCTGGAGTGGTGGTCCCTGGTGATACGTCAATGGTTACCGCACTAGATCGGGAAGGTGCCGCTGCGCCAGTGCCAGTGGCGGCCGGCCTTCAGGTGGTCGACGATCGCGCGTTGGAGCACGGTGCGGCGCGGGAGTTGGTCGAGCGGCGTGGTCAGGGTGCGGAACACGAACCGCAGCGCCTCGACGTCGGCGTTCAGCCCTTCCTGCTCCTCGTGCGGCCCCAGGTCGAACCTCTGCTGGAACCGGACGATGTTGGAGTCCCCTGGCAGGTACTCCTGCAGTTGCGGGTCGAGCAGCCATGAGCCGCAGTAGAACGCCGTGTAGTGCTCGTCGGGAAAGTGGCGAGGGAAGAACGCGCGGGCCTCGTCGAGCGATGCCTCGACCGCCTCCGGGGTCATCGGCCCCGACTCGGGGATGTGCAGGCCGATGGCCGTGTCACCGCGGTGGTGCTGCAGCCTGCCCAACTCGTAGACGCCGCCCCGCGCGTGCAGCGTCAGCCAGCTCTGCATGACCGGCCAGCCCTCGCGGCGCATCCGCCGGTCGATCGCGAGGTTGCGGCCCAGGTCCGCGAGGGTCGTCCACGACACGGCATCGGCGATGCCGTGGTCGCGGTGGTACCCAATGACGACGTCGACCAGGGCCAGGTACGCGTACACGTAGAGGTGCCGCCAGGCGGGGCCCCGTTCGCGCGGCAGCTCCGGACCGGGCGACAGCCAGCCGTGGCCCCCGAGATCGTTGCGGACCAGTGCGATCGAGCGGTCGAGCAGCCAGCGCAACTTCGGAGTCCACAAGGGAGAGTCGGGGTCTGGCCAGCCCGCCATGATCTCGGCGGCGTCGTCCGGTTGCACCGCGAGCCGGTCGAGGATCGCGGGCGCGTCGGCCTTGGCGGGCAGGGGGGCCGACGGCCGGTCACCGGCGAGCTGGTACACGCGGTCGACGTCGTCGACGGGTACTCCGAGCCGGGCGGCGGTGTCGTCCAGATCCACGTGGACGACCCTACCGGCCGACGCCCCGCCTGCCGCCGGTTTTCCGCGACCTCGGCATCGAGGGTGGGCAGTGCAGGTCGTGCGGTTTCCAGGGTTTCGCGTTCGAGCGCGCACCGGGAAACCTCTCCCCAGCGCCCGCCGAGGCGGGCACCGTGGTGGGCAGTGATCAACGCGACCGACGGGAAGAACTCCATGCGCAGCCTGACCATCATCCCCGGCATCACCCTGGACGAGGAACTGTTCGACGCGGCAGGCGAAGGTCTGGCCGTGCACGCACCCGACCAGCCCGCTCTCACCTGGGACACGTTCGCCAACCCCGTCCGGTGGTGGCTGGTGCCGAGCCCGGACGACGATGACGCGGGCGTCCCGCTCGGCTGCAAGGCCGAGTTCGTCCTCACGCAGACGACGGACCTGACCATCAAGATCAACATCTGGTACCGCCCCGACCTGCGCAGCAGGGAGACCGCGAAACCGCACACCCATCCGTGGGAGGTCATGGAGGCCCACCCCGTGCTCGGCGGGTACGAGGACGAGCACTGGCACCGCAGTGCGTCCGGGGTGCCGGTGCGGCGGGGCAGCGTGTCCAACATGCCCGGCGCCACCAACAGGATCTTCGCGAGCGACTACCACGAGGTCACCTCGATCGCCGCGCCAGGGCGGACCGTGTCGGTGATGATCTGTGGCCGCTGGATCCACGACGAGGACCACCGGGGGATCTGGGGTCACCTGGACCTGCACACCGGCCACCACGTCCCCGTCCGGCACGACCCCGTCGACCACGAGCGGTTCCGGGCCCGGATGTACCGGATCAACCCGCAGCACGCCGCGGCCTAGAGGTCCTCCTGGGCGACGGATTGTTCGTGGTGCTGCTACATCGACCGCGGCGGCGGGTCAGGGCTGCGGGATCGTCACGCGCAGCTTGGCGGCGATTCGCGTCAACGCCTGGCGGTCGTCGGCGGTGAGCAGGTCGAGCACGAACTGCCGGACGGTGCGCAAGTGCGTGGGCGCGGCGGCCACGACGACCTCGTAGCCCTCGTCGGTCAGCGAGGCGATGGTGTACCGGCCGTCATCGGGATCCGGGAAACGCACCACCCAGCCACGTTGTTCGAACCGCTTGACCACATTGGACAACCTCGACAACGACCCGTTCACCAGGAACGCCAGTTCGCTCATCCGCATGCTGTTGCTCTGCGCCTCCGAGATGTGGCTGAGCACCAGGTAGTCGAAGAGCCTCAGTCCCGACTCCTGGTGCAGTGGCGCCTCCAGCTTGCCTGGCAATAGCAGCAGCATCGAGACCAGCCCGGTCCAGGCTTCCTTCTCGTCCGCGTTAAGCCACTCCACGCCACACAGCTTACTTCATGGTTGAAGTGATACTCGCTTGACTTCAAGCTTGAAGTTGGGCTACCTTGACTTCAAGCTTGAAGTCATCGAAGGGAACACGCCATGAGCGAGCCGGAGTTCTTCCTCACGCCCGGATACGGCGAAACGCTGCGGAAAGACGTGCACTACAGCCAGGCCGTGCGCATCGGCGACCGGGTCGAGACGGCAGGCCAGGGCGGCTGGGACGACGAGCTCGGCTTCCCCGAGTCGCTCCAGGACGAGACCGCGCAGGCG
>JBDSAJ010000802.1:0-3305 GCA_039922235.1 Umezawaea sp.
TCCCGGTACAACCGGGGCCACGCCACGTAGAGCTTGGTCAACGCCGTCTGCACCAGGTCTTCCGCCCGGTGCCAGTCGCCGCACAGCAGGTATGCGGTTCGCCGCATCACCAACGCACGCGCGTCGACGTATTCGGCGAACGCCCTGTCTCGATCCCGCACTCGGCCTCCCCTCAGTCGCCGCTTAGAACGGCACGGCGACCGAGGGGGTTGCCTCAGAACCTCGGGTGATCTCCGGCGAGCGTGGCGCGCGGCGCGTCGGCGTCCTCGGCCTTGTTGACCTCGCCGAGCACCCAGGCGGGCACGTGGCGGGCGGTGAGCACGGCCAGCGCGCGGTCGACGTCCTCGGGGGACACGACGGCCATCATTCCGACGCCCATGTTGAACGTCTTCTCCATCTCCTCGCGCTCGACCCGGCCGCGCTGGGCGATCAGGGCGAACACGGGTTCCGGCGTCCAGGTGCCGCGGTCCAGGTCGGCGTGCACGCCTGCCGGGAGGACGCGGGCGAGGTTCGCGGTCAGGCCACCACCGGTGATGTGCGCGTACGTGCGCACGTCGGCTTCCGCGGCCAGCGCGAGGCAGTCCTTGGCGTAGATGCGGGTCGGTTCCAGCAGTTCCTCGCCGAGGGTGCGGCCGAACTCCTCGACGTGGCCCTCAAGCGGCATCCTGGCGATCTCCAGCAGCACGTGGCGGGCCAGCGAGTAGCCGTTGGAGTGCAGGCCGGACGAGCCCATGCCGATGACGACGTCACCGGGCTTGACCCGGTCCGGGCCGAGCATCTTCGACGCCTCGACCACGCCGACGCCGGTGCCGGAGATGTCGTAGTCGCCGTCGCCCATCAGGCCTGGGTGCTCGGCCGTCTCGCCGCCGAGCAGGGCACAACCCGCGAGGACGCAGCCCTCGGCGATGCCCTTGACCAACGCGGCGATCTTGTCCGGGATGACCTTGCCGACCGCGATGTAGTCCTGCATGAAGAGCGGCTCGGCACCGCAGACGACCAGGTCGTCCACGACCATCGCGACCAGGTCGTGGCCGATGGTGTCGTGCTTGTCCATGGCCTGCGCGACGGCGATCTTGGTGCCGACGCCGTCCGTGGAGGCCGCGAGCACCGGCTCCTTCCAGCGGTCGAGCTTGAGCTGGAACAGGCCCGCGAACCCGCCGATACCGCCCAGCACCTCGGGGCGGTGCGCCTTCGCCGCCCAGGGCTTGAGCTTCTCCACCGCCTCGTCTCCCGCGGCGATGCTCACTCCGGCCGCGGCGTACGTCGCCTTGGCGTTGTCGGTCTCGGCACTCACGTCAACGTGCTCCATCGTGGGGGGATTCAGGGCCTTTGCAGGGCGTCCTCGGCACCGTACCCGGTCGGCAGGACCGGGGTGGCCGAGCCCGCTACTCCCTTGATGCCCTCAAGCAGGTGCTTGCCCATCAGCGCGTCCGCGGGCAGCGGGATCGGGTAGTCGCCGTCGAAGCACGCGCTGCACAGGCGCGTCTTCGGCTGCTCGGTCGCCGCGATCAGCTGGTCCAGCGACACGTAGCCGAGCGAGTCTGCGCCGACCGACCGGCGGATGCCGTCCAGGTCCAGGCCGTTCGCGACCAGCTCCGCGCGGGAGGCGAAGTCGATGCCGTAGAAGCACGGCCACTTGACCGGCGGCGACGCGATGCGGACGTGCACTTCGAGCGCACCGGCCTCGCGCAGCATCCGGACCAGCGCGCGCTGGGTGTTGCCGCGCACGATCGAGTCGTCCACGACGACGAGCCGCTTGCCGCGGATCACGTCGCGCAGCGGGTTCAGCTTCAGCCGGATGCCCAGCTGGCGGATCGTCTGCGACGGCTGGATGAACGTCCGGCCGACGTACGCGTTCTTGACCAGGCCAGACCCGTACGGGATGCCCGACGCCTGCGCGTAGCCGATCGCCGCGGGCGTGCCGGACTCCGGCACCGGGATGACCAGGTCGGCCTCCACCGGGTGCTCGACGGCGAGCCTGCGGCCGATCTCAACGCGAGTCGCGTGCACGCCCCGGCCCGAGATCGTCGTGTCCGGCCGGGCCAGGTACACGTACTCGAAGATGCAGCCCTTCGGCTCCGGGGTCGCCCACCTGGTCGACCGCAGCCCGTTCTCGTCGATCGCGATCAGCTCACCGGGCTCGACCTCGCGCACGAACGACGCGCCGACGATGTCCAGCGCCGCCGTCTCGCTAGCGGCGACCCAGCCGCGCTCCAGCCTGCCGAGCACCAGCGGCCGCACACCGTGCAGGTCACGCGCCGCGTACAGCGTGTTCTCGTCGGAGAACGTCAGGCAGAAAGCGCCCTTCAACGTCGGCAGCAGCTCCAGCGCGGCCTGCTCGATGCCGATGTCGGCGGCCGTCGCGGCCAGCAGCCCGCACACCAGGTCCGAGTCCGTCGTGGCGCCGTTGCGGGACGTGATGCCCAGCTTCTGTGCCCGTTCCAGCAGCTCGGCGGTGTTCACCAGGTTGCCGTTGTGGCCCAGCGACAGCCCACTGCCCGCCGCCGTAGTGCGGAACGTCGGCTGCGCGTTCTCCCACGTCGTCGAGCCGGTCGTCGAGTACCGGCAGTGCCCGACGGCCACGTGGCCCTTCAGCGACTGCAGCACCTGCTCGTCGAACACCTGGCTGACCAGCCCGAGGTCCTTGAAGACCACGACCTGGCTGCCGTCGCCCACCGAGATGCCCGCGGCTTCCTGGCCGCGGTGCTGGAGGGCGTAGAGGCCGTAGTAGGCGAGCTTGGCGACGTCCTCGCCAGGGGCCCAAACACCGAACACACCGCACTCTTCGCGCGGGTCGGAGTCAAGTGTGTCTTCGAGTGGGGTGGTTGTGCGGCCGGCGTCTGACTGGTCGGTGACCACCGAGTGCTCCCTAGCGACGATGTCGGTCGGCAACCCGAGTGTACGGCGAACATGGGGTGAACCCACCCCATCCAACCCGTGCTGACGTGACGAAACGCACGCTCAAGCCCGTTGGCAGGGGCCGATGACGACCTTGACGTTCCCCCCGTCGAACCCGTTCTCGTCGGACTGCTTGACCTTGCAGACCACCTGGTCCCCCACCTTGACGTCGGACGGGAACTGGTCGAGGTCCGCACCGTGCTGCTTGCCGAGCGGCGTGACGGAGTTCGGCTCGTCCTGGTCGAGGTCGAGGCTGACACGGGCCGGAACGGGATTGCCGACGGTGGACTCCGAAGGAGTACCGATCCGGGTGACCTTGAACTTCAGATCGCCCTCCCACTGGCGCGAGCAGCCGGCGAGCAGCAGGACGACCGCGAGCAGGGTGATCAGCTTCCTCATCGGTCCAT
>JBDSAJ010000803.1:0-5717 GCA_039922235.1 Umezawaea sp.
GTACAGAGCATGGCTCGCACCGGGAAGGCGAAGTTCACCGCCGACGACTGGCTGTTGCCCGCGATCGAGGCGATGGCGCGCGGCGGCGTCCGCGCCGTCAACGTCGAATCGCTCGCCAAGCAGATCGGCGCCAGCAAGGGCAGCTTCTACTGGTTCTTCGCCAACCGCGAAGCGCTCGTCACGGCCGCGCTCGCGCGCTGGCTGGAGGTCGGCACCGACCGCGTCGCCGCGGCCGTGGCCGACCTGTCCGATCCGGCCGCGAAGTTGCGGGCGTTGGCGGAGGTGGCGTTCGCGGGCGGTCCCGGTCGGGGGATCGAGATCGCGCTCCAGGCCGATGTGGACTCTCCCGAGGTGCGGCGCGTGCTGGCCGAGGCGCACCGGCGGCGGTTGGCGATACTGCGCGGCCTGTTCGTGCAGGCAGGGCGCGTGGAGGAGGCGGCCGAGCGGGCGGCGCTGTCGATGTACGCCACCTATCTCGGGTTCCTCCAACTGCGGCGGGCCGACCCGGATTCGGTGCCGGACGGGGCTGACCGAGACCGATTTCTGGACTCACTTGGACTGTCCTGATGAAACTCCTGGTGCGCGAGCCGCTGTGGACCGACCGGTCGATCTTCATTACGAGAAGATAACGGCGTGAAAGTGGATGAGGGGCGTCCGCTCATCCGTACGTACTTCCCGGTGTCGCCGATGCAGGCGATATCCGCGCGTACGACCTACGAGGTGCACAACCATGGCGCGTTCCACAGGGCATCAGCACCGGTTCTCCCGGCGCACGAAACTCGCAGCCGGATTGACCGGATTGGCGCTGACGGTCGGTTTGGCCGTAGTCATCACGAGCACGGGTGACCAGGGAGAGGCCAAGGCCGACGGAGCTGACCCGTCGCTCTTCGTCGACGTCACCAAGGTCAAGGCCAACGTGAAGACCCCGAAGCCCCAGAAGGGGGCGACGACGGGGACCTTCACCGTCAACTGCGGCACCAACCAGAACGGGCACTTCAACCCGGACAACTTCATCGCCGCGCCCGGCGTCGCGAACGGTGCCCAGCACCTCCACGACTACGTCGGCAACCTGACCACCGATCGGAACTCGAACCTCAAGAGCCTGGAAGCGGGCGGCACCACCTGCAAGAACGGTGACAAGTCCGCCTACTACTGGCCCGTCATCCGGATCGACAAGGGTGAAGAGGAGGCCGGGGGAGAGGCTGGAGGAGAAGCCGCCGCCATCGAGTGCCCCGACGTCAAGTCGCAGGTGAAGAACGTCCCCCAGCAGGCGAAGGCGGAGGTCGACCGGAACCTCACCCTGCTGGACACCCAGAAGGCGGAAGCCGAGAAGCGGCTGGCCGACACCAAGCAGGCCCAGGCCGGTGACAAGGGCTTCGTCAACAACGCGATCCTGGGACCGTTGAAGGACAAGCGGGTCGCGACCATCGACCGCATCGCCATCGCGATCGGACGACAGGGCCAGAAGCCGCAGGGCCTCGAGAAGCTGGCGCCCTGCAAGCTCGGTGCGGCTGCCGGCAAGGACGCGGCCAAGGGCAAGGATGCGGCTGCGGGCAAGGACGCTGCCAAGGGCAAGGGCACCGGCAAGGACGAGGAGCTCGAGGGCAACGACGGCGAGGTCATCGGACCGAAGTCCGCCGAACTCACCTTCCGCGGCAACCCCGTGGGCAAGGTCGAGGCGATGCCGAAGGGCCTGCTGATCCTCTACGGCGACGCCAAGCGCTCCATCAACGGCGACAAGAACACCAAAGCCTCCTGGACCTGTGCGGGCTTCGAGGACAAGGTGCTGCTGACCAAGTACACGATCTGCCCGAACGGCGCGGCGGTCAAGCGCGTCCACGACTTCCCCGGTTGCTGGGACGGCAAGAACACCGACAGCGCCAACCACCGCGACCACGTCGCGTTCGCCGACGCCAACGGCAAGTGCCAGAACGGTTTCAAGGCCATTCCACAGCTGCGCATCACGTTGACCTACGACATCCCCCAGGACGTCCAGAAGGCGGCGCAGTACAAGATCGACTCGTTCCCCGCGGAGAAGCACGACCCGCAGACCGACCACGACGACTTCGGCAACGTCATGTCCGACCAGATCATGAAGCGCCTGGTCGACTGCATCAACACCGGCAAGACCTGCAAGGAGTGACCGCAGGGGCCACCGCCGCGCGCGGGCGGCGGTGGCCCGGTCGTCGGTGTCAGTCCTCAGTGGACACGACGACCATCACCGCGCCGTGTGCGGGCACCACGGCGCTGACCGTGCCGTCCGACGAACCGGTGGTGCGGGCCCACAGGTCCCGCACCGCGTAAGCGGGAGCGCTGTCCAATCCCAAGGCGCGAGCGGTGGTCGACACGGTGGCGTCGCTGTCCGCGCGGTTGAGCAGGACGACCGCCACCGAACCGTCCGACATCGGTTTGCGCCAGACCTCCTGGTCGCCGAGGTCACCGATCTTGGTGCCCTGGCTGCCACCCCAGTCCTGGTCGACGGCGATGACCTCTGCATTGGTCAGGATCGACCGGGTCGCCGCGGTCATCGTGCGCACGTCGTTGCCCGCGATCAGGGGCGCGTTGAGCAGCGCCCACAGGCTGAAGTGGGCCCGTGCCTCGGTGTCGGTGAGGCCATTGCCGACCTCCAGCATGTCCGGGTCGTTCCACCCGCCCGGTCTCGACCTCGACGCCCAGTCCGGCTGCGCGTCGAGGATGGCCATGACCGACGCCCAGGAATCGGTGATGTCACCCGTGGTGCGCCACGAGTTGCCGGTCGCAGGCCCCCACGACCGGACGTCGTCAATACCCCAGTTGCAGAGCGCGAACAGGATCGGCCGCCCGGTTGCGGCCAGCGCGTCCCGCATGGCCGTGAACCGCTCCCGGCCGGGCCGCCCCTCCGTGTTGCCGCAGTTGTCGTACTTCAGGTAGTCGACGCCCCAGGACGCCCACAGGGCCGCGTCGCGCCGCTCGTGGTCCAGGCTCGCGGGATAGCCCGCACACGTCTTCACTCCCGCCGACGAGTAGATGCCGATCTTGAGCCCCTTGCCGTGCACGTAGTCGGCCAGCGCGCCCATGCCGTGCGGGAACTTGACCGGGTCCGGCACCAGGTCGCCGTCGGCGTTCCGGGTGAGCTGCGACCAGCAGTCGTCGACCGTGACGTACTCGTAGCCCGCCGCGGCCATCCCGCTGGACACCAGCGCGTCCGCCGTCTCGCGGATCAGGGTGTCGGTCACGGCGCAGCCGAAGGTGTTCCAGTCGTTCCAGCCCAGCTGCGGCGTGCGCGCGAGCCCGTTGTCGATCGGGGTGTCGGCCGGTGCGGCGGCGGGCGTGACCAGCAGACCCGCGGTGGCCGCCAGCGACACGGCCGTGCCGAGGAACCTGCGCACATCGGTCCTTTCGCTCCGCGAGCGGTCCGGGTCCCGGACCGCGCGGCCGATGCTACCGACGCAACCTGTGCGCGAACCTGTGAAAGTCCAGTCCACAGTGGACCAAATTAGGAGGCCTCGCGGACCGCTTCCTCCAGGTCGGCGCGCTTCATCTTCGACCGGCCTGCGATACCCAGTTCACGGGCTCGCCGGTCCAGGTCCGCCTTGGACAGCTCCGACAGGTCGACGGACTTCTTCGGCTTCGCCCCACCCTTGCGGGTGCGTTCGACGCTGCGGCGCAGCGCCTCCATGAGGTCGACCACCTCGGTGGCCTCCGGGGGCTCCTCGGCGGCGATGACCTCCTTGCCCGCCTGCTTGTCGCGCAGCAGCTTCTCGACCTCGGCGGTGTAGGTGTCGCGGTACTCCTCCGGCCGCCACGGACCGCTCATCGAGTCGATCAGCGAGGTCGCCATGGTGACCTCCTTCGGCTTCGCGCGGTCACCGGTCGGCAGCTCGTCGAGGACGTCGGCCGGATCGCGGATCTCGTCGGCGAAGAAGAGGGTTTCCAGCGCCAGCAGGTCGCCGTCGGCGTGGATCGCCGTCAGGTACTGCTTGCCGCGCATGACGAACGTGGCGATACCGGCCTTGCCGGTCTTCGCCATCGCGCGCACGAGCAGGCGGTAGGGACGGGCGTACTCGGACTTGGCCGGACCCAGCCAGTAGCTCTTCTGGAAGTAGATCGGGTCGATCTCGTCGAGGTCCACGAACGTGTCGATGTCGATCGTCCTGGACCGGCCGGGCGCGATCTCGTCCAACTCCTCCTGCTCGACCACGACGTACTCACCCCCACCGACGTCGTGCCCCTTCACGACGTCGGAGTAGTCGACTTCCTTGCCCGTGCGCTCGTTGACCCGCTGGTAGCGGATCCGATCGGCCGTGTCGCGCTCGAACTGGTTGAAGTGCACCGCGTGGTCGTGGGTGGCGCTGTAGAGCGCCACCGGGATCGTGACCAGCCCGAAGCTGACCGCGCCGCTCCAGATCGCCCGAGCCATCGCCACACCCTCCCGTCACCGGCAGATGTCGGACGGGTACCACCGGAAACCGCCCCTCAACCGCCGGGTGGAAGATCCACTAGGGGTGGTCGGTTCCGGCGCCCTCCAGCTCACTGAGGGTGAGTGGGCGCAGCACCCACCTGTCGCAGCAAGCACTCGAGCGGCTGCTCGGCGAGTGGGTGGCTGAGCTCGGCGTGCCGGTGCTGACCGGCCATGAGGTCACCGGCCTGACCGGGAACACGAATGAGGTGGCCGTGCACGTGCGTACCGGCGATGGCGCGAAGACCATCCGGCGCGCCTATCTCGTCGGCAAACCGCGCTGACCGGGAAACTCCGTCTACCCCACCGCGTGCCGACCGACACCATGATCTGGCTCTGGAAGCGTGCTCAACGGGTGCGGTTCACGAGGCCGGCGAGGTAGATGTCGGTTTGACGCCGTGCGGCGAGCTTCCACTCGGTGACGTGGGGCAGGCCCTGCGCCAGCAAAGCGCCGAAGGTGACGATGTCCGCCCTGGTGACCCCGGTTCGAATCGTGCCGTCAAGCTGCCCCCGCTCCAGGATCGAGCCCAGTGTCCGGTGCGCCTCGTCGCGGACCGCGACCGTGGCCTGATCGGTTGGCGCCGGCCCGCCGTGCATGGGGAGCACGAGGTCCGAGCCGTGCTCGATGGTCTGCTCGAGGAAGAAGCGGATCCCGTCGATCGCCGACTTGTCGAGAGCGGCGGCTCTCCTGGCGGTCTCGAGGACGATCTGGAAGGACCGGTGCGTCAACGCGCCGAGCAGGGCATCCCGCGAGGGGTAGTGCCGGTACACGGTCCCGATGCCGACCCCGGCATCCGCCGCGATGGTGGCCATCGGCACCGCGACCCCGTCCCGACGGACCGCGATCGCGGCGGCCGCCAGCACCCGGTCGCGGTTTTCGGCCGCGTCCAGCCGCAGGCCGCGGCGCCGGACGGGTTCGTCCTGTTCGTCGCTCACAGCACCAATCATCGCAGCTCGACCGATCACGGGTGTCGTTGACAGCCGTATAAACGGACGATATCGTCCGTTTATTGCACGTGTCCCGACCCCGATCACCGTCGATCCGGTCCTTGCGGATATCCAGGAAGAAGGACCGCTGTGACGTTCACCGTCGACCCCCAGATCGCCGCCGTTCTGGCGCCGATGATCGAGGCCATGGCCGACGCCCCGCACCCCGCGGTCGGCGACGTCGCGACCCGCCGGGTCGCGCTCGAGGCGATGATGGCTCAGACCGCGGCGCTGCAACCGACCCCGGCCGACGTCACGACCACCGACTTCCACGCGGTCGCCGAGGACGGTG
>JBDSAJ010000804.1:0-18558 GCA_039922235.1 Umezawaea sp.
GCGGACCCACTGCGACAACGAGGTCAACCACAGCTTCGGCTGCTTCGAGCGGGCCGACCTGCTGGTGTTCAACTCCACCGTGGACGGCCAGAACCTGAGCGTGTTCGAGGCGCCGCTGGTCAACCGCCGGGACGCGGACGTGATCATGTCCGAGATGCTCGGCGCGGCCGAGGTGCTCGCCGAGGTGTGTCGCTCGGTCAACCCGTTCGACGTTTCCGAGCAGGCCGAGGCCATCGCGGCGGCCCTGCTGGCCTCGTCGGAGGAGCGGGCCGCAGCGGCGCGGAAACGCCGTGAGGCCGCCGAACCGTGGACGCTGGAGCGGTGGGTCGACACCCAGCTCGCCAGTCTGGGATTGCGCTGATGCACCCGGTCACGGGCGTGAACCCGAAGGACGACGCCTACTACGAGCTGGGCGACGTGCGGCTGGTGCGCGGCGAGGGCGTGCGGATGTGGGACTCCGACGGCCGCGAGTACCTGGACTGCGTGTCCGGCACGTTCAACCTGGTGCTGGGCCACAACCACCCGGCGGTCGTCGCGGCGATCAAGGGCCAGGTGGACGACCTCGTGTTCGCCAGCTCGTCGTTCCAGACCGACCCGACGAACCGGGTGATGCGGCAGCTGGTCGAACTGACCCCGCCCAACCTCACCAGGGTCAACCTGCGCAGCTCCGGCGGGTCGACGGCGAACGAGGGCGCGATCAAGATCGCCCAGTGGCACACCGGGAAGCGGGACGTGATCGTGCCGTTCCGCGGTCACGTCGGGCAGACCGTCGCCGCCGCCGGGTGGAACGGCTCCGCGCGCATCCGGGCCCCGTTCCAGCAGCACATGCCGGGCGCGCTGCACGTGCCCGACCCGTACTGCCACCGCTGCTTCTACGCCCAGGACCCGGACACCTGCGGGAAGCTGTGCGTCGACCGGATCGACGACTTCATCACCTACGCCTCCACCGGCAGCGTGGCCGCGATGGTCATCGAGCCGATCAGCGGCGTCGGCGGCAACGTCGTCCCGCCACCCGGCTACCTCCAGCGGCTCAAGGAGTTCTGCGCCGACCGCGAGATCGTGCTGATCTTCGACGAGAACCAGACCGGCCTCGGGCGGACGGGCTCGCTGTTCGCCGCCGACCACTTCGGCGTCGCGCCGAACATGATCACGGTGTCCAAGGGTCTCACCGGCAGCGGCCTGCCGCTCGCGGCGATCATCACCGAGGAGGACCTCGTGGGGATGCCGCGCAACCTGCACGGCTTCACCTACGGCAGCCACACGCTGTCCGCCGCGGCGGCCGTCGTGACGCTCGACATCGTGCGGCGGCCTGAGTTCCTGGCCAACGTCCGCGCCACCGGGCAGGTGATCCACGACCGGCTCACGGCGTTGCGGGAGCGGTTCGACTTCCTCGACGACGTGCGCGGCGTCGGCCTGATGCTCGGCGTCGAACTGGCCGAGCCCGACGGGGCGAAGTCGCCGAGGCTCGCGACGGCGTTGAGCAGGGCGTTGGCCGACCTCGGCGTGATCACGCGGGTGTCGGAGCACGGTTTCGGGAACGTGATCGAGCTGCGCCCGCCGCTGGTCCTCACGGTCGCCGACGCCCACCTGATCGCCGACCGGTTCACCGACGCCATGGAGACCGTGTGGACCAGCTCACCGTCGCGCTGACCCCCGACGGCCCCAGGCTGACCCGCGACCCGTTGGCGCGCAACGGGTCGCCGGGCGTGCTGGTGCGCACCGAGCTGATGGGCGTGTGCCGCTCGGACCTCAAGGAGATCACCGGCGTGCGCGGCGGCCCGAGCCAGTTCGGCCACGAACTCGTCGGCGTGGTCGAGGACGGCGTGCTGCCGGTCGGCACGCGGGTCTGCCTCGACCCGAACGTCCCGGTCCACCGGGGGAGCGGGTTCGCCCGTGCGCTCTGGGTGTCCGGCTCGGAGGAGGACCTGGTCCGAGCGCTGCCGGTCGCGCCGGACGGCGTCAGCGCGCGGACCCTGGTGTTCGCCGAGCCCACCGCGTGCGCCGCGCACTGCGTCGCGATGGCGTCGCGGCACCTGGGCACGCCACCGGGCTCGGTCACCGTGCTCGGCGCGGGCGTGGCCGGGGTGCTGATCGCCGGGTTGGCCGACCTGGGCGGCGCCGAGGTCACCCTGCACAACCGCGGTCACGACCGGTTGGCGTTCCTGGCGGAACGGGGTGTGCTACCCGGTGCGCTCGGCCGCGAGGTCCCGCCGAGCAGCCAGGACGTCGTGGTGGTCGCGACCAGCTTCGTGGTCCCCGACCTGCTGCGCGACGCGCTGGACCTGGTGCGGCCGGGCGGGGTAGTGATGCTCTACGGCGGCACGAAGGCGGGCGACCGCCTGCCCGGCCTGGACTGCGACCTGGACACCGTGCGGCGCCGGGAATCCGCCTGGATGGCGGGCTGGCGCGGCAAACCGGTGGTCGTCGGCGGCAGCTACGGCACCGGCCCGGCGGACTTCCCACGTGCCATGGCGGCACTGGCGAACGGCCTCGTCGTGGAGCCGTTGATCACCGGCGAGGCGGACCTGGCGGACCTGCCCGCGGAACTGGACCGGCTGATCACAGACCGCGTGCTGGGCAAGGTCCTGGTGCGGCCCTAGTGCTCCCCGGCAAGGCCGCACCAGCGGCGGTCAGCGCTCGCCGCGCACCAGGCCCAGCACCGCGTCCAGGCCGCGGTCGCGGTCGGCCGACCGGTCGTTCGGCAGCAGGTAGACCGCCATCCCGACCTGGACGGCCGCGCCGTCCTTGACCGGGTCGTCGCCGACGTAGAGCACGGAACCCGGTGCCAGCCCGAGCTTGTCGCACGCGAGCGTGAACAGCGCCGGGTCGGGCTTCTCCACGCCGTGCTCGCACGACAGCACGACGGTGTCGAGCAAGTCCAGCACGCCCGCGTTGGCCAGCGCGGGCCGGATGTCCCAGCCGATGTTGCTCACCACGCCCACCCGCACCCCGCGCTCGTGCAGCGCGGTGACCACCCGCGCGGTGTCCGGGTACGGCGTCCACGCGGCCGGGTCGGTGAGCACGCGGTAGATCGCGTCGACCACCTTCGAGCTGTACGTGCCGGACTCGGCGATGAGCGCCGTCCACACGGCCCGGTGCCGCTCGCGCGACACGTCGCACCCCTTCCGGACCGCGATGCCCTCCGGCGAGTCGACGCACGCCAGCACCCGCGTGATCACGTTGTCGCCGACGGCCTCGCGGGCCGGGTCGAGCACCGACCGGTCGTCGAACAGGGTGCCGGAGAAGTCGAACAGGACTCCGCTGAACACGATGGCGACCTCCTTCACCGGTGGGCTGCCCCGAACACCACCACCGGTAAACCGGGAGCCGGGTGAACCCGACTCCCGGTCCACGCCTACGCGGTGGCGATCGCGAACACGTGCAGCCCGCCGTTGACCGGCAGCCGCACGCTCCTGAGCACCTTGCCCGCGGGTGCGGTGTACGTCTTGGTGGCGAAGATGTGCGTCACCACCTGCTCGTTGCCGCCGCCGATCTGGTTGCGGTACGGCGTCTTGGCCACGATCACGTTGCCGTACGCCGGGTTCTGCGAGCCGCCGCCCAGGGTCCAGTCGCTGAACCCGAGGTCGATCGGCGCGGTCGTGCCGTCGGTGAAGGTCACCGTGCCCGCCGCCGTGCGCCCGCCGTCCGCCGCCGCGCCGACGAACGACAGCCGCGTCCCGCTGACGTCGATGTCCTGGCCGTTGGCGATCACGTTGTCGGCCCGGTCTTCCGGCGAGTTCGGCCAGGTGAACGACAGGCCGTCCACGGAGCCCGTGCCGCCGGAGGTGAGCCCGGCCGCGGCGAGCGCCTCCCGCGAGTAGCTGTACCCGCCGCCGTCGAAGTCGGCCTCCTCGGAGCCCTTGTCGTCGGAGACGCCGATGTTGTTGACGGCGGCCAACATGCTGCCCGGCGGTGCCACCTTCACCGTCAGCGGCAGCACCACGGGCTTCGCGCCCGCGACGGTCACCGTCGCGGTGGCCGAGTAGAAGCCTTGCGGCGTCCCGGCTTCGGTGGAGATGGTGAACTTCGCGCCGGAGTCGGTGATCGGCACGGTGCCGGTCGCGGGCGTGAAGATCAGCGCGCTGTCGCCGGTGATCGCGTAGGTCACCGCCGGATCGCCGTCGTACAGGCGCTTCGCCTGCACGGCCGCCTCGATCGACCCGCCGGGCGCGAGCGTCGGGCTGGTCGGCGACACGGTCAGGTAGAACGGCTGCGAGTGGTCGATCGGCTGCTCCCCGTCGCGGAACGACGGCGGCGCGTCGGCAGGGTTCGAGCCCCACGCGGTGTTCGCCGTCGTGCCGAGGACGTAGTCGAGCTTGCCGCCCTTCCGCACCAACGACTCCGGCAGCCACGGCTTGGTGGACGCCTTGCCGTTCACCTTGAGCGACTGCACGTACGGCGCGTCGGCCGCGGCCTGCGGAGCCGTGATGGTGATGTCCCGGCCGCTGTCCCGGTTCACCTTGATCTTCGGGAACAGCGGGCTGCCGAGCACCAGTTCGGCGCGCGAGGACACCTGCGGGTACATGCCCATCGCGGCGAACACGTACCACGACGACATCGCGCCGAGGTCGTCGTTGCCGGGGATGCCGCCGGTCTTGTTGCCCCACATGGTGTTCAGCACCTGGCGGATCGTCTGCTGCGCCTTGTAGGGCTGGCCGGTGTAGGAGTAGAGCCACGGCGAGTTGATCGACGGCTCGTTGTCCAGCGCCGCCTTGTCCGGGCCCGCGTTGCTCAGCGCCCAACTGCCGTCCGCCTGGTGGAAGAAGGTGTCCAGCCGCTGGTTGAACCGGTCGCGGCCACCCATCGACTCGACCAGCCCGGCCACGTTGTGCGGCACCATCCAGCTGTACTGCGCGGACGTGCCCTCGACGAACCCGTTCTCCGTGCCGGGCGCGAAGTCGCGGACCCACGTGCCGTCGGCGTTGCGGTTGCGGACGTACCCGCCGGTGCTGTGCGCGACCGGGTCGAAGTTGTTCTGCCACCACTGGGAGCGCTCGGCGAACACCTTCGCCGTCGCCGGGTCCTTCACGTCCTTCGCCAGCTCAGACAGGGCGAAGTCCGCGGTGGACATCTCCAGCGTCTCGGCCGCGCCACCCCAGGCGTTCGACACCGACGGCATGTAGTGCAGGTCGAGGTACTTGTCCAGCGACGGGCGCTGGCCGACCGACATGACCGCCCAGCCGTCCCGGCTCAGGTCCAGCGGCGTCGGCACGGTGGCCGCTTTGACCAGCGAGTTCAGCGCGGACTTCACGTCGAAGTCGGTGCCGCCGAATGCGTGGATGCCCGCCAGCGCAGGCGCGGACGGGTCGCCGTTCATCACGTGCGTGCCGCCGGAGTTGTGCGTCCACCGGTCCCAGACGCCGCCGTTCTGGTCGGCCTGGTTGAGCAGCGACTGCGCGATGTCCGAGCCGATGTCCGGTTCCAGCAGCGTCAGCAGCTGGAGCTGCGACCGGTAGACGTCCCAGCCGGAGAAGGTGCCGTACTGGACCTTCTGCTTCCTGGACACCTGGTGCGGCTTGCCGTCCATGCCCCAGTACTCGCCGTTGACGTCGCTGACCACGTTGGGGTGCAACAGGGAGTGGTACAGCGCGGTGTAGAACGTGGTCCGCTGCTCAGGGGTGCCGCCGCCGACCTGGATGCGCTTGAGCTGCTTGTTCCACGCCTTGACCGCGTTGTCTCGGGTCTTCTCGAAGGTCTGCTTCGGCGGGTTCTCGTCCTTCAGGTTCGCCTTGGCGTTGGCCAGGCTCACGTAGGAGATGCCGATCCGCACGTTCGTGACCGGCGCCTTGGCCGTGTCGAACCCGAGGTACGCGCCGGAACCCCTGCCCACCACCGGCCACCCGGCCGTGCCGTAGGTCGTCGCGCCGGTCGACGTCGTGGAACCGGGCGTGACAACGTTGTCCTGCCACGTGCCGACGGAGGTGAACGGCTGGTCGAACTCCGCGACGAAGTGCAGGGTGTAGTAGCTGCGCCTGCCGACCTGGTTGATGTAGCCGCAGAAGTTGCCGCTGGTCACCGAGCCGGTGACCGTTCGGGTCGCCGCGTCGACGGTCACGTCCGACGCCGTGCTGCCGGTCTCGGAGTTGGCCGTGCGGATCAGCACCGTGCCGGGCTTGTCGGCCGGGAACGTGAACCGCCCGGTCCCGGTCCGCGGTGTCGCGGTCAGCTCGGCCCTGGCCCCGGAGTCGAGCCCGACGGAGTAGCTGCCCGCCTTCGCGACCTCGTTCTCGTGCTTGAACGTGCTGGAGTACACCGCGTCCGTCGCGTCGGCGGCGGGTGAGGTCGTCACCTCGCCGACGTGCGGGAAGAAGGGGATGTCGCCGGACCCGCCCGCGCAGCCGGTGCCCGACATGTGCGTGAGGCTGAACCCGCGCACCTTGTCGACGTCGTAGCGGTAGCCGCCGGGGGCGGCCGCGCGGGTCGCGTTGCCCCTGGACAGCTCGGGGCTGAACGCCAGCATGCCGAACGGCGCCACCGCGCCGGGGAAGGTGTTGCCGAGGTTCGTCGTACCGATCAGGGGGTTGACGAGGGATGCGGGATCTTCGGCCAGTGCCTCGGGTTCACCGAGCGCGGCCGGAGCCGCGCAGACGCCGAACACGAGTGCGGCCGCGGCCACAACGGTGGTCAGGACACCTCTTCGCTGCATGGACGCGGACCATACCCACGGTCACCGGGCAACTCCACACGGTGAAGAATTCTTGTCGTCAAGCAGACAAGGCGCGGGCGTAGGCGTCCGGATCGGACGCTCCCTCCGTCGCTACGCAGAGCACCGAACGACCCGGCGTGCCGTCCGCCCGCCACGCCGCCACCGTCGCGGCACCGCACTCGCCGATCGTGAGGCCCGCGAGCGCCAGTTCGCGCATCGCTTGTCCCGCTTGACCATCGGTCACCGTCATCGTCCCGCTCAACCCGTGCAGCAACGTCGGCCACGCCACCGCCGACGGCGTCGCGCAGTCCATTCCGGCCATCGTCGTCCCCGGCGTGGCCACCTCCGCCATCCGGCCCACGACGATCGACGCCGTCACGCACGCCGCCGTCACCGGCTCCACGGCGACCACCGCCGTCCCCGGCCGTTCGTGCACCGCCCACCGCACGGCGGCCGCCGCCAGCGACCCGACCCCGGCGGGCACCAGCAGCACGTCCACGTCCACGTCGATCTCGCGGAACAGCGTCGAGTACCCGTCGATCACCCACTCCGGCGGCCCCGACGCGGGCTCCAGCGCCGTGTCCGCCACCAGCGCCGCGCCCGGCTGGGCCGCGTCCCGCTCGGCCAGTGCCACGGCGGCGTTGTAGTCGCCGTCCACCCGCACCACGTCGGCGCCCTCGGCCGTGATCAAGGCGGCCCGGCC
Organism: Umezawaea sp.; assembly: GCA_039922235.1. Taxonomy (GTDB): domain Bacteria; phylum Actinomycetota; class Actinomycetes; order Mycobacteriales; family Pseudonocardiaceae; genus Umezawaea. The sequence goes on from JBDSAJ010000804.1 coordinate 7,350, forward strand.
CGCGCTCGTCACGGCGGGCAGGTAGATCCGGCAGCCCAACCCGCGCTGGGCGGCCACCCGTGCCACCGCCCGGCCGTGGTTGCCCGCACTGGCCGTGACCAGCACACGGGTGTCCGGCCACGCGCGCACGGCGCGCTCGACCGCCCAGGACGCCCCGAGGATCTTGAACGCGGGCAGCCCGAACCGGTCCGACTCGTCCTTCAGCAGCACCCCCTCGACCGCCCGGATCGGCGTGGGCCGGTACCCCGGCAGACCCCGGTGGAACTCCTGCACCTCCGCCCCGGCGGGCGTGGGCACGGCAGAGGGCCGGAAGTGGGGGTTGGGCGTGAACGTCATCGGCAGAACCCCTTCGCCACGGCCACGAGCGCCCGAGCGCAGTCGACCGTCCCTTCGAGACCGACCCACTCGACCTCGGCGTGGGCACCGTCGCCGGGCGGTCCGAAGAGGACGGTCGGGATGCCCGCGGCGGCGATGAACGCGGAGTCCGCCCAGTACGAGGCGCCCGCGAGTTCGGCTGGTCGGCCGAGCACAGCGCCGACCGCGTCCGCCACCTCGGTGACGAACGCGTGGTCCTCCGCGGTCTCGAACGGCTCGCGGGACAGCGTGGTGCGGCTGGTGGCCCGGACGTCGCACGCCGCGAGCAGGTCCGCGACGTCCCGCTCGACGTCGGCCACGGTCTCGCCGGGCAGCGTGCGGCGCTCGACGGTCAGGACGCACAGGTCGGGCACGGTCGACTCCTCCCGGCCGCCGGTGATCAGCGACGCGTGCAGCGTGCCCGGTCCCAGCCTCGGGTGTTCGCGTCCCCGCAGGTGGTCGTTGAGCCGGTCCAGCGCGACCAGCACGGGGCCGGTCCTGAGGATGGCGTCCTCGCCGAGGTGCGGTCGGGACCCGTGCGCAGCCTTGCCGATCACCTCGATCTCGGTCCACACGAACCCCTTGTGCGAGGTCACGACGGTCAGCTCGGTCGGCTCGCAAACGATTGCCCCGTCGGCCGTCACGTGCTTGAGCACCTGCTGGACCCCGAGGCTGGAGTGCTCCTCGTCCGCCACCGCCGCCACGACCACCTCGCCGCCGATCCCCGCGCGGTCGGCTTCGCGGCACGCGACCAGTGCGGCGGCCAGCCCGGCCTTCATGTCGTACGCCCCGCGCGCGTAGAGCCGGTCGCCGTCGATCCTCGCCGTGAGCGGACCGGTCAGGCCGACCGTGTCGAGGTGGCCGCACAGCAGCAACGTCCGCCCATCACCGGTCCGGTTCGAGCGCACGACCACGCTCGGCCGTCCAGGGGTCTCCTCGACCACCTCGGCCCGCAGCCCGGCCCGCCGTGCCCAGTCCGCGACGAACCCGGCGATCTCGCCCTCGCCCGCCGCGCCGGGGACCAGGGACGGGTTCACCGAGTCGATCTCCACCAGCCGCGTCAGCAGCTCCACCACGTCTCGTTCCACGCCCCGATCCTGTGACGCCTCGGCGGTAAGCACAAGCAATGGCTACTTCGCCAGGGGTAAGCGATGCTTATCCCGTGGACCCCCGCCTGCTCGCCACCCTCGAAGCGGTCGTCCGCACCCGTTCGTTCGCCGCCGCGGCCGTGGAGCTGGGGTACAGCGGGCCCGCGGTGTCCCAGCAGATCGCCGAACTTGAGCGGCGCGTCGGCCTGCGGGTGCTGGAACGCCGCCCGGTGCGCCCCACCCAGGCCGGACAGGTCCTGCTCGACGCCGAGTTCCGGCTGCGCGCGGTGCTCGCGACCGCGTCCGCCGAACTGGACGCCGTCCGCGACGGCAGCACCGGTCACGTGCGGCTCGGCGCGTTCGCCTCGGCGGCGGCGCACGTCGTCCCCGGCGCGCTGGCCCGGCTGGCGGGCGTCCGGATCGCGCTGCGGCAGGTGGAGACCGACGCGGCGTACGTCGCACTGGCCCGCGGCGAACTGGACCTGGCGCTGACGTTCGACTACGACCTGGACCCGGTCCCGCTGCCCTCCGGGCTCCGGCGTCGGCGGCTCGTCCGCGAGCCGGTGCTGGCGGTGCTGTCCGCCACGCACCCGCTCGCGTCCCAGCCGGTGGTGGACCTCGCGGACCTGGCGGGCGACACCTGGGTCGCCACGCCCCAGGCGTGCCTGCGCTTGGACGCGGTCCGCGAACTCGCGGCCGTGCGCCCGGAACTGCGGTTCGACGGCGACGACTTCCACACCGTGATCGGCCTGGTCGAGGCAGGCTTGTGCGTCGCGCTGCTGCCGCGGCTGTCCCTGCGGCACTCCGCGGCGGCCGTCGTCGCCCGACCGATCGCGGGCGCGCCACTGACCCGCGACGTCCACGCCACCCGCCTGGACACCCGGCACACGCCGCAGGTCGTGCTCACCCTGGAGCGCCTGCTCGCGGAGGAGGTCGTGCGCATCGACTACGGTCCTCTGCTGTGACCAGCATGTGGGGCTCGCCCGTTGCCGCGAAGTGGAGCCGCTCCCGCCGTGATCCGGCGCAGGCCAGATTCCTGACCATGGCGTCGTTGCGCTGGATGCTGCGGCACCGCGCCTACACGCCGTGGTACCTGGTCCGGTACTGGCGGCTGCTGAAGTTCCGCCTCGCCAACCCGCACATCGTGCTGCGGGGGATGGTGTTCCTCGGCAAGAAGGTCGACATCCACTGCCGTCCTGGCTACGGGCGGCTGGAGATCGGCCGCTGGGTCCACATCGGCGACGGCAACGCGATCCGCTGCCACGAGGGCTCCCTGCGCATCGGCGACAAGGCCGTGTTCGGCAAGGACAACACGCTCAACTGCTACCTCGACATCGAGATCGGCGCGGCCACCCTGGTCGCCGACTGGGTGTACATCTGCGACTTCGACCACGTGACCGCCGACATCACCCTGCCCATCAAGGACCAGGGCATCGTGAAGTCCCCGGTCCGCATCGGGCCGGACACCTGGCTGGGCACCAAGGTCACCATCACCCGCGGGACCGTCATCGGCCGCGGCTGCGTCGTGGGTGCGCACGCCGTGGTGCGCGGCGAGGTGCCGGACTACAAGATCGCCGTGGGCATCCCGGCCCGCGTGGTGCGCGACCGCCGCGAGGACTACGAGGCCGATGCGACCCGGCGGGCGGCCGTCGCGGACATGGCCCGCAAGGCAGCCGAAGCCCTGGAGAAGGCCAAGCAGACCTAGCCGCCTCTGTCGGGCGAAGCCCGACCACCTCCTCGAACCCGCTGGGCACACTTCTGCCACGACGCTCGAACGCGTGGCCGGTGATGTCGTCGTGGGCGGTGAGCACAGCCCACCTTTGCCTTGACGTGCGAGGACAAGGGTGGGCTGTCCATGTTTTGGCCACCCGTAGGGTCAAGTCATCTGGCTTGCTGCACGGTAACAGTCTGCCAACAACCCACATGGGTGCTTGCCAAGCGCTATGGCCTGGTGTGCTACTGGACAAACAGCTATGTGGCGTTTGGCTAGATTGCTTCCCAAGTCTGAAGGGACGGGCGCGATGAACCAGCAGGGTCTCAACACCGCGGTTCGAAGGCGTTGCCTCCGTACGGAGTCGCATCGCGCCAGGTCCGGACCTCCTCCTGGGGAAGCCGTGGATCTTGTTCTGCTGCAGGGCAGCCAAGGTGACAGCGAACTGCTGACAGGCGCGGGTCTTCGGCAAGCCCTGACCGCTGTTTCGGAGCGGCCCGCGTCGCGGTGCATTTGCCGGACTGTCGGGTGGAGTCAGTGGAGGGCCGGGCGATGACCAGCACGCACGAGTTCGAAGGACTGCCCGCGAGGCGGACCTTCCTCCTGGTGGGCGACGAATGGGCACCGGCCAGAGGGGGGATCTCCAGCTACAACAGGTCGTTGGCGACGGCACTGGCGCGCGCGGGCTTTCGCGTTGCCTGCCTCGTCGAGTCCTTTTCCGTCGAGGAATGCGAGGACGCGGCGCTTTGCGACGTCACGCTCGTCAAGGTGGAGAAGGGCTCGACGAGCAAGGTGCTCCGCCGGCACGACGGCAGCCCGTTCGAGGCGATCCCCGATTTCGTGATCGGCCACGACCAGGTCACCGGGAGCCTGGCGCTGACGTTGGCCAAAGACCACTTCGGCGTGCCGCTGGTGTTCGTCATCCACCGGGCCCCACCGGAGATCGAGCCGTTCAAGGATCGGGCCGACGTGGCCCGCCGCATCGACCTTCGCGAGCAGGCCAGCCGGAGGATCATGGCCAGGGCTGATGTCGTGGCGGCCGTGGGTCCCAAGCTGGCCCGGTATGCCGCGGCCGTGGGAGGTGATGGTTTCGGTGGTCTGTCCGTGCTGCAACTCGATCCGGGGATGAACACCCCCGACGGCATCACGCGTCGCAGGCAGGTGCCGTCAACGCCGACGGTCGTGGTGTTGGGGCGCACCGCGGATGTTCAGCTGAAAGGGCTGGACATCGCCGCCCGCGCCGTCGCCGGCGTGCAGGTCGGGTACGGCAGGCCGATGCCCGAACTGCTGGTGCGGGGCGCACCCGCGGATGAGTGCGCTGCACTGGGCAACAGCTTGATCGTCCTGTCCGGCATGGCTCGTGATCGGATCGACATCCGTCCGTTCACCGACGACTTCGAGCAGATCAGTCACGACCTCAAGCGAGCGGTGCTGTGCGTGATGCCTTCCCGTGCTGACGGGTTCGGCCTCGCCGCGCTGGAGGCGATCGGGCTGGGGACGCCGGTGCTGGTCAGCAACAAGTGCGGGTTGGCCGAGACGTTGAGGACGCACCTCGGTTGGATAGCCGAACTCATGATCGTTCAGGTTGACGACAAAGTCGATGTCGATGCCGCACGTTGGACGTCGGCGGTGCAGCGCGTGCTGCAAGACCTGCCTGCTGCCTTCGACTACGCCCACACCGTCCGGAGCGCGCTGCACGGAGTGCTCACGTGGGACGTGACCGTGGACAGGTTGACCGCCCGCCTCGGAGTGCGACGCCAGGTCACTGCTGGATGATCTTGTTGCGGATGCGTTCGGCGTCGGCGTGACAAGGGGCTTCGGAGCACCTCCAAGGCCTCTTGCCACGCGAGCCGTGCCTTGTCGCGCCCGGCGTCACCGCAATCCTCGTGCGATGGAAATCGACGATGTCCTGGGCGGCTCACGGCTGCGCCGCTGCTCGTGCGCGGACAAGCAGGCTTGATTAGGCGTTTGCTTGTGCCACGACGAAATGCCCTCAGTCCTTGGCCCCCTGAAGCGACGAAGCACCCTCGATCTGCGACCCTCTCGAGCGAGGAAGCACTCTGAGCGGTAACATAACGCGCCCTAGCGCGATAGAAGGTAGCCGACAGTGACCACGCTGGCCGCCTGCCCGCAAGTAGCCATGCAGCTCACAGGTTGCTACAGGTGTTGGGTAGCTGTCGGTGAACCGCAGGATCGGGAGGACAGGCATGTCAGACGGACACGGGCTCAATCCTGTGGTCCAGCAGCGCAGGCTCCGCTCGGAGCTTCGCCGCGCCCGCGATCAAGCACACCTCACCCAGAAGGAGGTGGCAGATGCGCTCGAATGGTCGACGTCTAAAATAATCAGAATTGAAACGGGTGCTGTGGGTGTTACGGTAACGGATCTGCGCGCGCTGTTGAGTCAGTACAAAATAAATGACAAGGACCAGGTCGACCGCTTGCTGGCCATGTCCAGGGCGAGTAAACAGCGAGCCTGGTGGGATAAGTACAAGGACAGCTTGGGTGCTGAATTCGTCAAGTTTCTGGCAATGGAGTCATCGGCTTCGATAGTTCGCCAGTTCCAATTCCTGTTCATTCCAGGGCTCCTGCAGACCAGGGGTTATGCTCAGGCGACTTTTCAGCCCTATGAGACCGATTCCGAGGTAACTCGAAGGCGCGTGGAGATTAGAATCGAACGCCAAAGGGTGCTGGACAACCCGGATGGTGCGCAGTTCTTCTTCGTGCTGGACGAGGCGACCGTGCGGCGTCAGATCGGTGGCCCGGAGGTGATGCGGGAGCAGCTGCTCCACCTCAAGGAGTTGAACAAGAGCCCCAACATCAACGTTCAAATCCTTCCTTTCAGTGCGGGGGTTCGTCCCGCGATGCAGAGTTCGTTCGCGATCCTCGAATTCCCGCCCGATGACCATGACTACATCGACTACGTGGTCCAGTTGGAGCAGGTGGTCCGGGACGTTCTCATCGAAAACGATCCCGAACTCGCCAGTCAGTACGTCGAACACTTCATGGTGTTGGAGTCGATCGCGCACCCTGGGGACCAGTTGGATTCGGTGATCGATTCGTTGCTGGCCGAACTCGCCGATCGTTGATGATCGACTGACTCCCGTTGGGGCGAAGAGGCCACCGCGTGGACTGCCGTTCGGCAGGGTTCATGCGCTGAACGGCTTACTGGCGACCACCGCTTTGCTCTGTCCGATCACGTCGACTCCCTCGCCTGGCGGTAGAAACGCCGCAGCCCAGGACTTACGTTGGACCTGAAGGCGATCCGAGGCCGCGGGGAGCGGAGGAGCGCAACGGACGCGTGCGCTCGGCAGCACCCTTGCTTGCCCTTGTTGTGCTGGAACGTCGTACCGCTTTCGTGTGGTGGTGCGCGACCAAGCTGAGGGGAGCGCAGGTGGGGCAGTACGAGGACGACGCCGTGGCTGGGATGGATTGTTCAGGCCTGTCGTGGCGGAAAAGTTCATTCAGCGGGAGCGGGGCAGGCAGCAACTGCTTGGAGTTCGCCGCGGATGACTCGCTTGCCTTGGTGAGGAATTCCCGGAACAAGAATAGTGAGATCCTCGCATTTCCGCGGGCACGCTGGAGTGCGTTCCTCCGGTTTGCCCGCGGATTTGCGGTGTCCGCGAAGCCCTACCCCCGTGGCAGCAGGTAGGCGCGGGACGCGTCGACCTCCAACCCCACCTTGGTGCCCTCCACCAGCAGCTGGTCCACGTCCGGGTCGGCGACGGACGCCAGCACGGTGCCGTGGTCGGTCTCCACCTCGTAGTCCACGCCCGCGCCGAGGTAGACGGCGCTGCGGACGATGCCGCTGCCGTGGTCGAACGTCGGCGTCACGGACACCGACTCGGGGCGGATCATCAGCACGGCCCCGCCGCCCGCGTCGGGGTGCGCGGCGACGTCCAGTTCCTCCCCGAACACCCGCACCCGAGCCTGCCCGTCAACGGGCACGACCGGCGGCATGGCCAGGAACGACGCCCGCCCGATGAAGTTCCCGACGAACACCGACGCGGGCCGCGTGTACACCTCGGCGGGGGTGGCGACCTGTTCGATCCGCCCCGCGTTCATCACCACGATCCGGTCGGACAGGCTCATCGCCTCGGCCTGGTCGTGCGTGACGTACAGGCTGGTGATCCCCATGCGCCGCTGGAGCAGCCGGATCTCGCGCCGCATCTGCTCGCGGAACTTCGCGTCCAGGTTGGACAGCGGCTCGTCGAACAGCAGCACGGACGGCTGCATCACCATCGCCCGCGCCAGCGCGACCCGCTGCTGCTGCCCGCCGGACAGCTGGTGCGGGAACCGCTGTTCAAGCCCGATCAGGTTCATGCTGGTCAGCGCGATCTCGACGGCTTCCTCCAACCGCTCCCGCCGGGTCCGCGAGATCCGCAGCCCGTAGGCCACGTTCTCGAACACCGACAGGTGCGGGAACAGCGCGTAGCTCTGGAACACCATCGCCATCGGCCGCTTGTCGGGCGGCAGCCGCAGCATGTCCGCGCCGTCCAGCGCGATCGTGCCGGAGGTCGGCGCCTCGAACCCGGCGACCATCCGCAGGGTCGTCGTCTTGCCGCACCCGGACGGCCCCAGCAGGGTCAGGAACTCGCCCGCCCGGACGTCGAGGCTCACGCCGCCGACGGCGGGCCGGGCGGAGGGGTCGGTGTTCTCGTAGCGCTTGACGAGGTCGTCGAGCACGAGGTGGCCTGCCATGGGTCCTACTCCTTCACTGCGCCCACGAGCACGGGCGAGACGGGGGTGAACGTCCGGACGGGCCGCGCGGGCACGTCGCGGACGACCAGGCGCACGAGTCCGATCAGCACCAGCACGATGGCCATCAGCACGCAGCAGTAGGCGAACGCGTTGCCGAACCGGCCCGCGTCCACCTCGGCGAGGATCTGCGACGCCATGATCTTGGTGTCCGGGGTCGTGAGGAACACGATCGGCGACAGCGTCGTCATCGAGCGCGCGATGGCGAACGTCAGGCCCGCCACCAGTGCGGGCCGGATCAGCGGCAGCGTGATCCGGCGGAACGTCGTCGAGTCGTCGGCCCCGAGCGAAGCCGACGCCTCGTCGATCGACGGGTGGATCTGGTGCAGCGAGCTGACCCCGGCCCGCACCGAGGCGGGCAGGCTGCGGACCAGCAGCACGACCACGATCCCCACCGACCCGCCGAGCACGGCCGACCCGCCGACCAGCGACGGCACGATCGCGACCCCGCCGAGCAGGTTCTCCGACCGGAACGCCAGCACGAACCCGATGCCCAGCACGGTGCCGGGCACGGCGACCCCCAGCATCGCGACGAAGTCGAGCACCGGGCCGAACCGCGGCAGCTTCCGCACGACCAGGTACGCGATCAGCACCCCGAGCAGACCGGCGAGCGGTGCGGCGACCAGCGCCAGCACGGTCGTGTCGATCATGGCCTCCGACCCGATGCCGAACAGCACGAAGTCGAAGTGCGCCAACGTGAACGCGTTGTTCACGCCCGGCACGGTCGTGAAGGCCCCGTAGACGATCGTCGCGTAGACCACGACGATCAGCAGCGCGATCACGACCGCCACCGCGTAGGCGGTCATCGCCACCGGCCCGCGGTAGGTCTGCGGCCGCCCGGTCGGCTTCCCGGTGACGCTGAAGACCTTCCGCCGGTCGATCCAGTACCGCTGGAGCAGGAACACCAGCACGGCGGGGATCAGCAGCGACAGCGAGAACACGGCGCCGGACGCCACGTCGTAGTCACCGGTGATCGCGATGTAGGCCCGCGACGACAGCACGGTGAAGTCGCCGCCGAGCACCAGCGGGTTGGCCAGGTCGGCGATGGCCTCCACGAACAGCAGCAGGAACCCGCTCGCCAGGCCCGGCAGCAGCATCGGCAGCGTCACGGTGAGGAACACCTTGGTGCGACTGGCCCCGAGGCTGGTCGCGGCCTCGTCGAGCGACGGGTCGAGCCGCTGCATCATCCCGAGCAGCGTCAGGTACCCGACGGGGAAGAACGACAGCGACAGCGCGATCGTCAGCCCGTCCAGGCCGTAGATGTCGTGCGCCACCCCGAAAACGCCGTTGGTGATCACGCCGTTGCGGCCGAACAGGACGACCAGTGCGGTGGCGAGCGCGAACGGCGGGCTCACCACCGGCACGATGGCGATCACGTGCAGGACCTTCTTGAACGGCACGTCCAGCCGCGTCTGCACGAAGGCGAACAGGAACGCGAGCGCGGTGCCCACCGTCGCGACGCACAGGCCGAGCACCACGGTGTTGACGATGATGCCCCGGTTGACCGCCGTGCCGACCAGCGAGGCCACCGCGTCCCGGCCGTCGGCCGAGAACGCCGTGAGCAGCACCTGGAACAGCGGGAACAGCAGGCCGAGGCCGAGCACGGCGGTGACGACGACGAGGGAGAGCGTGAGCGCGGGCTTCGAGCGGACGCGGTTGAGCAGTGTCATGACCCGTCCCGGCCTAGTTGGCGGGCGCCGAGGCGACGCCGGTCTCGAACCGCTGGATGAGGCCCTTCTTGGCCTTGCCGGCCGCGGCGACGTCGTAGTCGACGAGCTTCACCGCGTTCGGGTCGAACGCCTGCGCGGCGGCTTTCGCGTCGGGCGAGGTCGGCCGCTGGTAGGACTTCACCGTCGGGCCGATCTCCTGCGCCTCCGCGCTCGCCGCGTAGTCCACGTAGGCCTTGGCCGCGGTCAGGTTCCGGGCCTTCGCCAGGATCCCCACCGCACCGACCTCGTACCCCGTGCCCTCCTCGGGGAACGTGACCACGAGCGAGGACGAGCCTTCCTCCTGGTACTTCACGCAGTCGTGGGAGAACACCACGCCGGTCGCGACCTCGCCGCGGCCCGCCATCTGGCCGGGCGCGCTGCCGCTCTTGCTGTACTGGAGCACGGACTTCCCGAACTCCTGGAAGTACTTCAGCCCGTTCTCCTCGCCGCCCTTGAGCCCGACGACGGTGTACAGCGCGGTGTAGGCGGTGCCCGAGGTCGCCGGGTGCGCGATGGCGACCTGCTTCGCGAACCCCGGCGCCAGCAGGTCGTCCCACGACGTCGGCGCGGTCAACCCCTTCTGGGCCAGCACGTCGCGGTTGGAGCAGAAGCCGAGCGCGCCGACGTACACGCCGGTCCAGAACCCGGCCGGGTCGCGGTACTTCGCCGGGATGCGGCCGGTGGCTTCGGAGGTGTAGCTCTGCAGCAGGCCCTGGTCCGCGGCGGCCTGGTAGCCGTCGGCGGGGCCGCCGTGCCAGACGTCGAACTCGGGGCTGTCCTTGGACGCGGCGAACCGGGCGACGGCTTCGCCGCTCGACAGCCGGACGTAGTTGGCGGGGATGCCGGTCTTCGCGGTGAAGCCGGCGGTCACCTTCTGGCACCAGTCTTCGGCCGCGCCGCACGCGACGACGACCCCCTTGCCGGGACCGGACGCTTCGGGAGCGCGTTGGGAGCACGCGGTGGTGGTCAGCGCTAAGGCCGCGAGCACGGCCATCGTCTTGTGCATGGGACTCTCCCTGTCGAGATCATCGGTCCCGGACGGCGTCGTCGGGGATGATCAGAACGGTAGGTACCAGCGGCGGCCCGTGGCGTCACCACGAGGTGATGCTTGGTGACACCACCATTACCAAGCCATCAGGGCCGGAGCCGGTACCCCGCGCCGCGCACGGTCTCGACGTAGCGGGGGTGCGCAGTGTCGTCGTGCAGCCGTTGCCGCAGCCGGTAGATCGCGGCCTTCACCATTTCCCGCCCGCCGAGCCAGTCGTCGGCCTCCCACACCTCGGCGAGCAGCTTCCGCCACGACACCACCTCGCCGGGCCGGGCGGCGAGCGCGGCCAGCAGCCGCCACTCGCGGTCGGTCAGCGCCACGGTCCGGCCCGCCGCCGTGACCACCCGCGCCAGAGGATCGATCCGCAGGTCGCCGACGTGCAGCGGCCCGGTGGCGCGCGGGGAGGTGCGGCGCAGCAGGGCGTTCACCCGCAGCGCCAGCACGCGCGGCTTGAACGGCTTGACGACGTAGTCGTCCGCGCCCGCCTCCAGGCCCTCGATCACCTCGCTGTCGTCGGACCGGGCCGTCAGCATCAGCACCGGCA
>JBDSAJ010000805.1:0-5943 GCA_039922235.1 Umezawaea sp.
ACGTCGAACAGCGAAGGGACCGTGGGCATGGAACACCCGATTCGGCGACGGCGCGCCTTGGCTGCCCTGTGGGCGGCGTTACTGGTGTTGGCGGGCATGGTGACGGTGCTGCAAGCCAATTCCGCACAAGCCCTGGACAACGGCGTGGCGCGCACACCGCCGATGGGCTGGAACTCCTGGAACACGTTCGGCTGCAACATCAACGAGACGCTGATCCGGCAGATGACCGACTCGATGGCGAGCTCCGGCATGGGCGCCGCTGGCTACAAGTACGTGGTGGTCGACGACTGCTGGATGAACCCGAACCGGGACTCGGCGGGCAACCTCCAGGGCGACCCGAGCCGGTTCCCCAGCGGGATGAAGGCGCTCGGCGACTACATCCACGGCAAGGGCCTCAAGTTCGGCATCTACCAGGCGCCGCTGAACAAGACGTGCGCCCAGTACTTCAACTCCTACCCCGGCTCGACCGGCAGCCTCGGGCACGAGGCCCAGGACGCCCGCCAGTTCGCCGCCTGGGGCGTGGACTACCTCAAGTACGACTGGTGCTCGCCCACCGGGACCATGGACGAGCAGGTGCGCACGTTCGCGAAGATGCGCGACGCCCTCGCCGCGACCAGCCGCCCGATCGTCTACAGCATCAACCCCAACAGCATCCACGACAAGACCGGCCCGCGCCGCAACTGGGGCGACGTGGCCAACATGTGGCGCACGACCGAGGACATCACCAACACCTGGGACAGCGGGCAGACCAACGGCTACCCGATGGGCGTGAAGAACATCGTCGACGTCACCGTGCCGCTGGCCTCCTACGCGGGCCCCGGCGCCTTCAACGACCAGGACATGATGGAGGTCGGGCGCGGTGGGATGACCGACACCGAGATGCGCAGCCACTTCGCGCTCTGGACGATCATGGCCTCCCCGCTCATCGCGGGCAACGACCTGCGGAACATGAACGCCGCCACGTCGACGATCCTGAAGAACGCCAACCTCATCGCTATCAACCAGGACGGCTTGGCGCAGCAGGCCCGGCAGGTGTCCAACGACGGCACCCGCCGCGTCCTCGCCAAGCGGCTGGCCGGCGGCGACGTCGCGGTAGCCCTCTTCAACCAGGGGCCGAGCGCCACCTCGGTGGGCACCACGGCCGCCGCGATCGGCCTGACGGGCACCTCGTTCACCCTGCTCGACGCCTGGACCAACGCCACGAGCACGACCGGTAGCACCATCTCGGCCCAGGTCCCCGCGCACGGCACCGTCGTCTACCGGGTCAGCCCCCGCGGCACCACCACGACGACCAGCACGACGACCACGACCACCACGACGACCAGCACCCCGCTGCCGAGTTCCCTGTGCCGGGTCTCCGACACCGTCAACGCCTGGGGCACCGGCCTGACCTCGGACATCACCATCACCAACACCGGGTCTGCGTCCATCGTGGGCTGGTCGCTGGCGTTCACCCTGCCCGGCGGCCAGGCCATCACCTCCGGGTGGAACGCCGAGTTCTCGCCGTCGACCGGACAGGTGACCGCCAGGAACGCCTCCTACAACGCCGACATCGCGCCGGGTGCGTCGGTCGGCATCGGCTTCCAGGCCACCCACGCAGGCGACACCGCCGAACCGTCCTCGTTCACCCTCAACGGCGCCGGCTGCGCCGTCACCTGACTCCGCGGCACGTGCTGGTGCCGGACAGGGGGTAAACAGCAGGATTCGCTCGGGGGATTCGAGTCGAAATCCATTCGAGCGTCCGGTCGGGATAATTCCTGACCGGACGCCCGGATGGGTTTGGCGTTTGTCCGGCCAGGTCGGTTTTGAATCGTTTTAAACGTGGCTCCGCAGGCGGGTTGTGGCCATTCGGCCTTACTCCGCTCTCTCTTCTCGCGGGCTAAATTCGTGTTAGCATCAGATTACTCAACGGGTGTCCTGCCGGGTGCCTAGGTCCGTTGATTCGGTTGATCGCCGTCGAGACGGAGGAATGTGTTGGTACGACAACGCGTGACGCTGGCCGATGTGGCCAAGGCGAGTGGTGTTTCTCCCACGACGGCGTCCCTGGTGCTGACCGGACGCGGGAGGGATTTGCGGATCTCCCACGACGCGGAGCGCAGGGTGCGGTCGGCCGCTCAGGAGCTGGGTTACCGGCGCGACGCGGCCCCTGCCGGACCGTGCAAGGGGCGTACGCGGACGGTCGGTCTCATCTCCGACTCCATTTCGTCGTCCTTGGTGGCGGGCGACATGGTGCGGGGCGCCGTGGAGGCGGCGGGCGGGCGCGGCTTCATGCTGTTCACCGGCGAGAGCGGTGGTGATCCCGAGGTCGAGCGGTCGCTGGTCGAGGCGATGCGCGACCACCGGGTCGACGGCATCGTGTTCGCCGCCATGTGCACCAGGACGGTCATCGTCCCCAAGGGGTTGACCGACGGTCCCGCCGTGCTGCTCAACGCCCTGCCCGCAGGCCGGTCCTCCCTGCCGTCGGTGCTGCCGGACGAGGTGCAGGCCGGTCGGTCCGCCGCCCGCGTGCTCATCGACGCCGGTCACCGCGAGGGCATCCACCTGATCGGCGCGGGCCCCGGTCTGGACCGGACGCCGCCGAACAGCATCGCCGCCGTGGAGCGCCTCGCCGGCATCCGCGAGGTGTTCGTCGCCGCGGGCGTCACGATGGCGGGCGCGCGGTCCTGCGCGGACTGGAGCCCGGAGAACGGTTACGACGCCACCAGGGAGTTGCTGCGCCACACCAAGCCCGCGGCCCTGCTGTGCTTCAACGACCGCCTGGCCTTCGGTGCCTACCAGGCACTCGCCGACGCCTCGCTGTCCGTGCCGGAGGACGTGTCCGTGATGTCCTTCGACGACCACCCCGTCGCCTCGTGGCTGCGCCCGAAACTGACGACCGTCGTGCTCCCGCACCACCAACTCGGCGCCAAGGCGGTGGAGGTGCTGTTCGCCGTCACCGAGCGGCGCGGGCGGATGCCCAGCGCCGCGACGGTCCACCGCGTGCCCATGCCCGTCCGCGTCGGAGGCTCGGTCAAGTCGTTCCTCACACCGCTGGCACCACTCGGATAATGGTCTAGACACGTTCACACGATGCGCTTCCCAGAGCGAGCGATCTTCAGCCCTGTAGCCAGAAACAGCTAAAGTTAACGCTCACATTTTAGCTTTGACGGCTGCAGGCGCCCTGGATAGATTGCTTGGTAGTGACCGCCGTTGAACCCCTGCCTCGGCCGGACGCCTGCCGTCCTGGCCGCCCGTCAACGATGACGTGGAGAACTTCGATGCAACGAGTACGAGTGGCACCTGCCCACCGCCTGCTTCCAGCCCCTGAGACGAGACCACCGAGGAGATCCGGCGGCTCGTGAGGGCATCCGCGCGAAGGCCCGGTCTTCGTGCGCACGTCGACCTACCCGTGCGGGTCTGATCCCGAGAACTGTCGGCCACACCTGGATTCCGGCTGCGCACCGCCTGCCGGGGTGTTGCCGTGCGCACCTTCAACGCCGCCATCAGCTCGCTGTCAGGTCTGAGCGGGCTGCCCCTGCCCAACGGCCACACCGTCTCGCAGATCTGGGTTGGCACCGCGTCCTGCACCGCTCCCTGACCCGAACTGATCCCACCGAAGGATGGCCATGTCAGTGTTGAGGCTCTTCTCGTCAAGACGGTCGAGGCTGCTGGCTGCCGCCGTGGTCCCCCTCGCGGCGCTGTCCGTGCTCACCGCGGTGTCGGCTCCGGCCTCGGCCGCTGCGGGGTGCTCGGTCGCCTACGCCGCACCGTCGCAGTGGTCGGGCGGGTTCACCGCCTCCGTCACCGTCACCAACCTCGGTGACGCGGTCGACGGCTGGACCCTCACCTGGTCCTACTCGGCAGGCCAGCAGGTGAAGGACGCCTGGAACGCACAGATCTCGCAGAGCGGCGCGCAGGCCACCGCGCGCAACCTCTCCTACAACGCGTCGATCCCGTCCGGGGGCAAGGTGGAGTTCGGTTTCAACGGTTCCTCGAACGGCACCGACAACCCGGCGCCGACGTCGTTCAGCCTGAACGGCACGACCTGCACGGGCGGCGTCGACCCCAACCCGACGACCACCACCACGACGACGACCACCACCACGACCCCGCAGCAGCCGGGCGGGAGCCTGCCGTCGAGCTTCCGGTGGTCCTCCAGCGGAGCGCTGATCAGCCCGAAGCCGGACTCGACGCACGCGAACGTCGCGGTCAAGGACCCGAGCGTCGTCTACTACAACGGCAAGTACCACGTGTTCGCCTCGACCTACACCAACGGGTACAACCTGATGTACACCAGCTTCTCCGACTGGTCGCAGGCCTCGGCGGCGCCGCACTACTACCTGGACCGATCAGCCATCGGCGCGGGCTACCGGGCCGCACCGCAGGTGTTCTACTTCGCGCCGCAACGACTGTGGTACCTGGTCTACCAGACCGGGTCCAACGCCTCGTACTCCACGACCACCGACATCGCCAACCCGGCGTCGTGGTCGGCGCCGAAGAACTTCTACGCCAACGGGATGCCGCAGATCATCAAGGACAACATCGGCAACGGCTACTGGGTCGACTTCTGGATGATCTGCGACTCGGCGAAGTGCTACCTGTTCTCCTCCGACGACAACGGCCACCTCTACCGCTCCGAGACCACGCTGGCGAACTTCCCGAACGGGTTCACCAACACCGTGATCGCCTTGCAGGACTCCAACAAGAACAGGCTGTTCGAGGCGTCGAACGTCTACAAGATCCAGGGCAAGAACCAGTACTTCCTGGTGCACGAGGCCATCGGCACCGACGGCAGGCGCTACTTCCGCTCCTGGACCTCGACGTCCATCGCGGGTTCCTGGACCGCACTGGCCGACAGCGAGTCCAACCCGTTCGCCAGGGCCAACAACGTGACGTTCCCCGGTGGGCAGTGGACGCGGGACATCAGCCACGGCGAGATGGTGCGCACGAACGTCGACCAGACCATGGAGATCAGCCCGTGCAAGCTGAGCTACCTCTACCAGGGCATGGACCCGAACGCGGGCGGTGACTACAACCGGCTGCCCTGGCGGCTCGGGCTGCTGACCCAGACCAACTCCACGTGCTGATCGCGGGGTGAACACCGCGGGCGCTCCGGTGCCCGCGGTGTCCCCGCCGTGCCCGGAAGGGGCGACGATGCCCGCTACACCGCGTCGAAGACTGTTCCACCTCGCGATCGCCGCGGTGGTCGCCGTCCTGGTCACCTCCGTTCCAGCGCAGTCCACTTCGGTCGCGGCCCCCGGTAGCCCCGCCCTCACGCCCCCGTTGGGGTGGAACAGCTGGAACAGCTTCGGCTGCGGCGTCACCGAAGCCCAGATCCGCCAAGCCGCCGACGCGATGGTCTCCTCCGGCATGAAGGACGCCGGTTACCAGTACGTGGTGGTGGACGACTGCTGGTTCGACCCGAACCGCGACTCGGCGGGCACCCTGCGGGCGCACCCGACGAAATTCCCCAGTGGCATGAAGGCGTTGGGCGACTACATCCACGGCAAGGGCTTGAAGTTCGGCATCTACCAGGTGCCGAACGAGAAGACCTGCGCGCAGGGCACCGGTGCGTTCCCCGGTTCGACCGGCAGCAAGGGCCACGAGGCGCAGGACGCCCGGTCGTTCGCCTCGTGGGGGGTGGACTACCTCAAGTACGACTGGTGTTCCGGGGCGGGGACGAGGGACGAGCAGGTGGCCCGGTTCTCGATCATGCGGGACGCGGTGCGGGCGACCGGCCGTCCGATCGTCTACAGCATCAACCCCAACAGCTTCCACGCCATCACCGGTGACAAGTACGACTGGGGTCAGGTCGCCGACCTGTGGCGGACCACCGAGGACCTGCTCGACATCTGGCAGAACAGCAACACCAACAGCTACCCCATGGGTGTGGGCAACGTCCTGGACGTGACCGCGCCGCTGGCCGTGCAGTCGGGTCCGGGGCACTGGAACGACCCGGACATG
>JBDSAJ010000806.1:0-5307 GCA_039922235.1 Umezawaea sp.
GCGGTCTGCCGCGCAGTCCGAGCTGGTCCGAGATGTGCGGGCTGCCGCCGACCCGGAGCACCTCCTCGACCAGTTCGGCGGGCATCCCGACCGCGCCGGACGTGACCAGGGTCAACGCCTCCAGCAGCCGCAGCTGGTGTGCTTCAGGTTTGGCCAGCAGCACCTCGATGGCGTTGTGCACGCGCTGCCGCTCGCCGGCGTCGCCGGACGCCTGGGCGAGCGCTGTCACGGACGCGAGCGCGGCAGCGGCCTTGATGCCGTCGGCGCGGGCGCGGAACACCGCGTTCAGCTTGGCGCGCACCCCGTCCAGGCCGGAGGAGTCCAGCAGCTTGCGCCGCAGGGCACCGGCCGTGAGCGCGGGTTCGGCGGTCAACGCCGTGAGCGCGCAGCGCACGCCGTAGAGGTCGAGCTTCTCCATCAGCCGCACCCGCACGCCCGCGGGCACGTCGCACTCCCAGCTGGTGAAGAGGTCGGCGGACATCAGCATCATCTCGCGGGTGTCCGCGTCGAGCGCCGCGACCCGGCGCAGCGCGTCCGCGTCCGCCGAGGTGAACCCGCCGGTCTCGGCGGACTCGGCGACCAGGCCGATCACCGGCAGCACGTCCGCGACCCGCGGCTTGAGGATCGCCGCCTGCTTCTCCGCGAGCAGCAGGGCGGCCTTCCAGGTGTCGCCGTCGGAGCCGTCGACCGACTCGGGCGCGATCGTGTCGGCCTTGTTCAGCACGGCGATCGCGTTCACCGGTCCGGCCTCGCGGCCCGCGGTGGCCGCGGTGAACGCCGCCAGCGCCTGGTGGTCGTCGGCCCGCACGCCCTGCGTCACCACGTACAGCACGGCTTCGGCGCCCGCGACCGCGTTGCGGGACACCGGGTCGAGGTCGCCTGCCGCCAGCAGCTCCTCGGTCCTGGCGACGGACGCGGCGTCCAGCGAGCCGAGGCCGGGGGTGTCGATCACGGTCAGGTCCCGCAGCACGGCGTTGGTGAGGTACGCCTCGATGTGCGACACCTCGTCCACGTCGACGCCCAGCGTCGCGGGGATCATCCCCGCCGCGTCGAACGGCAGCACCTGCTTGCGGCCGTCGGTGAAGACCACCTCGATCCGGTCGACCGTGCCGTACTGGAACCGGGTGACCAGCCGCGTGCACTCGCCGACCGCCGTCGGTGCGACCCGACGGCCGATCAGGGCGTTGACCAGGGTGGACTTGCCGGACTTGATGCGACCCGCGATGGCGACCTGCAGCGGCGCCGACAGCCTGCGCAGCACCTCGCGGAAGCCCGCGGCGGTTTCCGGCGACACCTGCGGCTGGAGCGCGACGCACAGGTTCGCGACCGCCGCCGAGAGCGGTCCGGCCAGCTGTCGCCCTGTCGCCGTGGTCACGGCCGAATCGTGCCACGAGGGCACCGGACGTGGTGGTCGATCGGTTTCGGGACGAGCAGGAGTGGGTACCCGGCGGCCGGTGACGTTCGCGGAGGGAGCCAGTCCCATGGACCAGAACTACGCCGTCTTCCTGCTGCTCGGGGTCGTGCTCGTCGTCATCGACGGGCAGTTGATCTACTTCAGCGGTCGGGGCTACCTGACCAAGGCGTACGGCAGCAACGCGGAGTCGGCGCGGTCGATGAACCGGCTCGTCGCCGTGCTGTTCCACCTCGTCGTGTTCGGCCTGCTCGCGTTGATCTCCACGATCGACGTGGACACCGGCGACCCCGTTCAGGACGTCGTCTTCAAGCTGGGCATCGTGCTGCTGCTCCTGGCGATGGCGCACGGCGCGACGATGGCGATCCTCGCCCGCATCCGGGACCGGCAGCTCCAGCAGGCGCTGGTGGACGAGATGGCCGAGGAGCACCGGCAGTTCGACGAGCGGCACCGCGGCATCCCGGAGACGCGCGTCGAGACCCCGCCCGTCGTCGAGACCGAGACCCGCACCACCGAGACCCGCGCGGCGGAGAAGCCCTACTCGTCCAGGTAGGCAGCTTCGGCCAGATAGGCGGCTTGCACCGCCGCAACCGCGCCCTCCACGTCGACGCCCAACGCCCTGGCCGTCGCGGCGAACTCAGCCGCGGCGGCTTCGAGCGCGTTCGGGGCGGCCGCCGGCACCGACGCGACCACCGTGCCCTGCCTCCGACCGGTGCTCAGCACCCCGCCGGTCTCCAGTTCGCGGTAGGCCCGCGCCACGGTGCCGGGTGCGATGCCCAGGTCGCCCGCGAGCTGCCGGATGGTCGGCAGCCTCGACCCCGCGGGCAGCCAACCGTGGACGATCAGCCGGGTGATCTGGTCGCGGACCTGGCGCCACGGCGGAACGCCGCTGTCCACGTCCACCACGATCTTCGGTGGCCCGCTCATCCCCGTGCGGGCACTTCGTCGCGCGGCGGGGGGCCGACCAGGTTCCAGCCGAGACCGATCAGCACCAGCACCAGTGCGGGCACCACGAACCCGCCGACCGGCGCCATCGTGCACAGCAAACCGGTCAGCGCGACCCCCAGACCCAGCGCCACCCGTGCGCTGCGCACCCGGAACGCCGTGTCCACGGACCCGTCACCGCTGCTGGGACGCTGAACGGCGAGCAGCACCGCCCCGAGCACCGCGACCACGCAGAACACCAGCGCGATGATCCCCGCCGCGGGTGTCGGCCGGGCCAGCAGGAACACCACCAGCGCGAGGACGGCACCGAGGCCGAACACGACCAGGCCCCACGCCGGCACGAGGTCGAGCACCCCGCGCGGAACCAGCACCGCCTCCCGCCGAGTGCCCTTGCTCGGGCGCAGCGAGGCGATCAACTCGGCCAGCAGCATGCCCGCGAGCACGGTCAGCAGGATCTCCGTGCCGATGAAGTCCGATCCGGGGAAGACCCGGTAGCCGGCGGAGCTGATCGCGAGGAACAACCACGGGTAGAGCAGCCGACGACGCTTCAGGTACACCTTCGACTCGGCGACCTGTGCGGGCGTGGGGTCCGCCACGCGCCACTTGCGCAACACCTTGGCCGAAGTCTTGTCCGTTGGCCACAGCGCGATCAGGAGCAGGACGCCGACGAACGCCAGTGCGCCTACTTCGATCAAGAAGTCGTTCATGCCATCGCCCCACTTTGCATCAAGCACTTGATACAAAGATGACATACCCGACCAGGCCGCGCCACCCCTTTGTACCAATATCCCGATACAACGCGTGCGTGCCGTCAACCTGCAGTAGGACACATGTTCAGCCTGTGGCGCGACGCGAGAAGTTCGCTCCGTACCTAATCTTGCGACGTGCAGCGGTTGAGCCTGTGGATGCGAGCCCACCCGGTCTTCGGGGACTCCCTGATCGCCGGGCTGCTGCTCATCGCCGACCTGAGCGTTTTCGCAGGTGACGTGCAGGTGCCCGGCGGTGTGCTCTTCCTGACCGGGCTGCTGCTCGTGGTGCCGTTGGCGTTCCGCCGCAAGTACCCGCTGGGCAGCAGCTACATCATCCTGTTCGGCGCGTTCCTCCAGCTCATGACGCACGGCGGGCTGGAACGGGGCATCCCGATCCGGGTGGGCGACTTCGCCCTGGCGCTGGCGCTGTACACGATCGTGGCCTACTCGGGCCGCCAGCAGGCGCTGCTCTACACGATGGCACTGGCCGTCGGCACGCTCATCTGGGCGGTGTGGCGGATCTCCGAGCCCTCCGCCGCGGTGCTGATGGCGTTCGTGGTGACGGTGATCTTCGGCTTCAGCTGGGCGCTCGGGGAGTTCGTCGGAGCGCGGCGGGCCTACCACTCCGAACTGGAGCAGCGGCTGAAGCTGCTGGAGACCGAGCGGGACCAGCAGGCGCGGATCGCGGTGGGCGAGGAGCGGTCGCGGATCGCCCGCGAGCTGCACGACGTCGTGGCGCACGCGGTGAGCGTGATGGTCGTGCAGGCCGACGGCGCGGGGTACGCGATCCGGACCAAGCCGGAACTCGCGGAGGCAGCCGTCAAGACGATCTCCGAGACCGGCAGGCAGGCGTTGACGGAACTGCGACGACTGATGGGGGTGCTGCGCAGCGAGGACCAGTCCGGCACGCAGTGGGTGCCGCAGCCGGACGCGCGCGAGCTGGACAACCTGGCCGAGAACTGCCGGGCGGCCGGGCTGCCGGTGCGGCTGGAGATCATCGGCGACGTGGAGAACCTGCCCGTCGGGCTGGGTCTCGGCGTCTACCGGATCGTCCAGGAGGCGCTGACCAACACGCTCAAGCACGCGGGCACCGGGGCGAGCGCCGTGGTGAAGGTGCTGCGCACGGACGAGAAGGTGGTGATCGAGGTGACCGACAACGGCTTCGGCACGCCGCACGACCTGGTGGCCGTGTCCGGTGGCAACGGGCTGATCGGGATGCGCGAGCGGGCGGGCGTGCTGGGCGGCACGCTCGAAGCAGGCCCCAATCCCGGTGGCGGCTGGCGGGTTCGCGCCGTGCTCCCGCTCACGGCACCTTGATGCGGTGGCCGCCGCCCCTCGGTGGATCCATCATTTCGCGAGCGACCGGCTGGGTCCGGAAATGCCCGGCGAGGATCGGCCACGACATTAGGGTGATCAGGTGATTCGTGTACTGCTCGTCGACGACCAAGAGCTCATGCGCATGGGTTTCCGCATGGTGCTCGGCGCCCAACCCGACATCGACGTCGTCGGGGAGGCCGCCGACGGCCTCGACGCCGTGCAGCTGGCCGACCAGCTGCGGCCCGACGTCGTGCTGATGGACGTCCGGATGCCCGTGCTGGACGGCGTGGAGGCGACCAAGCGGATCACCGAGGCCGGGACGTCCAAGGTGCTCGTGATGACCACGTTCGACATGGACGAGTACGCGCTGTCCGCGCTGCGCAACGGGGCCAGCGGGTTCCTGCTGAAGGACACGCCGCCCAATGACCTGGTGTCGGCGTTGCGCGCGGTCGCCAGTGGTGACGCCGTGGTCTCGCCGAGCGTGACGAAGCGGCTGCTGAGCCGGTTCCTCGGCGAGAGCGGCGGCGAGCTGCGGGACGCGGCCGTGCTGGACGTGCTCACCGAGCGGGAGCGCGAGGTGCTGGTGCTGATCGCCAAGGGGCTGTCCAACACCGAGATCGCCCGGAAGCTGTTCCTGTCCGAGGCGACCGTGAAGACCCACGTGGGTCGGATCCTGGCGAAGCTGGAGATCAGGGACCGCGTGCAGGCCGTGGTGCTGGCCTACGAGACCGGCCTGGTCCGGCCCGGCGACGTCTGACCCCTCCGGCCGGTGGCGTCACGCGTCACGACACCGGCCGGGCAGCGGACGGTCTAGCCCACCTTCTCGATGCGGGCGTTGCGGATCAGGAACTTGCCGGGCTCGCGGACCTGCTCGAAGGCCGCGTT
>JBDSAJ010000807.1:0-7819 GCA_039922235.1 Umezawaea sp.
CGACCGCCGTGATCAAGCCGAGGCAGGCCCACGTCGCCTACGCGCTGGGCACGATCTTCGCCTGCAACATCGCCGCCGTCCTGCTCTTCCCGCCGATCGGCCACCTGCTCGGCTTGAGCCCGCACGCGTTCGGCCTGTGGGCGGGCACCGCGATCAACGACACCTCGTCCGTCGTCGCCGCCGGGTACGCCTACGGCGGCGACGCGGGGGAGTACGCCCTGGTCGTCAAGCTGACCCGCACGCTGATGCTGATCCCGATCATCGCGTTCCTGGCGCTCCGCACGGCCTCCCCGGCACTGCCGTGGCGCCGGATCGTCCCGCCCTTCCTGCTCGCCTTCGCCGCCGCGGTCGTACTCGGCAGCACCGGCCTCGTCCCACCCGCCCTGCCGGCACTGGGCCCGTTCCTGATCACCACCGCGCTCGCGGGCATCGGCCTTTCCCTGCGCCCGGACGACCTCCGCCGAGCAGGCCACCGCCCACTGCTGCTCGGCGTGCTGCTGTGGCTCGCGGTCGCCGCCTCCAGCCTCGGCCTGCAAGCCCTCACCAGCAACCTCTAGTCACGCCCGGACGTCCCACCAGACATGCTGCCCGCCGACGACCACGTGCACTCCGAGTGGTCATGGGAAGCGGACGAGGGCTCGATGGAGCGGTCCTGCGCCCGCGCCGTCGACCTCGGCCTGCCCGCCATCGCCTTCACCGAGCACGGCGACCTGACGACGTGGACCATCGGTCCGGCGCTGGTGCCCAGGCTGCCGGACCGCTTCCGCGCCCGGCTGGAGCCCGACGGCGTCCTGCGGCCACCGGACCTCGACGGCACCGGCTACCTGGCCGCCGTGCGCCGCTGCCGGGACCTGTTCCCCGGCCTGGTCATCCGGTCCGGGATCGAGCTGAGCGAACCGCACTGGCACGCCGACCGGGTGGCGGACCTGTTGTCCGGCAACGACTTCGACCGCGTTCTCGGCTCGGTGCACTCGATCCGCACACCGGACGGCGACGCCATGGTGGACGACCTGATGATGACCCGGCCCGCGCCGGAGACCATGCGCTCCTACCTGGCCGAGGTGCTGCGGATGGTCGAGTCGTGCGACGCCTTCCAGGTCCTCGCCCACCTCGACTACGCCGTTCGCTCCTGGCCGTCGGACGCCGGGCCGTACGACCCGAGCGCGTTCGAGGAGGAGATCAGGGCGGTGTTGCGGGCGCTGGCGGCCACCGACCGCGCGCTGGAGATCAACCTGACGATCCCGGCGCACGGCGAGGTCGTCGGCTGGTGGCACGAGGAAGGCGGTGCGGCGATATCGTTCGGCAGCGACGCCCACGCGCCCGCCGGGGTGGCGAGGAACTTCGCCGCCGCGGCGGACTTGGCGCGGTCCAAGGGTTTCGGACCGGGGCCGTCGGACTTCTGGGTGCGGATCGACTAGCTCACGGCGGGCAGTGGCCGAGCCAGCTTCGCCGCCAGCTCCTCCGCGTCCGCCAGCCGCAGTTCCCGGTACAGCCGCACCGCGGACTGCCAGTGCGGCGTGGCGAAGTGGATCCCGCCGACCTGCTCCAGCGCGTCCCCGATGGCCCGGTGGCACGCCGCGGCCTGGTACTGGTCGCCGAGCTGCTCGGCGAGTTCCAGCCCGTCCACCTCGAACTGCAGGGCTTCCGCCGTGCGGCCGAGGTGCCACAGCGCGGACCCGGCGGTGTGCAGCGCGGTCACGTGCGCCGTCGACAGCGCCACCGACGCGAGCAGCCACAGCGCTTCCTTGATGCACTGCAGGGCTTCCTCGGCGTTGTCCATCCCGAGCAGCACGTTCGCCAGGTTGTTGAGCACCGTGGCCTGCGCGCGCACGTCGCCGATGTCGCGGGCGATCGCCAGCGCCTCGGAGGTCCGTTCCCGCGCCTTCTCGAACTCGCCCGCGGCCAGCAGGCAGTAGCCGAGGCTGTCGAGCGCGGCGCACTCCAGGTGCGGGTCGCCCTTGGCGAGCCGCACGGCCCGCGTGCTCTCCCACACGGCGTCGTCGAGCCGTCCGAGGTCGGCGAGCGTGGCGCCCATGCGCAGCAGCAGAGCCGCTTCCGCGTGCTCGGCGTCCAGCGCCCGTGCGGCGTGCAGCCCGACGCGGAACGCGTTGAGCCGGTCGACCCGGTTGCCGCGCCGGAAGTAGAACGCGTCCAGGCACAGCGCCAGCTTCCACGTCCGCTCGTACTGGCGGCCGTTCGCGGCGATCTCCAGCACCAGCCGGAGGTTCGCCTCCTCCAGCGTGAACCACCGCAGGGCGTCGTGGTGCGACGACAGCACCGGGAAGCTCGCGGGCGGGTGCGCGAGTTCGCCGAACGGCCGCACGTGGTCGGCGAGGTGCGTGCGGGCGGTGTCGGCGACGTGCAGGTAGTAGTCGAGCAGGCGTTCGGTGCTGATCGCGTTGTCCTCGCCCGGTTCCGTCACCACGAGGTGGCGGGCGAACAGGCGGACGAGGTCGTGCCGCGAGTACCGGTCCGGCGTCGACTCGTGCAGCAGGTTCGCGTACGCCGCCGTGCGCAGGTGGGTGCGGGCGGTGGCGACGTTGATGTCCAGCAGCGCGGCGGCGGCGTAGCAGTCGAGGTCCGTGCCGGGGTGCAGGCCGAGCCTGCGGAACATCCGGGCGGCGCCTTCGGGGAGTTCGCGGTAGCTCACGGCCAGCGCGGCCCGCACACCCCGCCGGGCCTCCGGCAGCGACAGCGCGGCCAGCCTGCTCTGCTCGTCGTGCAGCTCGTCGACCAGCGACCGGATCGTCCACCGCGGCCGTGAGGTCAGCCGCGCGCCCGCGATGCGCAGCGCGAGCGGCAGCCGGTCGCACAGCTCGACCAGTTCCGCGGTCGCCTCCGGTTCCAGGTCGACGCGCCGCCGTCCGAGCATCCCGACGAGCAGGTCGGCGGCGGCCGCGCGCTCCAACGTCGCAACGGGGATGACCGACGCACCCTCGGTGACCACGAGGTCGTTGAGGCCGTGCCTGCTCGTCACCAGCACCAGGCAGTGCGCGGACCCCGGCAGCAGCGGCCGGACCTGCCCGACCGACCGGGCGTTGTCCAGCACGACCAGCACCCGCTGGCCCGCGAGCAGGGACCGGTACTGGGCCGCCTGCTCGTCCAGGTTCGCGGAGATCTGCGAGTCGGCGAGGCCCAGCGTGCGCAGGAACCCCACCAGCGCCGTGCGCGGGTCGACCGGCTCGGTCTCGTCGAACCCGCGCAGGTCGAGGAACAACTGGCCGTCCGGGAAGTCGTCCGCGACCCGGTGCGCCCAGTGCAGCGCCAACGCGGTCTTGCCGACGCCGGGGGGACCCACCAGCAGGCCGATCGCCGAGTCCTGCCCGGTGAGGCAGTCGTCCATGTCCACGAGCTCGGTCTCGCGCCCGACGAACCCGCGGTGCTCACGCGGGAGCTGCGCGGGCGCGCTGGCGATCTCCGGTGGGGGCTCGACCGCCAGTACGGCCTGGTACGCGGCCCGCAGCTCGTTGCCGGGGTCGACGCCCAACTCGTCCACCAGCCGCTTCCTGGTGCGGTGGAACAGGTCAAGCGCCTCGGCCTGGCGCTCGGTGCGGTGCAGCGCGAGCACCAGCCTCGCCACCAGCGGTTCCCGCAGCGGGTAGCCCTCGACGGCAGGCACCAGCGCGGTCACCGCCTCGGCGGGCCGGTCCAGCCGGAGCAGGCGCTCGGCCATGTCCTGCACGGCCACCAGGCGGAGTTCCTCGAGCCTGGCCGCGGTCGCCTCCCCGAGCCCCGGACTGGGGACGTCGGTCAGGAACGGTCCGCGCCACAGCCGCAGCGCTGCGGTGAGCTGTTCGACGGCGTCCTCGTCGTCGGCCGCGCGGGCGTCGCGCACCAGGTCCTCGAAGACGAAGACGTCGACGGCGCTCCGATCGCCCTCCAGCAGGTAGCCGGGCGCGCGGGTGATGAGGTCCAGACCAGGCCCGAGCACCTTGCGGAGCTGGGCGATGTGGCCCTGGAGGGCAGCCTTGGCCTGCGGGGGCGGCGAACCGTTCCAGACGAGCGACAGCAGGCGATCACCTGAGACGACGCGGTTCAGCTCGAGCGCCAGCGCCGCGAGCACCGTTCGGCGCTTCGCCGCCCCCAGCTGAACTGGGTCGCTGCCAGCGGAAACTAACTCCACCGTGCCGAGCAGGTTCACCCGCATCCGGAAATCCTATCGGCCATAGATGAAGACTCTCGAATAGTGGCACAGCCGTTCGAGACGGCCGCACGTTGGACACACGTTGGCGGGGCGTTGGCGGTTCACCCGAGACTGGTCGAACCACCGGAGAACCGTGTCTGCAGGGGGGACAACCACATGCACTACTCGAACGAGGCGGCCCCGCCCTCGACCATCAACGGACAGGCCGTCGAGCTGGGCGAGAACATCAGGTCCGGCAAGGTCATGCTCGACCCGGCCACCGGTGAGGAGCTGCGGAAGCTGCTGCGCGAACAGGTCGACCAGGTCGACTCCTGGCTCGCCCGCGCGGGCAGGCTGGCCCGCCCCGCACCGCTGGGCGCGAACCCCGTCAGCGATGCGATGTCCAGCAAGTTCGAGTCCCGCGCCGAAGGCGACCCGCTGTCGTTCGTCAGCGT
Source organism: Umezawaea sp. (assembly GCA_039922235.1). Classification (GTDB taxonomy): domain Bacteria; phylum Actinomycetota; class Actinomycetes; order Mycobacteriales; family Pseudonocardiaceae; genus Umezawaea. The sequence continues at coordinate 4,579 of JBDSAJ010000807.1, forward strand.
CATGGCCGCGTACCGCACTGTGCTGCAGGACACCCACGACCAGGTCAGCGCCGCCATCACCAAGTACCAGCAGGCCGACGAAGACCACCGTGCCGCACTGACCAAGCTCCAAGGCATCTGAGGCGAGAGGCCCACCGCTCATGGCTCCCGAGGTCGACCCGGTCCTGACGGACACCCAGAACTGGGACTCGCACTCCCACCGCGCGCTCTACGAGTCCGTGCACGTCAACAACGACCCCGGCCAGTCCGGCGAGATCGGCTCCGAGTGGGCCCAGTTCGCCACCGAACTGGCCGAGTCGGCGCAGGTCATCACGGAGCGCATCGTCTCGACCGAGACCGGTTGGACCGGTGAGTCCGCCGACGGCGCACGGACCGCGATCAAGAAGCTGTCCGACTGGATCTCCGGGACCGCGCAGACCGCGGGCCAGGTGGGCGACAAGGTCGCTGACCAGGGCCGCGTCATGCAGGACGCGCGCGCGAGCATGCCGGAGCCGATGGAGTTCACCTGGTCCGGCGCCACCGCGACCATGACCCAGGGCGGGATCTCCGGGCTGCTCGCGTCCACGGCCGACGTGCAGGCCGCCAGCGCCAAGGCGCAGGCGGCGAAGGAACTGGCCGTCACGGTGATGACGAACATGGAGGCGAGTTCCCGCCAGATCGACCAGACGACGCCGGTGTTCACCGCGCCGTTCAACCCGGTGACGGGTCGGACCGAAGAGCCGCAGGTGGTGTCACTGCGCCGGGTCGAGGCGCCCATGGCCGGTGGCGGCGCCGGTGAGCTGCGGACGATGATGGCGATGCAGTCCGGGCGGGTGGAGGCCGGCCAGGTGGACGGCACCACGGCCGCGGCTTCCGTGGCCGCGCCGCCCGTCCTGCCCGGTGGCTCGGTCGACGGTGGTTTCGGTGGCGGTGGTGCCGGCGGCGGTGCCGGGTCGGGTGGCTACACGGGCAGTTCGGGTGCGGGCGGTTACGCCGGTGGTAACGCGGCAGCCGGGTACACCGGTGGCGCGGGCGGCTACGCGGGTGGCGGTTTCACCGGTGGTGGTGGTGGCTACTCGGGTGGTGCGGGCGGTTACGCGGGTGGTGGCGGTTCCATCACCGCCGGCGGTCCCTACGGCTTCACCGACGACGACTCGGACGAGACGGGCTCGCGCCGGCAGACCGGGACGACCACCGCGGCCGATGCCGCGAAGTCGATCCCCGTCGCACACCCCTACCAGCCGCCTGCCTCGGGCGGTGGGGGCAGCGTCAACCCGATCTACGGCGGGGCCGGTGGCAACCCCGGGTACGGCACCATCGACCCGAACTACGGCGGCACCGGTCCCGGCAGTGGCCTTTCGGGCAACCCTGGCCGCGGTTCTGCCCCTTCGCGCAATCCTGCCCCTGGTTCTGCCGGAAACCCTGCTGGTTACCTCCCTCCCGGCACCCGGCCTCCCGGCGTGCCGATCGAGGGCATCGGTGGACCAGGGCCGACCGGCCGTGGTGCGGGCGGTGCCGGAACCGGTGGCGCGGGCGGCTTTGGCGGCGGCGCGGCCGGTGGTGGCTTCGGCGGTGCTGGTGCGGCCGGCTTCGGCGGTGGCACGGGTGCCGGCGGCTTCGGTGGCGGTGCGGGCGGTGCCGGTTCCGGCGGTGGCAGCCAGGCGGCCTCGGGCGGTTCGACCGGTGTCGTGCAGCCGGGTCGTGGCCAACTCCCGCCGGGCGCGAACCCCCTCGGCGCGACGGGCGCTCCCGGTACGGCGGGCGCGCCGATGGGCGGTGCCCCGATGGGCGGGGGAGCGGGCGCGGGCGGAGGTGCCGAGGACAAAGAGCACAAGTCGGCCTCGTACATCATGGGCGGCGACCTCTTCGACATGCCGGCCGACAACCTGCCGCCGTCGGTGATCGGTGGCGTCAAGCCGAAGAAGAAGAGCGGGGACCAGTCGTGATCACCCCGGAGTTCGTGCTCAGCCCGGCCGAACTGGACGTGCTGTGGCACGACCTCGAACTGGGGCGGCTGCCGTACCCGCTGGACGTTCCCAGCCTCGGCAGCACGATGGAGGAGCGGGCCCGGCTGCGGCTGACCGTGTTCGAGGGCCTGGTCCAGCGCGGTCTCGCGCACGACCACAGGCTGCTGGACCTGCTGCGGCTGCTGTCCGACCACCAGATCGCGGTCGACGCCGTCGCCAACATGGACCGGCGTCCCGTGCGGGCCGTCGCCGCGTCCAACGGCGACCAGGCCGTCCTCGTCGTCATCGACGAGGACCAGATCGGCCTCGTCGAGGTCCGGCCGACGTCGTTGGCGAAGTCCATCGTCGGAGTGCTGTCCAACGGCTCAGCGGGGCCGGGCAGCGCGCTGTCGCTGCGGCTGGAGACGCTGGCCTCCGCCGTTGCCCTGCAGGACGAGCCGGACGAGAACGACGACCCGTGGGGCGACGAGGACCTGAACGAGAGCCAGTCGCTCCAGCGCGCCGGTATGTCCAAACAGGACGCTTCGGTGATCAGCGAGCTGGCCGAGAACCGGGTGGCGGGTGGCCAGTTCGGCGTCACCCGCCGCGGCGAGAACCGCTACCGCAGCGTCCGGGCAGAGGTGCTGATCAACTGGTTCGACACCCCGCAGGGGCGCTACCTCATGGTCCGCGAGAACGGCTGGCTGAGCCTGTCGCCGACCGACAACGAGCGGATCGCGAACCGCATCGACTCGGTGCTCGCGTCGGTCTGACGCGGCTCGCCGAACCTGTTCGACACGAGAGGGAAGACGTGGATCCGGACCAGTGGCTGAACGACATGGAGACGCGGCTCGCCGACCTCAAGGAGAAGTCGGAGAACCTGACGCAGAACCTCGCGACAGCCAGCGCGACCGTGACGTCCAACGACGGCGCGGTGACCGTGACCATCGCGCCCACCGGAGCCCTGCAGAACCTGGAACTCACCCAGAAGGCCGCGGGCATGAGCCCCGGCAAGCTCACCGCGTCGATCATGGACGCGGTCCGGAAAGGACAGCAGGCGGCGTCCGCCAAGATGGTGGAGGCGTTCGCCCCGCTCGGCGCGGGCACCGAGTCCATGGACCTCGTGCTGAGCTACCTGCCCGCCGACGATGAGGACGACGAGGTCGAGGAGCACGACCTCGAGGCCGTGGACGCACTCGACGACGAGCCCCCGCCCCCTCCGGCGCAGCAGTCGTACCCGGTCCGGCCACCGATGCCGCCGCAGCCACCACCCTTCACCCCACCACCGGCCCAGGCACCTCCACCCGCCCGCCCCA
>JBDSAJ010000808.1:0-5547 GCA_039922235.1 Umezawaea sp.
GGCCTATGAGCGTGCGCTTGGCGTACAGGGGCTAGGTGAGAATGTGAACCGAAGGGAACTTCTGGCAGCAGTAGCAGCAGTGACGGCCGGCACCGCAGCTTCGGAGCCGCTGGCCAGACTGCTCGATGGTCTCGCTCTGCCTGAAGTACCACGTCAGGTTGGTATGGCCGAGGTTGCCGCCGTTCAGCAGGCCACCAGCGTGTACACCAGCATGGATCTTCGGTATGGCGGCGTGGTCGCGGCCGACGTGTCCAGCGGCGCTCTCCGCTGGGCGGTCAAACTGCTAGATGCCTCGATGCCCGATGACACCCGCGCAGAACTCTCGGCGGCCGTGGGCGCGCTGGCCGACCGCACAGCTTGGACGCATCACGACTCTGGTCACAGCTACTCAGCCCGGCGGCTGTCGACCTTGGCCCTCCGCACGGCCGACCAGGGCAACGACCCGGACCTTCGCGCCCACGTCATCCTGAACATGGCTTCCCAGATAGGAGAAGCCCAACCAGCCGAAGCAGCTCGTCTTGTAGATGTGGCGCTCTCAGATGGTCGGGTATGCACGCTTGAGCGTGCCAACCTCCACGCTGTTCGAGCGCGGCATCTGGCGAACGCTGGTGAAGTCCGAGAAGCCCTTGATCACATCACCACAGCCGAGAGACTGCTGGGCCAAGACGGCGAAGCGCCGCAGTGGGCGAGCTTCCTTACTACAGCTCACCTCGACAAGCTGATAACGGAAGCACTCACCGCGGCCGGTGAAAACCAAGAAGCCACGCATCGCTTCGAGATGATCCTTCCGCGCTTTGGGCAGGACAGGTTGCGCGGCAAGGCGGGCATGATGACGAGCCTCGCCACTCTCTACGTGGCTGACGGTCGAGTCGATGAAGCTATCGATCTTGCTCAGCAGGCCGGGGCAGCGCTAGACACGGTGCGGTCTGGCCGAGCTTCTGGCGGCTTGGTGAAGCTGAACAAGCTCATCAGGACCGCTACGAAGGCATAGGGAGTTCTCTCCCTGCTGCTTCGAAAGTCGAGTGGGCACAACATGAGCGACGGCCCTTATGGGGGTCCTCGACGCTAGCTGGGCAAGGTAGCTCTGGCGCGTTTCGGTGGTGACGAACTGCGCCACCGCGTCCGCTCCCTGCGCACTGGCGACCGGCCAGCCCGCTGGCACGCGATCCCCTGACCAATGATCACCGGAGCAGGTGGTGGTCACCTCGACCCCGACAGGGTCGACGCGGATCACGCTGGCCTGGGCATGCGGTCGACGAGCAGGCGGGTCAGTCGCAGGGCTTCCTCGACGCCCTGCTGGAGATCGTCCAGCCGGTGGCGGCATTCCCGCAGGCTGCGATCCCAGGTGTGCTCCAGCCTGATCAACGCTCCGGCCGTATCAGCGAACTCCGCTCGGGTCTGGTCCGCCGCGGCGGCGAACTCCGCCAGTGCACGGTCGTGATCGCTGTCCGGCGGCTCCATGCCGACGAGGATAGGGCGGCCTCGCGGACACGGCACGAGCACGTCCACGAGGCCGGGAATCACCGGTCGCGGTGGATCTTGGCGGTGAAGAGGCGGCCGTCGCCGCCCTCCCCGCACCGCCAGCAGTGGAACGTGCCGTGCTCAGGGCGCACGACGAACGCCGGGGAGCCGCAGAACGGGCAAATACCTCGGAGTTGGCCCTGTCCGTCGGGGCGCAGAGTCGTGTGCTGGCCCACGAGTTCGGCGATGCCCAGCGGGCCGGGAAGTTCGGGAGCGGGCAGCACGATGCGGGCCATGACGGCACCGTAGCCACCGGCACCGACAACCCCCACAGCACTGACCCCGGTGTGGATTCCGAACGGTGCGAGGCCGTCGCCCAAGCGGGTGACTGAGGCATGTCGGTGGAAACTACAGCGGGCTTGAGCCTGGCATCGCGGCGGTCAAGGGAAGCAGGCTGAAGCAGCGGCGCCGCACCAATCGCAAACAGCGTGCCAATCGTGGGGTTGGCGAGCGCCGGACGGAACCCCCGTCTCAATCCCCATCCCCGACCGCGGGGACGGACTCCCCCACAGGACGGAGCCCGCACGTGAGCATCCGCCCCGTCCGGGTCAGCGCCCAGCACCCCGACCTGGTCGGTGAACTGCGCGCCCTGCCGGTGCCGTGCGCGACCGCGACGCGGCCCCGGTAGCGCGCTCGCAGCCACTGGTCGGGCTCACATCGTCGGGAACACGCGGTCGTCAAGGAGCGGACCCAAACCCTCGGGGATGCACGGCCGTGGCGGGGTTCACGCCGATCGGCCGAAGATGTCATGCGCAGGACGGACGGGCAGTTCTCGGCGCTGTTGGTTGCGGGGCAACGGGTGTACGACATCGGGCGCGTCGAACGACCTGCCCGACCGGCTTGGGTAACCAATCAGCCGGGTAGTTCGAGGTGTAGTTCGCGGCACTGATACCGGGCTGCGCGCCGCCGCTGTTCAGCGGCCCAGTCGCCGCAGTGCCTCATCCCAAACCGGCACCAGTTCGTCGCGCAGGCGGTAGCTGTGCACGGACCGGCTACGCGGGGTGTCGGGATCATGCTGCGCCAGCGCCACAAACACCCGCCCCCTGACCTGCGGGCCCTTCCACAGCTTCCGCGCCGCGGTGTTCAACGTGCCCGTCATGTGGTTCAGGGGACCGCCGCCGATCAGCGCTTTGAGCCGCGCGGCGGTCGCCGTACCGCCCTCATCGACGAGCGCGCGCAGGAACATTGATGCTGACGGCTGCGCGCTGCGGAGGATTTCTTCCGCGAGGTCCACCGTCAACTCCTGACTCTCGGCCTCGGCGCTGTCCGGAACGGGCAGGGAGGCCCCGACAATGCGGGCGGGCACCCCGGCCAGCAGCACGCCCGGCGGGTAGTCGCCCGGTCGGACGACCGCGCCCGCAGCAACCATGGTGTGGTTGCCGATCCGCACGCCGGACAGCACCACCACGCCGGTGCTGAGCACCGAACCCGCCCCGATCACCACCGGCGCCATGTCAAGCGGCAGTTGGAGCGCGATCGGCACGCCCGGCTGGTCACGGGTGTGGTGATGATCGACGATCGTCACTCGCGAAGCCAGCCACACGTCGTCGGCGATGTCGATCCCGACCATCGCCAGCAGCTCGCAGCCGAGGCCCAGCACGACCCGGTCACCGAGCCTGATCAGCGGCGGACCTGGCCGCGAGTCAGCGACCAACGGCCCCGCCGACAAGACCACGTGCTCGTTGACCACACAGCCCGCGCCGATCGCGATCCGGTCGACCCCGTGCAGCACACCTTGCGGAAAAGCCAGGTACGAGTCGGACCCGAGTGCGGCGAACGCTTGGCCGTCGGCGCTGTCCGCGCTGATCGCCGCGCCCATCCGAGCCTCGCGCCACCACGCCCGCAGCGCCGCTGCATCACCGACTACTGGCGGGGTCACAGCTCGACCAATCCCAGCGTCGCCAGCGCCACCATCGCGGTGTCCGCGGCCCGACGCAGCTCCGCCAGCCGCTCCCCCAAGTCGCCACGGGCGGCGTCCGGCAGGTCGGTCACCGGGGTATTCACCCCCGACCAAGACAGCACCAGCGTGTCGACGCCGGTCACCAGGACGATCAGCGCGTCGGCGAGCCGGTGCTGCGCGGTCAATGGCGCGAGTACACGCAGCTCGGCCAGGAGCGCCTGCTGTTCGAGCAGGTTCCGGCGCAGTACCGCTCCGGCCCGGTCGAGGCCGTTCACCAGCGCTTGCGGGGTCAGAGTGGAAGCGGGCAGGCCGCGGTCGGGAACGCGGCGCAGGATCGTGAGTATGTCGCGGGCCAGCGGCCCGGCGGCGGCCAGTGCGTGAAGATCGGTCACGCCGGTCAGCCTCCCAGGTGACGGGCGGGTAGGCCTCGCGGGTTGGGTCTCCCGGACAGCTACCCGGCATCCCGTTCGATGGCCCTCGTTATTTCACTACCGCCGCGTGTTCCGTCGTCAGTGCCGCTTGGCCACTCGGTGCCGCGTCGTTTTTCCTGGTCCGGGGGCGTTGTCGCGGTGCTGGTCGGCATCGACAGGTCCTTCTCCCGACCGTCCGAAGCTTTCGCCCGACCGTCCATGCCCTCCAGCGGTGCACCATTCTGCTCGGCGTGCGGTGTGGCTGGCGACCGCTTGGTGTCAGGATGTGCCGCTGGTGTCCGACATCGACATCGGTGTGACCGCCCTGCAGGCCTGCCAGGGGTGGCTGCCGCGGAGTACATGTTCGGTCGGTACCAGTTCGTGCACGCGCTCAACCACGACAACTGGCCCGTCGACCTGCCTGGCATAGTCGAGCGGACCTGAAGCGATCGTCGATGACCGACTGCGGCACGTTCGACCCGCGTCACCGGCGGTGGCGCGAACTGCTGTCCGGCGTGGTCGACAAGTACGACTTGGGCGCCAACGAACTGGACTGCGAACCACTGATCCCCTTGGCGGAACGTCGCGACACGCATTCAATGTGCTGAATCTTCCCCAGGCATTCCATCGCTTTGTCAGCATGGGCTACTGATCGGATTCACTCGGAGCTTTCGCCGCACTATTGCGGCCCTCCCTGCTGCGAATGCCCGCTTTGGCCGGTCTTGCTACGCCATATGGGTAACGACTCACGAGTCAGGTTGCCATGATCGGCAACTCTGGCCAGGATTCCCGGCGGATGAGTGCACGTGGAAGGACCAGGCCATGCAGGCCGTCACGCAGGCCCCGTTGGAGTCGACCGCGATCTACCAGACGCCTCAGGTGATCGAACTGGGGGACGTCGTCGCGTTGACCAACGGCACCTCGGTCGACGATACCGCTGACATGAGCGGCTACTACTACTAGCCAGTAGGAGTGCGCTGGTTGGCGAGTCTCGTCGACCGTAGCTCTCACTACGCGGTGCCAGCAGGTGTCGGTCCGGACTGGTCGGTTGCAGAGGTCGCGGCGTTGCGGCTTTGGCACGGCCAGTCCGGGCCGTCCGACGATGTGCAGCGGGCAGTGTCGCCTGGTTGCACTCTGCTGGTTCTCGGCCATTGCTCCCGTTCGCCTAACGAATTGTTGAACATCGCCCGCATGGTTGGTCAGGGCGATGTGACGGCGTTGGCGTCCGTGGGTGGTAGCTGCGTGGTGATCGCGGCGAGACAGGATGACGTAGTGGTGGCCGGGGATCTCGCCGGTCAGCGTGTGGTGTTCCACGCGCATACTCCCGATGGAACGCTGGTGATCGGCTCGCACGCGAGCCAGCTCACGTCCGTTGTGGACGGTTCGTTGTCCCGCGAGTGGTTGGCGACTCGGTTGCTGGTGCCGAACGCGTCCGATGTGTGGTGGACGGGGTCGCCGTGGCAGGAGGTTCACGCGCTGAGACCAGGCTGGCTGCTGCGCGTTTCCCGCGTGGGCCAGGTCGCGACTCAGCCGTTGGCGATGTTGCCGAAACCGGAGGGTGATTGCTTTCAGGCTGGCGATCTGCTCGAACGCGCTTTGCACTCAGCGGTGTCAACGAGGGTCAGCAGGGCGGGGCGTCCCACGGTTGATCTGAGCGGTGGGTGGGATTCGTCCACGGTCGCAGCGCTGGCCAGTCGCGCGTCTGCTGCCTCGGTC
>JBDSAJ010000809.1:0-5987 GCA_039922235.1 Umezawaea sp.
GTCGGCCCGGCAGGTGGGCTGCTGCCGTCGTTCGGCTCGGCGGTGAAGCAGGACCAGTCGGACGTGTACGACCCCGGTGTCTGCCTCGGCCTGAACGGCAAGTCCGTCGGCGACCCCGTCGACTGCGCCCAGCCGCACACGTTCGAGATCATCGGCGTGGTCGACCTCGCCGCCGCGATCCCCGGCGCGGACTTCCCGCCGCCGGAGAAGCAGGACGAGGTGCTGCCCGCGATCTGCGACACGATGGCGGCCGAGTACACCGGCGGGGCCGACCTCAAGGCCAAGGGCCTGGTCGCCACCTGGGACAACCGGGTGCCGGAGAGCTGGACCGCAGGCTCGAAGCGGGTCAACTGCAAGATCGGCGCCGTGCCCGCGGACGCCTCGGGGCTGACCGCGTTCGCCGGTTCCGTGCGCAACCCGAACGCACCGCCCCTCACCACGTCGAACCCGCCGCAGACCACCGCCGTCAGCCAGGCGGAGGCCACCGGCGCGCCCCTGCACTCGGGCGAGGGCTCGGCGTCCAGCCAGCCGCCCTCGACGTCGAAGGCCAACGAGTCGGTGTCGAGCAGCAGCACCACCTCCGTGACGACGACGAGCAAGACGCCGTGACGGTGGAGATGACGCGCGACCGGTTCGAGGAACTGGTCGGCGACGCGCTCGACCTGATCCCGCCGGACTTCGCGGCGGCGATGGACAACGTCGTCGTGCTGATCGAGGACCGCAACCCGGACGAGCCGACGCTGCTCGGGCTCTACCACGGTGTGGCGCTCACCGAGCGGACGTCGGACTACGGCGGGGTGCTGCCGGACCGGATCTTCATCTACCGCGAGGCGATCCTCGACATCTGCCACGACGAGGACGACGTCGTGAACGAGATCGTCGTCACAGTGATCCATGAGGTCGCGCACCACTTCGGCATCGACGACGCCCGCCTGCACGAACTGGGCTGGGGCTAGCCCCTCAGGCTATTCACCGGACCGGATCCGGGCACGACAACGCCATTGAATCGCGACTCGCTGGATCACTTGATGGCAATCTTCCACAATGCGCGATAATAATGCTCCGTCAGATCACGTACCGATCACACCCGGAGACCGTGACCATGGAGCCGCAGTTTCGCCAGACGACGATCGATCCCTCCGGGCGATTTCTGCACGCCGAGAACGACAGACTCCGGGCCAAAGGGCCCGCAACGCGGGTAATGCTCGCCGGCGGCGTCTCCGCGTGGTCCGTGACGAGGCACGAGGTCGTCAAGCGGCTCTGCGAGGACCCGCGGGTGTCCCGCGACCCGGCGCGGCACTGGCCCGCCTACGCGGGCCTGCCGGCCGACTGGCCGCTGCGCTCCTTCATCTCGACCGTGAACGCGTTCACCACCTACGGCGGCGACCACCAGCGGCTGCGCACGATGATGGGCCGCGCGTTCACGCCGCACCGCCTCGACGCCGTGCGGGGCCGGGTGCACGCCACCGTGAGCAGGCTGGTGCGGGAGATGAGCCGCGCCCGACCCGGTGAGGTGCTCGACCTGCGCCGCGCGTTCACCGATGTCGTGCCCGCCGAGGCGCTGTGCGACCTGGTGGGCGTGCCCGAGTCGTTCCGCGGCAGGGCGGCGCACAGCATCCAGGCGATCAACCGGCCGAGCACCGACGACCGCGACTTCATGGACCTCACCACGTGCCTCGGCGCGCTGGTCGCGACGAAGTACATGGTCAAGGGCGACGACCTGACCAGCGACCTCATCCGGGCCCGCTACGACGACGACCAGCTCACGGAGGAGGAGGTGAACACCGCGCTGCTGCTGATGATCGGCGCGGGCAGCGGCACCACGGCGAACCTGCTGTGCAAGGCCGTCACCTCCCTGCTCACCCACCCCGACCAGTTGAAGCTGGTCAAGGCGGGCGACGCGACCTGGGTGGACGTGATCGAGGAGACGCTGCGCGCCGAGGGGCCGGTGCAGCACCTGCCGCTGCGCTTCGCCGTCGAGGACATCGACCTCGGCTCCGACACGGTGGTCAAGGCGGGCGAGCCGATCCTCCTGGCGTTCGGCGCGGCGGGCCGCGATCCCGTGGCGCACGGCCGCACCGCGGACGAGTTCGACCTGACCCGAACGGACAAGGACCACCTCGCATTCGGCCACGGCGTGCACCACTGCATCGGCGCGCCACTAGCCCGAATGGAGGCATCTATCGCGCTGCCTGCACTGTTCGCACATTTTCCGGACATGGAACTCGCCGTGCCCGCCGCGGAACTCCAGCCATTGCCGACGTACATCTACAACGGGTTCGTGGAATTGCCGGTGCGGTTGCGGAAATAGCGAGCGGCACTACCTACCCGGTCAGCCGGGGATGATGTCCACGCCCGACCACGCCGTGCAGCGCCAGCCCGCACCGTCGGATTCCAGGACGACCCGGCCGGTGTTGGGCAGCAGTCCACCAGCGGCGAGGTTCACCGTGACGTTCGGCGCGAGCGCCTGTCCCACCAGCCGGATCGCACCGCCGTGGCTGACCAGGACGACCGTGCCCTCGGTGACGCCCTTGGTGATCTCCGCGATGGCGGCCAGGCAGCGGTCGATCACCTGGCGGCCGTTCTCGCCGCCCGGCAGCACCAGGTCGAGCTGCCCCTCCGCCCACGCCGTGGCGGTCTTGACGAACACCCCGTACGCCTCGCGGTCCGACCGGCCTTCGAGGTCGCCGCAGAAGATCTCCTGCACGCCCTCCACGACCTGGACGGCCATCCCGTGCCGCGCCGCGACGGGTGCCGCGGTCTGCTGGGCCCGCACCGCAGTGCTGGCGTGGACGGCGACCACGGGCTCGTCGGCGAGCGCGTCCGCGAGCAGGTTCGCCTGCTCCTGGCCGAGGTCCGTCAACGGCGGACCGGGCGGCAGGGAGTCGAGGGCCATCTTCAGGTTGGACGCGGTCTCGCCGTGCCGCACCAGCATCAACTTCACGCGCCTGCTCCTTGTCGTACCGCGGCGACCCAGTCGACGGCCGCGGTGAAGTCCTCGTTGGTCGCAGCGACCGGCTCGCCGCTCACCGCCGGTTCGGCCTGCGGGTAGGAGCCGAGGAACCGGACCTGCCTGCAGTGGCGGTGCAGCGCCGCCAGCGCGTCACCCACCCTCGGTTCGGCGACGTGGCCGAGCAGGTCGATGTAGAACCGGTACTCGCCGAGGCGGCCCTTCGTGGGGCGGGACTCGATCCGGGTCAGGTTGATGCCGCGCAGCGCCAGCTCGGTCAGCAGCTCCGACAGCGCGCCGACCCGGTCCGAGGTCGTCACGACCAGGGACGTGCGGTCCGCTCCCGTCGGCTCCGGCACCTCACCAGGGCGGCGCAGGTACAGGAACCGGGTCTTCGCATCGGCCACGTCGGCCACGTCGGTCGCCAGCTCCAGCAGCGGGTAGTGGTTGACCGCCACCGGGGCGCTCACGGCCGCGTCGAACTCGCCGTGCTGCACCGCGACGGCCGCGGCGGCCGTCGACGTCGTCGACACCACCTTGGCGTCGGGGAGGTTCGCCTCCAGCCAGTGCCGCACCTGGGCCAGTGCGTGCGGGTGGCTCGCGACCACCCGCACGGCGCCCGCCTCGGTACCCGGCCGGACCAGGACGCTGAACCGGACCGGCAGCACGGTCTCCGCGACGGCGACCAGCGGCTCGCCCTCGGCTAGCGCGTCCATCGTCGCGGGCACGGCGCCCTCGACGGAGTTCTCCACCGGGACGCAGGCGGCGTCCGCGTCACCCCGGCGCAGGGCGGCGAGCGCCTGCGGCACGGTCTCGAACGGCACGAGTTCGTCGCGTCCGGGGTGGACGAAGCCGATGGCGGCCTGCTCGGTGAAAGTCCCCTGTGGCCCGAAATAGGCGATGCGCGGCACGGGGCAACCATACGAGGGCGAGACGTGCGGGCTGACGTTGAGTCGAGGATCACCCGACCGACCAGTGCCCAACCCGGTTCCGAAGTAGGCGTCGCAACTGGAATGCTTGTCGCGTGTCCCCCGATGCGGAGGGTGAGATCAACACTCCGGCAGCTCCCCAAATCGTGTTGTGCGCCGTCGACGAGCCCCTGGCCACGGCCTGGCTCGCGGTGGCGGAAGGTCGGGCGGGGATCCGGGTGCACCGGGGCTCCGTGCTCGACATCATCGCCGAGGCTGTGGTCAGCCCGGCCAACTCCTACGGCTGGATGCGCGGCGGCATCGACGCCGTCTACGCGCGCGCTTTCCCCGACGTGGAGGCGCAGGTGCGCAGCGCCGTGCTGGCGCTGCACGGCGGTGAACTGCCCGTCGGCGAGGCGATGCTGGTGTCCACCGGCGAACCCGAGCCGCACTGGCTGATCAGCGCCCCCACCGTGCGCCACCCCGGCGAGTGGCTGCCAGAGGACACGGTGCACCCGTACCTCGCGGCGAGGGCCGTGCTGCGCCTGTGGCAGGACGACAGGCTGGAGGACGGCAGGCCGGTGCGCGACGTCGTGCGCACGATCGCCATGCCCGGACTCGGCACCGGTGTGGGCGGCGTCGCCCCGGAGACGTGCGCGCGGCAGGTCGCCGCGGCGTGGGACGAGGTCTTCAGCCCGTTACCGAGACGTTAGCCACAGGTTGTGCATAACCCTGTGGACAACTCCGTGGAGAACTGTGCACAACTACCGGATCGACACCCGTCTTTCCAGGTCGACCTCGTCGGTGATGGGGATGCCGTACTCCCCGACCACCGGGATCTCCGGTTTCAGCCGACGCGACTCGCGCACCGCGTCAGGTCGCAACGCCGCCAGCTTGAACCCGCGCCGCTGGTAGAAGCGCAACGCGTCCAGGTTGTCGTTCGTCGTCGTCAGCCGGATCCGCGTGCACCCGAGTTCCCGCGCGCGCACGACCGCCGCGTCGATCAGTGAACTGCCAACCCCTCGGCCGCGGCGGAGCGCGTCGATGGTGACGATCTCCAGCACCGAACCGGTCATCGCGTAGGTCAGCAGGCCCAGCACCCGGTCCTGCTGCTCCACGAGGAAGCCGGGCAGGCTGGCGGGGAAGAACACCTCCCCGTGCGCGACAGCCGTGTGGGCGCGTTGAAGTTCCAGTACCAAACGCCCGACCACTATCCGATCGGCTTCCTCGATGGGGCGAACAACCATCCTTGAACTGTGTCAACACCAGCGGCCCTCGTGAACCGGCATTCGCCGTACGGTTGTTTCGTGCCGGTGCGCGTATTGCTAGTCGACGACCACGAGGTGGTGCGCAGAGGTCTGCGCGAAATGCTGGACGACGAGGACGACATCCAGGTCGTCGCCGAGGCCGGTGGCGTGGCCGAAGCGGTCGCCCAAGCGTCCTTCGCCCGCCCTGACGTGGCCGTGGTCGACGTCCAACTGCCCGACGGCAACGGCGTGGAACTGTGCAAACGCTTGCGCACCCTGCCCGACGGCCCCCGCTGCCTGGTGCTCACGGCGTTCGACGACGAGGAGGCGCTGGTCGGCGCGATCATGGCAGGCGCATCCGGCTACCTGCTCAAACAGGTCCGCGGCCAGGACCTGGTCACCGCCGTCCGCGAGGTCGCCGCCGGCCGCTCACTGCTCGACCCGGTCACCACCGCCCGCGTGCTGGACCGGATGCGCCGCCCGGCCGCCCCCGACGTCCTGTCGACGCTGACCGACCAGGAGCGCCGCGTGCTCGACCTCATCGGCGAGGGCATGACGAACCGGCAGATCGCCGAACGGCTGTTCGTGGCCGAGAAGACCGTGAAGAACTACGTCACGTCAGTGCTCGCCAAACTGGGAATGGAACGCCGCACCCAGGCCGCCGCGTGGGTGGCGCGGCGGTCGCGCTAGTCACAACGGCACCTGCCAGGCGATCGTCGTCCCGGTCCGCGGTGACGACGTGACCTCACTGCTCCCACCGGCGGCGACCGCCCGTTCCTCCAGGTGCCGCAGACCGCGCCGCGCGACCCCTCGCGGAATCCCACAGCCGTCGTCGACGACCCGCAGCAACAACCGGTCGGGTTCCCGGTGCAGTTCGACCCG
>JBDSAJ010000810.1:0-9306 GCA_039922235.1 Umezawaea sp.
GGTGCAGGCCACTTCGCGGCCGACCCTGGTGAGCGTGCACCGGTCCGGGACCACCACCGCGCCGCCCTCGTCGGGCGCCTCCGGGCCGGAGGCACCCGACGAGGACTACGACGAGGCGCCCGAGGCGGTCCGGAGTGGACCGCGGCCGACCGACGCCGCCCCCGGCGCCCCCAAGGTCGAGCCGTCCACTGTGGAGGAACTCAGGCGCGGCGAACCGCGCACCCACCGCCACCGCCCCGCACCGAGCACGTCGGCACCGTCGTCTCCGGCGCTACCGCCGTCCACCGCCCTGCCCACCACGCCCGGCACTCCCAGCACCCCGGTGAACCCGCCGTCCACCGCCCCTGCCAGTCCTCCGGTCGAAACCGCACCGCCGACCCCGACCGACGCGACCACCCCGACACCCATCCCGGAACCCGCACCACCCAGCGAAATCCCCACCACCTCGAACCCCACCACTTCGAGCTGACCACCCCAACGCTGTGCGTCAGGCGAAGAGGGTGTCGCCCCAGTAGCCGCCCTCGCGGACGCCGGGTGGGACGGCGAAGTGGCCGGAGCCGGTGTGTTCGAGGTACTCCATCATCTTGTCGCGGGTGGCCAGTGCCTGTTGCATGGGGACGAAGCTGGTGCGGGAGTCGCGGTTGAAGCCGATGAAGAACAGGCCCGCGTCGAGGTGGCCGAGGCCGTCGGAGCCGTCGGTGAAGTTGTAGCCGCGGCGCAGGATCTTGGCGCCCTTGAGGGACTCGTGCGAGGCGAGGCGGATGTGCGCGTCGACGCCGATGGCGGGTTCGCCGCCAGGGCCGCGGACGTGCAGGTCGGGCTCGTCGAACTCGTCGACCTGGCCCAGCGGCGCGCCGGTGCCCTTCTTGCGGCCGACGATCTCCTCCTGCTCGCGCAGCGAGGTGCGGTCCCAGATCTCGATGTGCATCCGGATCCGCCGC
Source organism: Umezawaea sp. (assembly GCA_039922235.1). Taxonomy (GTDB): domain Bacteria; phylum Actinomycetota; class Actinomycetes; order Mycobacteriales; family Pseudonocardiaceae; genus Umezawaea. Next base: position 942 of record JBDSAJ010000810.1, read on the forward strand.
GCCACCAGGTAGGTGCCGCCGACCAGCCAGTCGGGCCCGTCGTCCTTCGAGACCCACACGTGGTCGCGCAGGACGTCGTCCTCCTCGGCCTTGATGTTCTTCGTGCCGTCCTTGAACCCGAACATGTTGCGCGGGGTGACCTGCGCCTGCGTGGTGGACGAGGTGCGGCCGAAGCCGAGCTGCGACCAGCGCACGGACACGCGGCCGAAGCCGATGCGGGCGAGGTTGCGGATGGCGTGCACGGCGACCTGCGGGTCGTTCGCGCACGCCTGCACGCACAGGTCGCCGTCGCTGCGGTTGGGGTCGAGGTCGTCGGACGGGAAGTGCGGCAGGTCGATCAGCCCCGGCGGGCGCCGGTCGGCGAGGCCGAAGCGGCCGTCGAACAGCGACGGCCCGAAGCCGATGGTGAGGGTCAGCGCCGACGCGGGCAGGTCGAGCGCCTCGCCGGTGTCCTTCGGCGGGGCCTCCGCCGATCCGCCGACCGCACCGCCGTCCGCGGCCTCCTGGCCGCCGGTCATCCGGACGGCGGCCTCGGTCCACTCCTTGAGCAGCGCGACCAGTTCCTCGCGCTTGGTGGTCTTCACGTCGAACGCGACGAAGTGCATCCGGTCCTGGGCGGCGGTGGTGATCCCGGCCTGGTGCTCGCCGTGGAACGGCACCGCGCCCGTCAACGAGGCGGCGTTCGCCACCTCGGGCTGCCCGGGTGCCGCGGAGACGGCGCCGATGGCGGCACCCGCGCCCGCGAGCGCCACGCCCGCGCCCGCCAGGCCGAGGAGCCTGCGCCTGGGAAGTCCCCCGCTCACTTGGCCACCGCTTCCGCGACCTTGCTGATCGGCTCGCCGAGCGCGTCGACCGCGGCGGCCAGTTCCTTGACCTCCGGCTCGGTCAGCTCGGTGTAGAGCTTGAAGCCGTCACCCTTGCGCTGCTTCTCCAGCAGGCCGTCCAGCGCCTTGAACTTCTCGTCCAGGGTGGTCAGCAGCGCGGCGTCCTTCTCCTGGATCACCGGGCGCAGCGCGGCGACCGCGGCCTGCGAGCCGTCCACGTTGGCGCGGAAGTCCCACAGGTCGGTGTGCGAGTAGCGGTCCTCCTCACCGGTGATCTTGCCGGTCGCGACCTCGTCGAGGAGTTCCTTGGCGCCGTTGGCCAGTTGGAGCGGGGTCAGCTCGACCGTCTTCGCCTTGTCGACGATCTCCTTCACGTCGGTCAGCAGCCGGTCCGCGATGGCGGAGGAGTCGGCGGCCAGACCGGTGGTCCAGAGGTCCTTCTCCAGCCGGTGGAAGCCGGTGAACTCCTGGCCCTCCGCGATGACGTCCTCGCGGCCGTCGATCTTCGGGTCGAGGTCGCCGAAGCTCTCGGCGACGGGCTCGATGCGCTCCCAGTAGGTGCGGGCGATCGGGAAGAGGGCCTTCGCGTCCTCGACCTTGCCCGCCTTGACCGCGTCCACGAACTCGGTCGTCTTCGCCAGCAGGCTGTCGGCCTGCGAGTTGACGAACCGCTGGTACTCCTTCGTGGCGTCGGCCAGCTTCGTGTCCGTGTCCACGGACTTGCGGCCCTCACCGGTCACGGTGAAGTCGCCGCGGATGCCGTCGCCGACCATGCCGGGCTTGCACGCGGTCTGGAGCTTGCCCGCGTCGGTCACCTCGACGATCAGCCGCCGGGTCAGGCCGGGGCCGACGTTCTCGACCTCGCCGAGGATCCGGTCGCCCTCGGCGTAGAGGTAGAACTCGGTGACCTTCGTGCCCTTGTTGGTGATCTCGAACGTCACGTTGCCGGTGCCCGTCGACGTGCGCGCCACCTTGCAGGAGTCGTCCGCGGCCTCGACGGCGATCGGTCCGTTGTCACCGGACGCGGCGGGCGTGGACCCGCCACCGCACGCGGCGAGCACCGACAGCGATGCCGCGGTCACCAAAGTGGCGCGCAGAGGTGCAGTGAACACGGGCTTCTCCTGGGGTTCTTCAGCGTGCGACGAGTGCGCGGGTGCGCGGGCGGATCAGGAACAGCGGCAGGACGGTCGCGACGTAGGCGACCCACGCGACGGCCTGCAGGACGGTGGTCCGCTGCGAGTAGTTGAAGATCCCCTTGAGCAGCGCCCCGTACCAGGACGCCTCGGGGACGGTGGTGCTCAGGTCGAACGCCAGGGTGTTCAGGCCGGGCAGGATCGCGGCTTCCTGGAGGTCGTGCAGCCCGTAGGCGAGGACCCCGGCGGCGACGAAGACGAGCAGCGCGCCGGTCCAGGTGAAGAACTTGCCGAGGTCGAAGCGGATCGCGCCCGCGTAGAGCAGCCACGCCAGCGCGATGGCGACGCTGATGCCGACCACGAAGCCGATCAGCGGCTCGGTGGTGCCGACGCCCGCGCTCTGCACGCTGGAGTAGAAGAAGACGGCCGTCTCCAGGCCTTCCCTGCCGACCGAGATGAATGCGACGACGGCGACCGCCCACGGCCCGATGTCGAGCGCCCGTGCCATTTTCCCGCGCAGTTCCGCGGCGATGGTCCGGGCGGCCCTCCGCATCCAGAAGATCATTCCGGTGACGAAGACGACCGCGAGGATCGACATCCCACCGCCGAACGCCTCCTGCTGCTGGAAGGTCATCGTCGAGGTGGTGAACGTGATCAACGCGCCGAAGCCGATCGACAGCAGGACGGCGACCCCGACACCCAGCCAGACGAACGGGAGCGAGGCCCGGCGCTCGGTCTTGACCAGGAACGCGATCAGGATGCTGACGACCAGGGCTGCCTCCAGACCCTCGCGCAGTCCGATCAAGCCGTTGTTGACGAGCACGGTCTCCTCCTCCCGGTCAATGGCCGAGTTAACTTAGGCTGTCTGAATTTAGGTAAGCCTCCCCTCGTCGTCTAGGGGTGTGAGGCGAAGGTTGGGTCACATTCACCCGGCAGATGCAGGCAAAACGGTCAGAGGCGTCGAGGTTGCGCCGTTCGGGACTAATCACATCCCGGTTACGGGCTCGTTCGGCACGTAGCCTGGGTCACGTGGTCGTTCCTCCGCCGTCCAAGCTCGACCCCTCGCCTCGCTCACCCGGCGGGGTGGGCGGCCTGATCGGCAGAGCGGCACTGGCCCTCCTGCTGGTGGTGCTGGTCGCGGTGGGCGCGTGGGGGCTGGCGGCACTGGACCGCAAGACGACCGTGCAGCCCAGAGCCGAGTTCCCGGTGCCGTTCCAGCTCGTGGAGCCCGGCTCGGAAGTGCCGGACGTCGCAGGTCAGGTACCGCAGGCCGCCCCCTCCGGCGGTCAGGGCTCAGGCGTCGACCCGATGGACGAGTGGACCGGCAAGGTGTCGGCGAAGACGGACATCCCGCGCCGGGCGCTGCGCGCGTACGCACTCGCGGACCTCGTGATGAAGGCGCAGGAGCCGGACTGCCGGATCTCCTGGGCGACCCTCGCGGGCGTGGGACGGGTCGAGTCGCACCACGGCTTCATCAACGGCGCGAAACTGGGCGAGGACGGCCGTCCCAGCATCCCGATCATCGGCATCCCGCTGGACGGCAGGCCCGGTGTCAAGGCCATCGCCGACACCGACGGCGGCGCGCTCGACGGCGACACCACCTGGGACCGAGCCGTCGGCCCGATGCAGTTCATCCCCACGACGTGGGTCAAGTACGCCGAGCGGGCCAACGGTGACGGCCAGTCACCGGACCCGCAGAACATCGACGACGCCGCACTCGCCACCGCCCGCTACCTCTGCTCGGGAGGTCGGGACATGGGCAGCAGCGAGGGTTGGTGGGCGGGCTTGCGGGAGTACAACAACTCCACCGAGTACGGCCAGAAGGTGTTCAGCGGCGCCGACGCCTACGCGCGGGCCAGCGTCACCATCTAGTTGTCCCGCCGCCGGTCCCGGTCGACGGCGATCCGCGCCGCCACCTCGCCCAACGCCTCCTGGTACTCCGGCGACGGGTTCATCACGGCGGCCATCCGCAGCTGCGCCAGCGCCTCGGGGAACCGGCTCTGCCGTTGCAGCGTCTTGCCGAGCGCGAACCGGGCGTAGTGGTCGCTCGGGTCGATCTCCAGCACCTTGCGGAACGCTTCTTCGGCACGGTTGAGCTGGGCGGACCCGAGGTAGGCCCGCCCTGCGAGCAGTTGCACGCTTGGGACGTCCGGCGCGGCGTCGAGCACGGTGCGCAGCTCCCGCAACGCCTCCAGCGGACGGCGTTCGGACAGCAGCGCCTCCGCCCGGCGGAACGCCTCGAAGGTGCTGTCGGTCATCGTTCGATCAACGCTACCTACTGATCGCCTCTTCCTCGACAGCCGTCCGGATGACAGGACACCGTGTCTTGTGGACTTTCACCCGACCAGCGCGGTGTGCAGCCCGGTGAGGAGGGGCCCCAGCGCGCCGGGGCGCTCGACGTGCGCGTTGTGGCCGAGCCCTGGCAGGACCACACCCCGCGGGTAGGTCGCGAGCAGGTGTTCCGGCGGGCACATCGGGTCGCGGTCGCCCGCGGCCAGCACGACCTGGGCCCGGCTCCCCGCGATCAGCGCGGTCATGTCCGGCGCGCCGACGCGGTAGGCGGCCGGGTCCAGCGCGAGCCGCCACCCGTCCGGGATCTCCACGAGCGCGCCGTCGACCAGCGCCGAGTCCGTCGGCACGAGCTGCCACAGCCCGGCGACCTTCAGCGCCCGCTCGGCCGCGTCGTCGCGGGACGCGAACACCTTCGGCGGGCGGTCGGCCAGTTCGGCGGCCTTGGTGAGCTCCTGCTCCGTCCAGCGGACCTTGATGCCCAGCCCGCACACCGCGCCGATCGCCAACCCGAACCGGTCGGAGCCCAGCGCGAGCGCGACCACCCCGCCGAGCGAGTGCCCGAGCACCGCGACCGGCCGGTCCGTCGGGACGACCGGCGCGAGGGCGGTGGCCAGCGAGTCGAACGTGTACTCCGGCAGCGGCGCGGAACGGCCGTGCCCCGGCAGGTCGGGGGCGATCCACGTGCCCGGCCACGCCTGGGCGGCGGCGTGCCACACGTCGCCGGTCGCACCCAGCCCGTGCAGCAGCACGAGCGCCGGGCCGTCGGACCCACCTCTCCGCACCTGAACCGTCACCGCCCGCATCCTGCCGTTCGAACGCCGGGATGCACAGCGGTCGACCATTCGGCCGTGCGGGTGAAGTGACGACCACGGCATTCCGCGTGCCCGCGCCACCGCCGGGGGCCGCACAAGTAGGCTCTGAACCGAGACGACATGCAGCTGAATAGGGAGCGCAAGTGGCGGTCATCGAGCAGGTCGGCGCACGGGAGATCCTGGATTCCCGAGGCAACCCCACGGTCGAGGTGGAGGTGGCGCTGGACGACGGGACGTTGGAGCGCGCCGCGGTTCCCTCCGGGGCCTCGACCGGTGAGCACGAGGCGGTCGAGCTGCGCGACGGCGACGCCAAGCGGTACAACGGCAAGGGCGTCCTGCGCGCGGTCACCGCGGTGCTGGACGAGATCGGTCCCGAACTCGTCGGCATCGAGGCCGTCGAGCAGCGGGTGGTCGACCAGAAGCTCGTCGACCTCGACGGCACCCCGGACAAGTCGCGCCTCGGCGCGAACGCCATCCTCGGCGTCTCGCTCGCCGTGGCCAAGGCGGCGGCGACGTCCAGCGGCCTCGAGCTGTTCCGCTACATCGGCGGCCCGAACGCGCACGTGCTCCCGGTCCCGATGCTGAACATCCTCAACGGCGGCTCGCACGCCGACACGGACGTCGACATCCAGGAGTTCATGATCGCGCCGATCGGCGCGGAGTCGTTCCGCGAGTCGCTGCGCTGGGGCGTCGAGGTCTACCACGCGCTGAAGTCCGTGCTGAAGAGCAAGGGCCTGGCGACCGGTCTCGGCGACGAGGGCGGCTTCGCGCCGAACCTGTCCAGCAACCGCGACGCGCTCGACCTGATCCTGGTCGCGATCGAGAAGGCGGGCTTCACGCCGGGCCGCGACATCGCGCTCGCGCTGGACGTGGCGGCGACGGAGTTCTACTCCGACGGCGCGTACACGTTCGAGAAGTCCAAGCGCAGCGCCGAGCAGATGACCGGCTACTACACCGAGCTGGTCAACTCCTACCCGATGGTCTCCATCGAGGACCCGCTGTCCGAGGACGACTGGGACGGCTGGGTGCAGATGACCGCCGAGCTGGGCGACCGCGTCCAGATCGTCGGCGACGACCTGTTCGTCACCAACCCGGAGCGCCTCGAAGAGGGCATCTCCCGCCGCGCCGCCAACGCGCTGCTGGTGAAGGTCAACCAGATCGGCACCCTGTCGGAGACGCTGGACGCGGTCGAGCTGGCCAAGTCCTACGGCTACAAGTCGATGATGAGCCACCGCTCGGGCGAGACCGAGGACACCACCATCGCCGACCTCGCGGTCGCGACCGGTGTCGGCCAGATCAAGACCGGCGCGCCCGCCCGCGGTGAGCGCACGGCGAAGTACAACCAGCTCCTCCGCATCGAGGAGACCCTGGGCGACGCCGCTCGCTACGCGGGCGACCTGGCCTTCCCGCGGTACACGCCGGAAGCCTGAGCCCCATGCCCGAAGCCGATCGGGACCGGCGCCGCCGACGGAGCCCAGCTCCGGCGGCGGCCCGGCCTGACCGTGCCCGCCGTCCCGCGTCGGCCAGCCGGGCTCGCACCCGCGCGGGAGCGGGCACCGGCGGCGCGTTCGGCATGTCCGGCACCCGTCGCGCCGCGCTGCTCGCGATGGTGCTCTGCGCGCTCGCGCTGAGCATCGCCGTGCCGCTGCGGACGTACCTGGCGCAGCGCGACGAGCTGCGGCAGGTGACCGCGCAGCAGGGCCAGCTCGCCGCCGAGGTGGCGAAGCTGGAGCAGCGCCAAGCGGAGCTCAACGACCCGGCGCAGGTCGAGGCCGAGGCGCGCAAGCGGCTGCACTACGTGCGGCCCGGCGAGACGCCCTACATCGTCCAGCTCCCCGGTGACGAGGAGCGCACACCCGAAGAGGAGAGGCCGTCGTCCGCGCCGGCCGCGAACACGTCTTGGTACCAGCAGCTGTGGCAGTCGGTGGCGAAGAAATGATCACGCAGGAAGACCGGGACTTCGTGGCGTCCCAGCTCGGCCGGGCGCCGCGCGGGATGCGGACCATCGCGGCCCGCTGCCCCAGCGGGCACGCCTCGGTCGTGCAGACCAACCCGCGGCTGGAGGACGGCACGCCGTTCCCGACGCTGTACTACCTGACCTGCTCGCGGTTGAACTCGTTGGTCAGCACGCTGGAGGGTTCCGGCCTGATGCGCGAGATGACCGAGCGGCTCGCGGAGGACGAGGAACTGGCGGCCGCGTACCTGCGGGCGCACGAGGCGTACCTGGCCGAGCGCGACGCGATCGAGTCGCTCGGCACGAAGGTCACCGCGGGCGGGATGCCGGACCGGGTCAAGTGCCTGCACGTCCACGTGGCGCACTCGCTCGCCGCGGGGCACGGCGTGAACCCCTTCGGTGACGAAGCGCTGGACCGGCTCGCGGAGTCGTGGCCCAGCGGGGACTGCGCGGCGCCGGTCACCTGATCGGCTCGGGGCCGTTCGGGCGCGCGAAGATCGTCTTCCGGCGATATCGTCAACGGTGAAAAACCCACCGCACACTCGTTTCACCGCCTGTTCGTTAGACAAAGTTGTGCTGATCGAGTAATTCGATCCCGTGACACCGCGATGTCAATGAGGCAGGGTTGCCAAGGGGCAGAGCGCGTGATGCGGCTCGACGGACTCCGGTCCAGCGGGACGCGATGAGGCTCAGGGAGTGAGTGTTCGTGGCAGTGCGGAAAAAACGGGGCCGCAAGCGCAAGGCGAGAAGGGTCGTCGGCAGCGCGACGATGACCCCGCGCCAGTGGGGGATTGCGGCGACGGTCACCTGCGCGATGCTGACGCCTGCGCTGCTGACGGGGACCGGCACCCTCGACTGGATCAACGCGGCCAACCGCACCGACATCGCCGCGGAGTCGCCGGGGCCCGGTGACGTGCTGAGCGCGATCCGCGCCCGCGGTGGCACCGACGACCAACTCGGCGCGGGCGGCAGGCTGCCCGAGACCGACGAGCTGAGCGCCGCCTTCCTCGCCGACGCGGACGACCTGGAGTCGCTGCGCGGCGGGCTGAGCCCGTTCGACGACCTCGGCGACGGCGTCCCCGGCATCCCCGGCGTGATGCTGCAGGCCTACCAGCGGGCCGAGGAGCGCTTGGCAACGACCAAGCCCGGCTGCAACATGACGTGGTCGCTGCTCGCCAGCATCGGCCGCATCGAGTCGGGCCACGCGCGCGGCGGCAAGGTGGACGCCAAGGGCAACGCCACCCCCCCGATCCTCGGCCCGGTGCTCAACGGCCAGGGCTTCGCCGCGATCCACGACACCGACAACGGCGTCTTCGACGGCGACTCGGCGTGGGACCGCGCGGTCGGTCC
>JBDSAJ010000811.1:0-8058 GCA_039922235.1 Umezawaea sp.
CCAGTCGCTGGAGAGTCAAGGGATTAGCCGCGGACGTGCACGGGAGAGTTCGAACGCCGGGAGCTGTGGTGGGCTCCCGGCGTTCCGGCGGGTTAGTAGGTCATCGCCAGGCCGGGGTCGGCCAGGAGTGCGCCTACGTCGGCGAGGAACTGCGAGCCCTGCTGGCCGTCTACGACGCGGTGGTCGAAGCTCAACGCGAGTTGGCAGACCTTGCGGGCGACCACCTGGCCGTCGACGACCCACGGCATGTCGCGGATGGCGCCGAGGGCGAGGATGGCCGACTCGCCGGGGTTGATGATGGGGGTGCCGGTGTCGACGCCGAAGACGCCGACGTTGGTGATGGTGAAGGTGCCGCCCATCATGTCCGCCGGTGACGTCTTGCCGTCACGGGCGGTGGTGGCGAGTTGGTCGAGTGCCACCGCCAGTTCGCGCAGGGACATCCGGTCCGCGTCGCGGACCTTCGGCACGACGAGGCCACGGGGGGTGGCCGCGGCGATGCCGAGGTGGACGTAGTCCTTGTAGACGATCTCGCCCGCTGCCGCGTCCCAGGTCGCGTTGACGTCCGGGGTCCGCTTGGCCGCGAGGATCACTGCCTTGGCTGCGAACGTCAGCGGCGTGACCTTGACGTCGCGGAACGCGGCCGAGGTCTTCAGGCGGGCCCGGAGTTCCATCATCGGCGTGACGTCGATGGTGAGGAATTCCGTGACGTGCGGGGCGGTGAACGCGCTGTCCACCATGGCCTGCGCGGTCGCCTTGCGGACGCCCTTGACGAGCACCCGGCGTTCGCGCGTGCCGGTGTCCACGACGGGCGGTGCGGCGGGAACCGGTGCGGCCACTGCCTGTTCGACGTCTTCACGGGTGATGACGCCGTTGTTGCCGGAGCCGGTCAACGCGTAGAGGTCGACGCCGAGGTCCTTGGCGAGCTTGCGGACCGGCGGTTTGGCCAGCGGCACGTAACCGCCCGGCTGGGCGACAGGCGCTGGAGCCGCGGGCGCCGGAGCCACGGGAGCGGCTACGGGAGCTGGAGCAGCCGCGACCGGAGTGGGGTCGGAACCCTTGCGGGCACGGCGTTTCGCCGCTCCCGCGCGGGGGCCGTAGCCGACCAGGGTCGCGATGCGGCCGCCGGGCATCTCCTCGCCGATCTTGCCGGAGGAGGTGCCGTTGGTGGCGGGTTCGGAAACGGAAGGCACCGCCGCTGGCGCGACGGCCTTCTCAGGCGCTGCCGCGCCTGAGGGGTCGGTGTCGATGGTGATGATCGGGACGCCGACGTTCACCGTCTGGCCGACTTCGGCCAGCAACTCGGTGACGACGCCGTCCCACGGGCACGGCAGCTCGACGGCGGCCTTGGCCGTCTCGATCTCGACGATGATCTGGTTGACCTTGACCGTGTCGCCGACCTTGACGTTCCAGGTCAGGATCTCGGCCTCGGTGAGGCCCTCGGCGGTGTCGGGCATGGGGAACTGCTGGAACTGCGGCATGACGAGTTGTCCCCTTACCAGGCCAGTGAGCGGTCGACGGCGTGCAGCACCCGGTCGAGGTCGGGGAGGAACTCCTCCTCCAACTTCGACGGCGGGTACGGGGTGTCGAACCCGGTCACGCGCAGCACCGGCGCCTGCAGGGAGTAGAAGCACTCCTGCTGGACCTTCGCCGCGATCTCGCTGGTGATGGAGCTCTCGCTGGGCGCCTCGCTGACGACGACGAGCCGTCCGGTGCGCCGCACCGAGTCGTACACCGGCCCCAGGTCGAGCGGGGACAGCGTGCGGAGGTCGATGACCTCCAGCTCGGTGCCGTCCTCGGCCGCGGCGTTGGCCGCGTCGAGGCACACCCGGATCATCGGGCCGTAGCCGACCAGGGTCGCGGCGGTTCCGGTGCGCAGGACGCGCGACTCGAACAGCGGGCCGGGCGCCTTGGTCGTGTCGACCGGCGCCTTCTCGTAGTAGCGCCGCTTCGGCTCGAAGAACAGCACCGGGTCGTCGCAGTCGATGGCCTGCTGGATCATCCAGTAGGCGTCGGTCGGGTTCGAGCACGACACGACCTTGAGGCCGGCGGTGTGCGCGAAGTACGACTCGGGCGACTCGGAGTGGTGCTCGACCGCGCCGATGCCGCCGCCGAAGGGAACCCGGATCACCATGGGCAGCTTGTTCTTGCCCTGGGTGCGGTAGTGCAGCTTCGCGACCTGGCTGACGATCTGGTCGAAGCCGGGGAAGATGAAGCCGTCGAACTGGATCTCGCACACCGGCCGGTAGCCCCGGATCGCGAGGCCGACGGCGGTGCCGATGATGCCCGACTCGGCCAGCGGCGTGTCCAGGACGCGCTGCTCGCCGAAGTCCTTCTGCAGGCCGTCGGTGATGCGGAAGACGCCGCCGAGCTTGCCGATGTCCTCGCCCATCATGAGGACCTTCGGGTTCGCCTCCATCGAGGCGCGCAGCCCCATGTTCAGCGCCTTGGAGATCGTCAACGTCTGCACGGCGGAGCCACCGGAGTCGGCGCCCGCGCGGTTCATGGTCGGAGCGGCCATCAGTGCTCGCCTCCCGCGAAACCCTCGACGTAGGAGAGGAACTCGTCGCGCTGCGCTTCCAGCACCGGGTTGCCCTCCGCGTACACGTTGGCGAAGATCCGCTCCGGCGGCGGGTCGGGCATGTTGACGCAGAACTCGCGCAGTTCGACCGCGAGCGCCTCGGACTCGGCTTCGATGGACTCGAAGTACGCGCTGTCGGCCCACTGCTGCTTGACCAGGTGCACCTTGACCCGCTCGATGGGGTCCCTGAGCTTCCACAGCTCCAGCTCGTCGGAGAGCCGGTAGCGGGACGGGTCGTCCGACGTGGTGTGGGCGTCCATCCGGTAGGTGAACGCCTCGATCAGGATCGGGCCGTTGCCCTGCCTGCACTCCTCCAGCGCCCAGCGGGTGACCGCGAGGGTGGCGAGGACGTCGTTGCCGTCGACCCGGATGCCGGGGAAGCCGTAGCCGCGGGCCCGCTGGTAGAGCGGGAGGCGGGACTGGCGCTCGGTGGGCTCGGAGATGGCCCACTGGTTGTTCTGGCAGAAGAACACGAGCGGCGCGTCGTAGACCGCCGCCCACACGAAGCCCTCGTGCACGTCGCCCTGGCTGGTCGCGCCGTCGCCGAAGAAGCACATCGTGGCTTCCCCGTCGGAGTCGCCGACCTTGCCGTCGAACTTCTGGCCCATCGCGTACCCGGTCGCGTTGAGGACCTGGTTGCCGATGACGATCGTGTACGGGTGGAACTTGTACTCGACCGGGTCCCAACTGCCCATGTCCGTCCCGCGGAAGATGCCCAGCAGGTCGGTCGGGTGGATGCCGCGGGTCCAGGCGATGCCGTGCTCGCGGTAGCTGGGGAACGCCATGTCGTCGGGGCGCATCGCGCGGCCCGCGCCGATCTGCGCGGCTTCCTGGCCGAGCAGCGGCACCCAGATGCCGAGCTGGCCCTTGCGCTGCAGTGCGTTGGCCTCGCGGTCGACGCGGCGGATGAGGACCATGTCGCGGTACAGGCCGCGCAGCTCCTCCGCCGTGATGTCGATGTCGAAGTCCGGGTGCTGGACGCGCTCACCCTCGGGGGTCAGCAGCTGCACCAGGTTGACGTCACCTTGGTCCGTGGCTCGCAAACCTGCGATCACCTGTTCCGCGGTCGGCTTCGCCGCGGTCGCGGCAGGCACCGACGCCGACTGGGGGTGCGTCCATTGCTCGGGGGACGACATTGCGCCTTCTCCTCGTCTACGAGGCCGCCCGGTCGCTTGTGGCGACGTGTGTGCGGCGATGCACCGCCAGCTGCCTCCGTCCCTGTGGGGGCGTCGGTCAACCGTCGGCGCTGACGGTGGTTCTCATCCACATCCTGACACGGCCTCACCCGACTTGGTGAGTGCCATCCCACTTCGTAACACACAGGTCAGCGCCCTGAACTGCGACAACAGTCGGAAGGTCGACCTTTTGACCTCCGACCACCGAGTTCGGTCACCGAACACGATTGTCCCGGTTACCGTTCGTTAACTTCAAGGGCCTGCTCCGGCCATGTTCGCCACGATCAACGGCATGGTGCCAGGCAAAACCGCAGACATCGGATCACCTTCGGGTTGATCGCGCCTCAAGTGCAGGTAAACAGTTCATCGGACCAGCAGGTAGCCGCCGTGCGGTACACATACCTCTGATGTCTTGTGCGGGCGTCGCCGTCGGCGCGCCCCCATTCGGTGGAGGACGCATGAACGCCCCGCGCACAGCCCTCTGGTACGACGAGCCCGCCACGGACTGGGAAACCCGGTCGCTGCCGATCGGCAACGGGACGCTCGGCGGCGGCGTGTTCGGCACCGTCGCGGAGGAGCGCGTCCAGCTCAACGAGAAGACCCTGTGGACCGGCGGTCCCGGTTCGGCGCAGGGGTACGACTTCGGCAACTGGCCCAGTCCACGACCGGGCGCCATCCAGGACGTCCAGGACCGCATCGACCGCGAACTCCGGGTCGCACCGGCCGCCATCGCCTCGGCGCTGGGCCAACCGAAACGCGGTTTCGGTGCGTACCAGACGTTCGGCGAACTGGGGCTCGCCCTCACCGACCCGCCGAGCGGCGTCACGGACTACCGGCGTGACCTGGACATCGGCCGAGCCGTCGCCACGGTCGTCTACGACGCGGACGGCGTGCGCTACACCAGGGAGTTCTTCGCGAGTGCCGTCGACAACGTGCTGGTCACGCGCTTCTCGGCCAGCCGGCCCGGCCGGATCGGCTTCACCACCGGCCTCACCGCACCGGACGACCGGTCCAAGCGGACGACCGCGAGCGACGGGCGCAGCACGTTCGCCGGAGCCCTCACCGACAACGGCCTGAGGTTCGAGGCGCAGCTCCAGGTGATCGGCCACGGCGGGTCGCGGACCGACAACGGCGACGGCTCGGTGACCGTGGCGAACGCGGACAGCGCCGTCGTCGTGCTGGCGATGGGCACGGACTACGCGCCGGACTACCCGGCCTACCGCGGCGCCGATCCGCACCAGCGGGTCGAGACCACGGTCGACGCGGCCGTCGCCAAGGGGTGGGACGAGCTGCTCAGCGACCACGAGCAGGACTACCGGAACCTGTTCGACCGGGTCCGGCTCGACCTCGGGCAGCAGGTGCCGACCGTCCCGACCGACGACCTGCTGGCCGGCTACCCGAACGCCGAGCCCGCGGCCAGACGGGCGCTCGAAGTCCTGTACTTCCAGTACGGCCGCTACCTGCTGATCTCGTCGTCACGGGCGGGCTCGCTGCCCGCGAACCTCCAGGGCGTGTGGAACGACTCCACGACACCGCCGTGGGACGCGGACTACCACGTGAACATCAACCTGCAGATGAACTACTGGCCCGCCGAGACCACGAACCTGTCCGAGACCACGGCCCCGCTGTTCGACTACGTCGACGGGCTGCGCGAACCCGGCGCCGTGACCGCGCGGGACGTGCACGGCGACCGCGGCTGGGTGGTGCACAACGAGACCAACCCCTTCGGCTTCACCGGCGTGCACGACTACCCGCAGTCGTTCTGGTTCCCCGAAGCAGGGGCGTGGCTGGCGCAGCACTACTACGAGCACTACCTGTTCACCGGCGACCAGGCGTTCCTGCGCGACCGCGCGTACCCGGTGCTGAAGTCGCTGGCGCAGTTCTGGCTGGACGAGCTGAGGGTCGACCCGCGCGACGGCCGGCTGGTCGTGACGCCGAGCTACTCGCCGGAGAACGGCGACTTCTCCGCGGGCGCGGCCATGTCGCAGCAGATCGTGTGGAACCTGTTCACGAACGTCGTCAGCGCGTCCGGCGAGGTGGGCGACACCGCGTTCGGCGACGAGGTGCGGCAGGCCCTGACCAGGCTCGACCCCGGCACGCGCATCGGGTCGTGGGGCCAGTTGCAGGAGTGGAAGGAGGACTGGGACAGCCCCACCGACACGCACCGGCACGTGTCGCAGCTGTTCGGGCTGTTCCCCGGCAACCAGTTCACCACCCCGGCGCTGACCGACGCCGCCAAGGTGTCGCTGACCGCGCGCGGCGACGGCGGCACAGGCTGGAGCAAGGCGTGGAAGATCAACTTCTGGGCCCGGCTGCTCGACGGCGACCACGCGCACAGGATGCTGTCCGAGCAGCTCACCGGCAGCACGCTGGCGAACCTGTGGGACACGCACCCGCCGTTCCAGATCGACGGCAACTTCGGCGCGACCGCCGGTGTGGCGGAAATGCTGCTGCAGAGCCAGGACGGGGTCGTGCACGTGCTGCCCGCGCTGCCCAGCGCGTGGCCGAGCGGGTCGTACGCCGGGCTCAAGGCGCGCGGCGGTGCGACGGTCGACGTCCGCTGGGCCGACGGCTCGGCCACCGAGATCGGTGTGGCGGCGGCGTTGAACGGGCCGCTGACCGTGCGGAACGGCCTGTTCCGGCAGGTCCACCGACTGGTGGACGCCGGGACCGGCCAGACCGTGCCGGTGGCGGCGAACGGCGACGCGGTCACGTTCACCGCGCGGGCGGGGCACCGGTACGTGGCCACCAGCGGGTGAGGCGAGCCCGCAGCCACGTACCGAACCGGAGGCCACTCGCCTTCGGCTGACCAGCACCGTTCGTGACAGGATCGGGGATGTGGACCGTTCAGCGCTGACCCGTACCGTCCGAGGGCTCTGGGATGACGACATCCTCCCCAGCCTGTCCGAACTGGTGGCCATCCCCGCGATCTCACCGGCCTTCGACCCCCAGTGGGCCGAGCACGGTCACCTCGCCGCCGCCGTCGACCACGTCCAGGCGTGGATCGCCACCCGCGACCTGCCTGGGCTGACCACCGAAGTGCACGAGTTGCCCGGCCACGCGCCGCTGCTGCTCGTGGACGTGCCGGCTACGAACACCGCGGCCCAGGGCACCACCATCCTCTACGGCCACCTGGACAAGCAGCCGCCGGTGGCCGACTGGTCGCCCGGCCTCGGCCCGTGGACGCCGGTCGTCAAGGACGGCAGGCTCTACGGGCGGGGCGCGGCCGACGACGGCTACTCCGGGTACGCCGCCATCGCGGCCATCGAGGCGCTGCACGCCGCGGGCGGCTCCCACGGCCGGTGCCTCGTGCTGCTGGAGACCAGCGAGGAGTCCGGCAGCCCGGACCTGCCCGTCTACCTGGCCCACCTGGGCGACCGGCTCGGCGACGTGTCGCTGGTCGTGTGCCTGGACTCGGGCGGCAACGACTACGAGCGGATGTGGCTGACCACGTCGCTGCGGGGCCTCGTGCAGGTCGGTCTGACCGTGCGAGTGCTGGACAGCGGCCTGCACTCGGGCATGTCCAGCGGCATCGTGCCCAGCTCGTTCCGGATCGCCCGGCAGCTGCTCGACCGGCTCGAGAACTCCGACACCGGCGAGGTGCTGGTGCGCGAGATGCACGTCGACATCCCGGCCAACCGGGTCGCCGAGGTGCGCGAGGCCGTCGCCGCCGTACCCGGCTCGCTGACCGCGACCGTCCCGTTCGCGGGCGGCACCACGCCGATGGACAAGGACGAGGTCGAACTGGCCCTCAACGGCGGCTGGCGGCCGACGCTGTCGGTCACCGGCGCCGAGGGCCTGCCCGCGCTGGCCGACGCGGGCAACGTGCTGCGGCCGTTCACGACGCTGCTGCTCAGCTTCCGCCTGCCGCCGACCGCGGACTCCGCCGCGGCGTACGAGGCGGTGAAGGAGCTGGTCACGAACGACGTGCCGTACGGCGCGACGGTCGAACTGACCCGGACCGAGCACGCGGGTGGCTGGAACGCCCCGGACCTCGCGCCGTGGCTCCGCGACACCCTCGACACCGCTGGTGAGGACATCTTCGGCAGCCCGTGGCGGACCGTCGCACTCGGCGGCTCCATCCCGTTCATGGGGCTGCTGCACGAGGCGTACCCGCAGGCCCAGTTCCTGGTCACGGGCGCGGTCGGGCCGGACTCGAACTGCCACGTGCCGGACGAGTCGCTGCACCTGGAGCAGGCGCGGAAGGTCACCGAGACCGTCGCGCTGGTGCTGGACGCGCACGCCAAGCAGGGCTGATCGGCGTCGGACGGGGCCTCCGCGGCCCCGTCCGACACACATAACGCC
>JBDSAJ010000812.1:0-18261 GCA_039922235.1 Umezawaea sp.
CGCCACCCCCCTCAACCACATCCCACCCCCTGAGACCCCTTGCACCCGATCGAGTGGGGCTACGTGAGGGCGGCCAGGACGTCGGCGACGAGGTCGGTGGTGTCCTCGCAGCCCGCGGAGAGGCGGACCAGGCCGTCGGGGACGGGGTCGCCCCACTGGGCGCGGCGGTCGAGGCTGGTGTGCAGGCCGCCGAAGCTGGTGCTGGCGGCGACGAGCTGGGACTTGGCGAGGAAGGCATCGACAGCGGGGACGTCGGCCAGCTGGAACGAGAGCACGCCGCCGAAACGCCGCATCTGCCGGGACGCCAGCGCGTACGCCTCGTCCTGCGGGGCGCCGGGCCAGCGCAAGTTGGTCACGGCCGGGTGCACGCGGAGCACGTCGTACAGCGCGGCGGCGTTCGCGGCCTGCCTGCTCAGCCGCAGGTCGAGGGTGCCGAGGCCGCGGTGCGCGAGCCACGCCTCGAACGGGCCGGGGATGACGCCGCTCGCGGTCCGGGCGCCGCGCAGCCGCTCGGCCAGCGCACCGTCCGTTGTGGACACGTGGCCGAGCAGCACGTCGCTGTGCCCGGCGACGGCCTTCGTGTCGCTGGCCGCGACCACGTCCGCGCCCAGCCGCAACGGCTGCTGCCCCAACGGGGTCGCGGTGGTGTTGTCGACCGCCACCAGTGCGCCCGCCGCGTGCGCGGCCGCCGACAGCGCGGTGATGTCGCACACGTCCAGGCCGGGGTTGGACGGGGTTTCCAGCAGCACCAACGAGACGCCGTCGAAGTCCGGCCACGGACCCGCCGTCGGCACCTCGCGGACCACGACGTCCAGGTGCTCCGCCACGAACTTCCTGGTCACGAAGTAGCCGTCGCCGGGCAGCACGACCGTGTCCCCGGTGCGCAGCACCAGGCGCAGCAACGTGGAGATGGCCGCCATGCCGGACGGGAACAGGACGCACTCGCCGCCGTCCAGCTCGCCGAGCGCCGACTCCAGCGCGCGCCACGTCGGGTTGCCCGCCCGGCCGTAGGTGTCCTCGCCGGTGAGGTGGAACGCGGACGCGAACACCGGGCTGCCCATGAAGGGGCTGCCCGGCAAGCGCTCGGGTGCGCCCGCGTGCACGACCCGCGTGCCGTCGCCGTAGTTCGGGTTCACTGGCGCTCCGCCTTCGGCTCGCGCCCGATGAGGGCGGCGCCGAGGGTGCGCGGGTCCATGCCGTCGTGGCACACCATGTGCACGCCGTCGGTCAGGGGCATGTCGACGCCGTGCCGCTGCGCGAGTTCGCGGATGGAGGAGCACGACTTCACGCCTTCGGCGACCTGCCCGTGCGCGGCCTCCTGCGCCTGCGCCAGGCTTTCCCCGAGCCCCAGCCGGTGGCCGAACGTGCGGTTGCGCGACAACGGCGAGGCGCACGTGGCCACGAGGTCGCCGAGGCCCGCGAGACCGGCGAACGTCAGCGGGTCCGCGCCGAGCGCCGCGCCCAGCCGGGCGGTCTCGGCGAGGCCGCGGGTGATGATGGACGCCATGGTGTTGTCGCCGAACCCGAGGCCCGCGGCCATGCCGCAGGCGAGCGCGATGACGTTCTTGCAGGCTCCGCCGAGTTCGCAGCCGACCACGTCGGTGATGGTGTACGGCCGGAAGTAGCCGTTGGAGCAGGCCTGCTGCAACGCGACCGCGCGGTCGTGGTCGGTGCACGCGATGACCGTGGCGGTCGGCTGCTCGGCGGCGATCTCCTTGGCCAGGTTGGGGCCGGAGACGACCGCGACCTGGTCCTCCGGCACGCCCGCGACCTCGCGGATGACCTCGCTCATCCGCTTGAGCGTCCCCAGTTCGACGCCCTTCGCCAGGCTGACCAGCGTCGCGCCCTCGGGCAGCGAGTCGCGCCAGCCCACCAGGTTCGCCCGCAGCGTCTGGCTCGGCACGGCCAGCACCACGGCCTGCGCGCCGTCCAGCGCCTTGTCCACCTCGGTGGTGGCGCTCAGGTTCGACGGCAGCTTCGTGCCCGGGAGGTAGTCGTCGTTGACCCCGGACCCGTTGATCGACTCGGCGACGGAGTCGCGCCGCGCCCACAGCACGACCTCCGGCCCGGAGTCGGCGATCACCTTCGCGAAAGCGGTGCCCCAAGACCCGGCACCCAACACGGCCACCCGCTGCACGCTCATCAGTCCTCGTCCCGGTCGGTCCGTGCGGAGGAGGCGTGGAAGCCCTCCGGAGCCTGCTCCCCGCGGATCTCGGCGAGGAGGTTCTTCACCTCGCCCATCAGCAGGTCGGTGACCTCGCGCAGCACCGCGAGCGTCTGCTCCTGCTCGCGGTACCCGGTCAGGTCGACCGGTTCCCCCAGCCGCGTCTCGACGGTCTTGCGGGGCAACGGCCGGAACTTCTTGTGGTAGCCGTCGTAGATCTCCCTGGTGCCCCACCGGGCGATCGGGAGCACCGGGCCCTCGTGCTGGAGCGCCAGTCGGGCCACGCCGGTGCGCGAGGTCATCGGCCAGCCGTCGGGGTCGCGGGTGATCGTGCCCTCCGGGTAGATCACCACGACCTGGCCGCTCGCCAGCGCCTCGTGCGCCGCGCGCAGGCTCTGCTGGGCGTCGGTCGTGCCGCGGTACACGGGGATCTGCTTGGCGCCGCGCAGGATCGTGCCCATGACCGGCACGTTCCACAGGCTGTGCTTGCCGAGGAAGTGCGGGACGCGGCCGTGGCTGTGCACGAACACCGCGTCGTAGCAGGGGTCGAGGTGGGAGACGTGGTTCATCACCAGTAGCGCGCTGCCGCGCGACGGCAGGCGTTCGCCGTGCACCGTGCGCCGCCTGCCCAGTGCTGTGGCCATCGGGTAGACGATCGCCGCGGCGACCCCGATCCAGAAGCCGCCCTTCTCCCTGACCACGTGATCTCCCTCGGCTCGTCCCCGCGAACCTGGAGTCTTCCTCGGGTGCCCCGGCCAGGTCCAGCCGGCATCAGGGAGTATGGCGAGGTGCGCCGCCAAGTGGACCTCGTGGTACCAGTCAAGACGCTCGACCGGGCCAAGACCAGGCTGCTCGGCGCGGCGGACTGCGGCACCGGCGACCCGGACGCCCACGCCGCGCTGGCGCTGGCCCTCGCGCTGGACACCATCTCCGCCGCCGTGCGGGTCGTGCGGCAGGTAGTGGCCGTCACGTCCGATCCCGCCGTGGTGGCCGAGCTCCGCGTGCTCGGTGTGGAGTCGGTGCCGGGTCCGGACGGCCTCAACCCCGCGTTGCGGCACGGCGCCGCGGTGCTGCGGGCGCGTGACCCGCGCTCGGTGGTGGGCGCGCTCCAGGCCGACCTGCCCGCGCTGCGGTCCGACGACCTGGCCGCCGCGCTGGAGACCGCGACCGGCCGGGCGTTCTGCCCGGACCGGCAGGGCACGGGGACGACGCTGCTGCTGTCGGCCCCCGGCGGTGACCTCGACCCGCGCTTCGGCGTCGGCTCGGCCGAGGCGCACGCCGCGTCCGGCGCGGTGGCGCTGCTCGGGCCGTGGCCGTCGCTGCGCACCGACGTGGACACCGAGGAAGACCTCCGGCTGGCCGCGGCACTGGGGCTCGGGTCCCGCACCGCCGCGCTGCTGCCGGTGTGCGGTTAGCGCGGTGACCACTAACCCTTGCCGGGTTAAGGTCGCCCGCATGATCGAGCAGGCGACCGTGAGCGCCTTCGACGCCGACGGCTCGGCGACCGTGCTGCGCGACGACGGGCTGCTCGTCGACGTGTCGGCGGAGGCCGTCGCGGCGGGTGGGTGGAGGTCGCTCCGGCCCGGTCAGCGCGTCACTCTCCGTCGTGATGAGAGTGGTGCAGTGACCTGCGTCGCGCGTCCGGTCTAATTCGATCCAGCACTGTGATGGGGAGTTCACCCGGTAGTCGCCCTCTATCGAGGCGATTACCGGTTTCACACGGCACAATGCAGGTGTGACCACGGACGACAGCGACGACAAGGCCACGCCGAAGCGAAGGACCCGGACGACCGCGTCCGCGGGAACCCCTCGGCGCAAGCCCCGACCGGCGACCCGTCGTGGGCGCACGCCTGAACCGGTCGTCGAGTCACCACCCGCTGTCACGCCCGGTGCCCGTTCGGTGCCGTTGTCACCCCCGGCGGTCACGTCCGCCGCGCTGTCCGCGGCGGACCTGCCGGACGACCGCTACTTCAACCGCGAACTGTCCTGGTTGGACTTCAACGCGCGGGTGCTGGCGCTGGCGGAGGACTCGTCGCAGCCGCTGCTGGAGCGGGCGAAGTTCCTGGCGATCTTCGCGTCGAACCTGGACGAGTTCTACATGGTCCGGGTCGCGGGCCTGAAGCGCCGCGACGAGACGGGCCTGTCGGTGCGCAGCGCGGACGGCCTGACGCCGCGCGAGCAGCTGGCGAACATCTTCAAGCGCACGCAGGAACTCGTCGAGCAGCACGCGCGGGCGTTCCTCGACCACGTCGGCCCCGGTCTGGACCGCAACGGGATCAGCATGGTGACCTGGTCGGAGCTGACGGACTTCGACCGGCTGCGGCTGTCCAACTACTTCAGCGACCAGGTGTTCCCGGTGCTGACGCCGCTCGCGGTCGACCCGGCGCACCCGTTCCCGTACATCTCGGGGCTGTCGCTGAACCTCGCCGTGACGGTGCGGGACCCGGAGGGCGGGACCGAGCGGTTCGCCCGCGTGAAGGTGCCGGACAACGTGCCCCGGCTGGTGCGCGTGGAAGCGGACCGGGCCAGCAGCTCGGCGACGTTCCTGCCGCTGGAGGAGCTGATCGCCGCGCACCTCGGCGAGCTGTTCGCGGGCATGGAGGTCATCGAGTGCCACGCGTTCCGGGTCACCCGCAACGCGGACCTCGACGTCGAGGAGGACCGCGACGAGGATCTGCTGCAGGCGCTGGAGCGAGAGCTGGCCCGCCGCCGGTTCGGCCCACCGGTGCGGCTGGAAGTCGCGGACGACATGACCGAGCACATGCTGGAGCTGCTGCTGCGCGAGATGGAGGTGGATCCGGACGACGTGGTGCAGGTGCCGGGTCTGCTGGACCTGTCGTGCCTGTTCCAGTTGTACAGCCTGGACCGCAAGGCGTTGAAGGACCCGCCGTTCGTGCCCGCGACGCACCCGGCGTTCGGTGAGCGCGAGACGCCGAAGAGCGTGTTCGCGACGCTGCGCGAGGGCGACGTGATGGTGCACCACCCGTACGACTCGTTCTCCACGAGCGTGCAGCGGTTCATCGAGCAGGCCGCCGCAGACCCGCACGTGCTGGCGATCAAGCAGACGCTGTACCGGACTTCGGGTGATTCCCCGATCGTGGACGCGCTGGTCGACGCGGCCGAGGCGGGCAAGCAGGTCGTGGCGCTGGTGGAGATCAAGGCGCGGTTCGACGAGCAGGCGAACATCAAGTGGGCGCGGCAGCTGGAGAAGGCGGGCGTGCACGTGGTGTACGGGCTCGTCGGTCTGAAGACGCACTGCAAGACCTCGCTGGTGGTGCGCCAGGAGGGTTCCACGATCCGGCGCTACTGCCACATCGGCACCGGCAACTACAACCCGAAGACCGCGCGGCTCTACGAGGACGTCGGCATCCTGACCGCCGACCCGTCCGTCGGCGCGGACCTGACGGACCTGTTCAACGTGCTGACCGGGTACGCGCGGCAGGACAGCTACCGCAGCATCCTGGTCGCGCCCTACGGCGTGCGGCGCGGCATCGTGGAGCGCATCCAGGACGAGATCGACCTCGTCCGCGCGGGCCACCCGGCCGGGGTGCGGATCAAGGTGAACTCCCTGGTGGACGAGGAGGTCATCGACGCCCTGTACCGCGCATCGCAGGCCGGGGTGCGGGTGGACGTCGTGGTGCGCGGCGTGTGCGCGCTCAAGCCCGGCATCCGCGGACTGAGCGAGAACATCCACGTCCGCTCGATCCTCGGCCGGTTCCTGGAGCACTCGCGGGTGTTCCACTTCGTCGGGGCGGACGAGCACTGGATCGGCAGCGCTGACATGATGCACCGCAACCTGGACCGCAGGGTCGAGGTGCAGTTGCGCGTCGCAGGCCCGAAGTTGACGGCCCAGCTCGACTTCATGTTCGACTCGGCACTGGAGCCCGCCACCCGCTGCTGGGTGCTGCGGTCGGACGGTGAGTGGGACGCGTCCCCTTCCGACGGCACAGTGGTGCGCGACCACCAGGCCGAGATGCTGCGCCGACACCGCGCGCAGGGCTGAACACTTCTAAGGAGACACGTTTTGTCGACCGACACCATTCGGGCGGCCGGTGCGGTGCTGTGGCGGGATGACAACGGGGCCGTCGAGGTCGCGGTCATCCACCGGCCGCGCTACGACGACTGGTCCCTCCCCAAGGGCAAGCTCGACCGCGGTGAGACCGTGCCCGCCGCGGCCGTGCGGGAGGTGCACGAGGAGACCGGCTACCACGCCGTGCTCGGGCGGCACGTGTCACGGGTGCACTACGAGGCCTTCGGTCGCCCGAAGGTCGTGGACTACTTCAGCGCCCGCGCGCTGTGGGGCTCGTTCGTGCCGAACGACGAGTCCGACGAACTGCGCTGGCTGCCGGTGGACGAGGCGGCGTCCCTGCTGACCCGCCCGCTGGACCGCGACGTGCTGGGCGCCTTCGCGCTCGTGCCGGTGGACCTGAAGACCGTGCTGCTGGTCCGCCACGCGAAGGCGGGCAAGCGCGAGAACTGGCCGGGCGACGACGACCTGCGCCCGCTCAGCTCCGCAGGCTGGCGCCAAGCCGAGGGCCTGCGTTCCGTGCTCCCCCTGTTCGCCCCGGCCCGCGTGCACGCCGCTCCGCGGGCGCGCTGCGTGCAGACCGTGCAGGGCGTTGCCGACGACCTCAGGACGTCGGTGCGGCGCGAGGCGCGGATGTCGGAGGAGGGCTACTGGCCGGACCCCGACGCGGGTCTGGTGCGGTTCCTGGAGATCGCGGCGGACGACGGCGTCCCGGTCGTCTCCGGCCAGGGCGGCGTCATCCCCGACCTGGTGGGCAAGCTGGCCGACATCGGCGGCCTCCGACTGGCCGACATCCCGTGCAAGAAGGGCAGCCTCTGGCTGCTCGCCTTCACCCACCCGCACCCGGACTGGTCCACATCGGACTCCCCGGCGGGCTGGCCGCGACTGGTCTCCGCGCACTACTTCCCAAGCCCTCTACCAGCACCGAAGCTGTAGACCGGCCGGTTCCCGACCTCGTCACGCCTTCCGCGCCAGCAGCGAGAACGAGTTCGGCAACCGCCCCCGCCACGCGGCCGCGTCCACCCCACCGGCCCGCCAGAACGGCTCCGCGTACTCCCCCAGGTGCCGCAGCTCCAGCCCGGCACCGATGACCGCGGACACGATCCCACCCAGGGTCGCCTGCGACTCCACCGCCCCGTGCCCAGGGAACGTGTCGTTGACGTGCCGCCGCTCGAAGTACCCCCGGTCCCCCCGGATCCGCGGCTCGTCCTCGTCCCACGTCCACAGTGGCACCGCAGGGTGCGACTCGTAGACGAACAGGTGCCCGCCCGGCCTCAGCAGCCGCGCCACGTCGGCCGCCCACACGTCCAGGTCCGGCATCCAGATCAACGCGCCCTTGCCCGTGTAGACCAGGTCCGCGCACCCGTCCAGCAGCGGCGCACCGGGCAGTTCGGCCACCACGTAGTGACAGGGAACACCCAGTTCGACTGCCCTGCGCTGGGCCGATACCGCGGCGGTAGCGCTGAAGTCCACCCCGACGACCCGCCGAGCGCCGGCGGCGACCAGTGCGATGTCGTCGAGCCCGTGGCCGCTCTGCAAGTGCACGACGGAGGGTGCGGAATCCAGCAGCGGGCGCAGCAGGTCGAGTTCCCAGTGGAACAGCGACGACTCGTTCCGCGCCTGTGCGAGAAGCTCGGCGTACTCGCGCACGTGCTTCTCCGACGCCGCTTCCCACGCGTTCCGGTTGTGCCGGGTATCAGGATCCACGACGCCAAGGCTCGACGCCCGCACCGGAGCTGTCCACCTATTTGAACGGCGACCGATGAATCCCCCGGCACACCCGCAGAACTACGGGCAGGCCATAACCCCTCGCCCGACATCCCCGGATCACGGCATGATTTCGCCATGACGCCCGAGACGACGACCCTGTGGCGCCCCACCGGCCAAGCGGAACTGGATCTGGTCGCCGCTTCCGGGTGGACCGGGTGGCCGCCGAGATTGCCCGCACAGCCAATCTTCTACCCCGTGCTCACGGAGACTTACGCCACGAGGATCGCGCGGGAGTGGAATGTTCCGCACGAGGGAGTAGGCCACGTCACCGCGTTCGAAGTGCGGAAGGCCTTTCTCGACCGCTACCTGCCGAAGCAAGCGGGCGGGCGGGACCTGCTGGAGTACTGGATTCCCGCGGAGGAACTGGACGCCTTCAACGCCGCTCTCGTCGGCCCGATCCGGCTGGTGGCCTCGTACACCCGAGACACGCCTGACAACGCCTGAAAACCCACCTGGGCTCGCCCTTGGGGGACCCGGCGAACGGCAAGCCCCAGGACCCGAAGCGTGTCCGCAGTACGTCAGTGGTACGCCTGACAACGCCTGAAAACCCACCAGGGCCCCGCCCTTGCGGGACCCGGCAAACGGCAAACGCCAGGGCCCGATGCGCGTCCGCATCGGGCCCTGGGCGTTGGTGCGACTCCCCGGAACGGGGAGGTGGTGCTACTTCTTCTTGGCCGCCGGTGCCTTCTTGGCGGCGGCGGGCTTCGCCGCAGCCGTCTTGGCGGCAGCAGGGGCCTTGGCCGCTGCCGTCGTCTTGGCAGCAGGGGCCTTCTTGGCCGCTGCGGTAGCGGCGGGCTTCGCCGCTGCTGCCTTGGCGGGTGCCTTCGCGGCAGCCGTCTTGGCGGGGGCCTTGGCGGCCGCAGGAGCCTTCACGGCGGCGGGCTTCGCCGCTGCCGTGGTGGTCTTGCGGGTCGCCGGAGCCTTGGTCGCCGCGGCGGCCGTGCGGGCGGTCGTGGTGCGCGCCGCGCGGGTCGTCGTCGTACGTGCCGTGGTGCTGCGGGTTGCCGGCGCCTTGGTGGCGGCGGCGGGCTTCGCGGCAGCGGCGGCGCGAGTCGTGGTCGTCGCAGCGGCGGCCGGAGCAGCCTTGGCGGCAACGACGCGCGGCAGCTTCTTGGCACCGCTCACGACGTCCTTGAACGTCGAGCCTGCGCGGAACGCGGGCACGTTGGTCTTCTTGACCTTGACGGTCTCGCCGGTGCGCGGGTTGCGAGCGGTACGGGCCGCGCGGGCACGCTTCTCGAACACGCCGAACCCGGTGATGTTCACCTTCTCGCCCTTGTGGACGCTGCGAACGATCACGTCGACGAGCCCGTCCACTGCAGCAGCGGCGTTCTTCTTGTCGCCAAGACGCTCGGACAGCGCCTCGATGAGCTGGGCCTTGTTCACCGTCAGTCCCTCCCAGGACGCTTACGGCCCTTAGTCGGGCCGACTGATGGCCACGGTAAGCCCATATGAAGGGAAATACCAATCGCCACGCCATATTTTTCGTTGTGGCGTGGGCAATTGCGCTCTGTCGAGGGACGGAAACCCCCTCCAGGGGCACTTTGGGAGGGGCTTGGAGGCCTCGGATTCCCCTCGTGAGAGGTGAATCCGAGGCCCGCTCTCAGCTCGTCGGAAGCGGATCCGTGGTGGGCAGCCAACCTTGGCGGCGGGACTCGAACTCGTCGATCAGATCGGCGTGGCGCAAGGTCAGGGCGATGTCGTCCAATCCCTCGAGCAGGCGCCAGCGGGTGTAGTCGTCGATCCGGAAGGCGGCGGTGAAGTCCTTTGCGCGAACCGTCTTCTCGGCCAGGTCAACGGTCACTTCGGTACCCGGTTCGGTCTCCAGCAGCTTCCACAGCAGTTCGACGTCCGACTGCTCGACCTCGGCGGCCACGAGGCCCTGCTTGCCGGAGTTGCCGCGGAAGATGTCGGCGAAGCGGGAGGAGATCACCACCCGGAAGCCGTAGTCCATGAGCGCCCAGACGGCGTGCTCGCGGGAGGACCCGGTGCCGAAGTCGGGGCCGGCGACCAAGACGGACCCGGACTGGAACGGTTCCTGGTTGAGGATGAAGTTCTCGTCGTTGCGCCAAGCGGCGAACAAGCCGTCCTCGAACCCGGTGCGGGTGACCCGCTTCAGGTAGACGGCGGGGATGATCTGGTCGGTGTCCACGTTGGACCTGCGCAGCGGCACGCCGATGCCCGTGTGGGTGGTGAACGCGTCCATGGTCTCTGCTTCCCTTCTCAGGCCAGGTCGTCGGGTGAGGAGAGGGTGCCGCGCACGGCCGTGGCGGCCGCCACGAGCGGCGAGACGAGGTGAGTCCGCCCACCCTTGCCCTGCCTGCCCTCGAAGTTCCGGTTGGACGTGGAGGCACTGCGCTCACCGGGTTTGAGCTGGTCCGGGTTCATGCCGAGGCACATGGAACAGCCCGCCTGGCGCCACTCCGCGCCCGCCGCGAGGAAGATCTCGTGCAGCCCTTCGGATTCCGCCTGGGCCCGCACGCGCATCGAGCCGGGCACCACCAGCATCCGCACGCTGTCGGCGACCTGGTGCCCGCGCAGCACGGCCGCGGCGGCCCTCAGGTCCTCGATGCGGCCGTTCGTGCACGAGCCGAGGAACACCGTGTCCACGCTGATGTCCCGCAGCGGGGTGCCGGGGGTCAGGCCCATGTAGGTCAGCGCCTTCTCGGCCGCGACCCGCTCGTTGTCGTCCCCGATCGCCTCGGGGTCCGGCACGGAGGCGCTCAGCGGCAGCCCCTGTCCGGGGTTCGTCCCCCAGGTGACGAACGGCGTCAGCGCGCTCGCGTCGATGTGCACTTCGGCGTCGAACACCGCGTCGTCGTCCGTGCGCAGGGTCTTCCAGTACTCGACCGCGCCATCCCATTCGGCCCCAACGGAAGCGTGCGGACGCCCCTTCAGGTACTCGAACGTCACCTCGTCCGGCGCGATCATGCCCGCCCGCGCACCGGCCTCGATCGACATGTTGCACACCGTCATCCGGGCTTCCATCGACAGCGCCTCGATGGCCTTCCCGCGGTACTCCAGCACGTAGCCCTGGCCGCCGCCGGTGCCGATGTTCGCGATCACCGCGAGGATGACGTCCTTCGCCGTGACGCCGTCGCGCAGCTCGCCGTCGACCGTGATGGCCATGGTCTTGAACGGCCGCAACGGCAACGTCTGGGTCGCCATCACGTGCTCGACCTCGGACGTGCCGATGCCGAACGCGAGCGCGCCGAACGCGCCGTGCGTGGACGTGTGGCTGTCGCCGCACACCACCGTCATGCCGGGCTGCGTGAGGCCCAGCTGCGGGCCGACGACGTGCACGATGCCCTGCTCGACGTCACCCATCGGGTGCAGCCGGACGCCGAACTCCTTGCAGTTGGCCCGCAGCGTGTCGACCTGCGTCCGCGACACGAGGTCCGCGATCGGCTGGTCGATGTCGACGGTCGGGACGTTGTGGTCCTCGGTCGCGATCGTCAGGTCGACCCGCCGCAGGCCGCGCCCCGCGAGCCGCAGCCCGTCGAACGCCTGCGGACTGGTCACTTCGTGCAGCAGGTGGAGGTCGATGTAGAGGAGGTCCGGCTCGGCACCGTCTCCGTGGCGCACGACGTGCGCCTCCCACACCTTCTCCGCGAGTGTGCGGCCCATCGCTTCATCCCCATCGGTTCGTGGCTGGGAGCTCTCTCACTTCGGGGGCTCCCGATAACTTCTGGACTTCCCAGATACCGGGAAGTTAGTATCGCGCTGTGGGACAGCATAGCGGGATCGGCGTGCTGGACAAGGCTGTGGCCGTGTTGAACGCCGTCGCGAAGGATCCGTGTGGACTGGCAGAGCTCTGCAACCGAACGGGGTTGCCGAGAGCAACCGCGCACCGACTCGCGGTAGGCCTGGAGGTCCACCGCCTCCTCCGACGGGGCTCGGACGGCCGCTGGCGCCCCGGTGCCGCACTGGCAGAACTGGCAGGCGGCGCCACCGACCCCTTGCTGGACGCGGCAGCATCGGTCCTGCCACGCCTGCGCGACATCACCGGCGAGAGCGTCCAGCTCTACCGCCGAGACGGCATGCAGCGAATCTGCGTCTCAGCCGCCGAACCCCCCAGCGGCCTACGGGACACCGTCCCCATAGGCGCCCGCCTACCCATGACAGCGGGCTCAGGCGCCAAAGTCCTGGCGGCCTGGTCCGACCCCAACACCCAAAGATCGGTCCTGGCCGACGCCGTCTACGGCGAACGCACCCTCCTTGAGGTCCGCCGACGCGGCTGGGCCCAAAGCGTCGCAGAACGCGAACCAGGCGTAGCCAGCGTAAGCGCCCCCGTACGCGACAGCGCAGGCCAAGTAGTAGCCGCAATCTCCGTCAGCGGCCCCATAGACCGCATGGGCAGACGCCCGGGCGCCCGCTGGGCAGCCGACCTACTAGCCGCAGCAGAAGCCCTACAATCCCGCCTCTAACCCACACCCCAAAGGCCGTGACCCCCGTCACGGCCTTTCCCTTTCCCTTTTCCACTTCTACCGCGCCCCACCAAGGGTTTCCCGGTGTCCCACTGAGGAACTCGCAGTGCCTGACTGAGGGACTCGCGGTGTCCCACCGAGGGACTCGCACCCTACGACGAAGTCGACTTTCCCGAACGTTCCACTCACCGCACGCGAACGCTCGACACAAACGCTCAACTCGCAACCACCAACACCCAGGCCACCACCCCTCACCTGCGCATACGGGGGGTGCAGGGGGGTGCAACCCGCCCTGCCTTGGGGTCCGGGGCGAGAGCCCCGGTGTAAAACGCGAAAGAGCCATGCGACATCTTTATGTCGCATGGCTCTTTCAGCTCTGTAGCCCCGATGGGATTCGAACCCACGCTACCGCCTTGAGAGGGCGGCGTCCTAGGCCGCTAGACGACGGGGCCCTAGGTAATTCAATTGTACTGCTATATTACTGCTATCCGCGATCCAACTTCCAACCGCAGTTCTTGACTTGTTGCGCGAGCAGCGTATCAGACTTCGATTTCTACTCTGCAGCTGGGGTACCAGGACTCGAACCTAGACTGACTGAACCAGAATCAGCCGTGCTGCCAATTACACCATACCCCAATGTTTTCCTGATCGACTCTCCCGCTCTTCGCGCTGAGGGCCGCTCGTTCCAACGAGATGAATACTAGACCACGGTGGCCGCAGAAGTGAAATCGGCCCCCACCTCACCGCATCGGGCGAGGTGGGGGCCGGTGCAGCCGGGTTCAGGCGTGTGCGGTGGAGAGTTCGCAGACGAGCAGTTCGGGTAGCTCGGCGAGGCTGCTGATGGTGCTGATGCCGGTGGGCATCGCGCCTTCGCGGGGGCCTTGGCGGTTGAGCCAGACGCCGCGCATTCCGGCGTCGCGCGCTCCGATGGCGTCGGCGTGCAGCCGGTCGCCGACGTGCACGGTTTCGGTGAGCGGGACGCCGAGGTCGGAGCAGGCCGTGTCGAAGATCATGCGGTCGGGCTTGGCCGCACCGACCTCGCCCGCGATGAGCACGGTGTCGAAGTACTCGGCCAGGCCGAGCGCGGCGATCTTGACCCGCTGGTGGCGGCCTGAGGCGTTGCTCACGGCGGCGATGGGCAGCCCGGTGGCCCGCAGCCACTCCAGGCACGGGACGACGTCCGGGAACAGGCTCCAGCCCTCGGCGAGGACCTCCTGGCGGCGCATCTCGCGGCGCGTGGCCTCCGCCTGGTCGAGGTCCTCGCCGAGCGCGGCGAAGAAGGCGCGGGTGCGGATGTTCCGCATGGTCTCGTACTGCAGTTCCCCAGCCAGGAGCCTCGTGCAGTGGTCGTCGGTGATCCGCTGCCACAACGTCCACGCGTCGGCGTTGCCCACCATCGAGGCCAGTGCGGCTCGCGACGAGGTGCTGTAGTCGACGAGCGTGTCGTCGACGTCGAGCGAGATTGCGCGGATTTCGCCGGTTCTCTTGAGCGTGAAAGTCGGGAACGCAGTTGTCACCCCGTGAGGCTAGGTGCGATCACCCCTCGGCCGATTCGGCTAAGGAGGTGATATCTGCCGGTTCTTGCACGGTCAAGCGCCCGAGGACCAGCCGAACGCAGCAGTCAGACTGCCCCGAGCGCACGAAGCAATCGGCCGATCGAGCGATCCTTGCCCAGCAGTTCCATCGATTCGTACAGCGGCGGCGAGACGGTCCGGCCGGTGATGGCGACCCGCACGGGGGCGAACGCCTTCTTCGGCTTGAGCCCCAGTCCGTCCACAAGGGACGTCGCCAGGGCGTTCTGGATCGCTTCGGTGGTCCACTCGCCGAGTGCCTGGAGCGAGTCGACCGCCGCGCGCAGCACGGGTTCGGCGTCGGGACCGAGCGCCTTGGCGGCGGACGCGGGCTCCGGCTCGAACGCTTCTTCTGCCACGAAAAGGAATCGGACCATCTCGGAGCAACCGGACAGCAGCGCCAGCCGTTCCTGGACGAGTGGCGCGATGGTGGCCAGCACGGCGACCTGCTCGGTGCTCGGCTCGGCGGGCAGCACGCCGTCGGCCGCGAGGTAGGGCAGGACGGCGCTGACGAACTGCTCGACGGGGAGCGCTCGCAGGTGCGTGCCGTTGATCGCCTCGGCCTTCTTGAGGTCGAAGCGGGCCGGGTTGGAGCTGACCTTGGCGATGTCGAACGCCGCGTACATCTCCTCCACGCTGAAGATGTCGCGGTCCTCGGCGATGGACCAGCCGAGCAGCGCGAGGTAGTTCAGCAGGCCCTCGGGCAGGAATCCCAGATCGCGGTAGTGGAACAGGTTCGACTGCGGGTCCCGCTTGGACAGCTTCTTGTTGCCGTCGCCCGTCACGGTCGGGAGGTGGCCGAACTCGGGCGTGAAACCGGTCACACCGATGCGCTGGAGGGCCTGGTACAGCCCGATCTGGCGCGGCGTGGACGGCAGGAGGTCTTCTCCGCGCAAAACATGAGTGATCCCCATGAGTGCGTCGTCGACCGGGTTTACGAACGGGTAAAGCGGAACACCGTTGGCACGCACCATGACCGGGTCCGGCGTGCTGCCTGCCTTGAAGGTGATCTCGCCGCGGACGAGGTCCGTCCAGGTGATGTCGCTGTCCGGCATCCGCAGGCGCAGCACGGGTTCGCGGCCCTCGGCGCGGAACGCGGCCTTCTGCCCGTCGGTGAGGTCGCGGTCGAAGTTGTCGTAGCCGAGCTTCGGGTCCTGGCCCGCGGCCTTGCGGCGCGCCTCGACCTCGTCGTTGGTGGAGAACGACTCGTACAGCTCGTCGGCCGCGAACAGGCGCTTCGCGATGTCCTCGTGGACCGAGCGCCGCTGGCTCTGCCGGTACGGCTCGTGCGGTCCGCCGACCTCGGGGCCCTCGTCCCAGTCGAGCCCCAGCCAGCGCAGGGCTTCCAGGAGTGATTCGTACGACTCCTCGGAGTCGCGCGCGGCGTCGGTGTCCTCGACGCGGAAGACGACCTTGCCGCCCGCGTGCCGGGCGAACGCCCAGTTGAACAGGGCGGTGCGGATCAGCCCGACGTGCGGTGTACCCGTCGGCGACGGGCAGAAGCGGACGCGGACCTCTGGGGAAACGGATGCGTTGCTCATGGCCCGATCAGGGTATCTGCCCGTTTCCCCCTTGACCTCAGTAGGACTCCAGGAGGACGCTGTGGTTATTCAACCGCTGTTGAAATGAGGGGTCATGGAACGGAGCACGTGCGTCGTCGTCGGGGGCGGACCCGCCGGGATGGTGCTGGGCCTGCTGCTCGCCAGGGCAGGGGTGGAAGTCACGGTGCTGGAGAAGCACAACGACTTCCTGCGCGACTTCCGCGGCGACACGGTCCACGCGTCCACGCTGACGCTGCTGGACGAACTGGGACTGGGACCGGCGTTCGCCGAGGTGCCCCACCAGCTGATGGACCGGATGCAGGTGCTGCTCGACAGCGGGCCCGTCACGATGGCGGACCTGAGCAGACTGCCCGGTCCGCACAAGCACATCGCGTTCGTGCCGCAGTGGGACTTCCTCGACCTGCTGGCCGACGCGGGCAGGCCGGAGCCGACGTTCACGCTGCGGATGAACACCGCGTTCACCGGGCTGCGCAGGGAAGGCACCAAGGTCACCGGTGTCCGCTACCGCACCGCCGATGGCGTCGACGGCGAGATCGCCGCGGACCTGGTCGTGGCCGCCGACGGCCGCGGTTCGCTGGTGCGCGCGGAGTCGCGGCTGCCGATTCGCTCGTTCGGCACGCCGATGGACGTGTGGTGGTTCCGCGTGCCGCGCAAGGCCGACGACCCGAAGGGCGGGCTCGCCCGGTTCGGCAAGAGCAGCGGACTGGTGATGCTCAACCGGGGCGACTACCTGCAGATCGCATTCATGATCCGCAAGGGCACGGACAAGGTGCTGCGCGAGGCGGGCGTCCAGGCGTTCCGCGACCGCATCGTGGCACTGGTGCCGATGCTCGCCGACCGGGCGGACACGGTCACGTCGCTCGACGACGTGAAGCTGCTCGACGTGAAGCTGGACCGGCTGCGGCGCTGGCACGACGACGGTGTGCTGTGCATCGGCGACGCGGCGCACGCCATGTCCCCCATCGGCGGAGTCGGCATCAACCTCGCGGTGCAGGACGCCGTCGCCGCCGCCACGATCCTCGCCGCCCCGCTGCGGCGCGGCCAGGTCACGCCGTCGGTGCTCGCGAAGGTCCAGCGCAGGCGGTGGCTGCCGACCGCCGTCACGCAGGGCGTGCAGCGGGTGATCCAGAACGCCTTCCTGCGGCGCACGCTGGACGGGAAGGTCGACGCCGGCTCCGCGGGCACGCCTGGACCGATCCGTCTGCTCCAGCGCTTCCCGGTGCTCCAGGGGATCCCGGCGTACATGGTCGCCATCGGGCTGCGGCCCGAGCACGCACCCGCGTTCGCCCGCCGGAAGCCCGCGACGATCGAGCGGACCTGATCACCTTCGACCGCCCGACTCGTTGAGCACCACCGGTCTAAGCACCCGACTCGACCGCACCCGACTCGTTGAGCACCATCGCCACCGCGTGGGCCCGGTCTCGTGCGCCGAGTTTCCGAAGGATGGCGCGGACGTGCGACTTCACCGTGTCGGTGGTGATGAACAGGCGCTGGGCGATGCGCTGGTTGTCCAGGCCCTTCGCCACCTCGGCGAGGACGTCGAACTCCCTGGCGCTGAGCCGGTTGAGCGCGGACGGCGGGGGCAGCCGGGACGGGAGGCGGGCCAGTTCGCCGAGGTGGATGTCGACGGCGGCGGTGGCGCCGTGGGCGACGGCGAGCACCACCGGCAGCAGTTCGCTCAGCGGTGAGGTCTTGAGCAGGTAGGCAGCGGCGCCCGCGTCCAGCGCCGCTTTGGCCCAGTGGCTGCTGTCCCGGTTGGACAGCACGACCACGCGGGCGGGCGGGCGGTTGCCGACGGCGTCGTGGACCGTGCGGAGCGGGCTGTCGCCGGGGACGTCGACGTCGGTCACGACGATGTCCACCAGCAGGTCGCGCAGGCAGCGCCGAGCGTCCGCGACGGTGTGGGCGATGCCCACCACGCGGAAGCACTGCGTGCGGTTGAGCGAGAACCGCAGCCCCTCGGTGATGAGCTGCGAGGCGTCGACCAGCAGCACGCGGGGGCACTCGGAATCGAGCACTTGGCCACCTCCACCAGGCCACTTGGCCTAATGAGAAGGGAAAGTTACTCGCGAGTACGCGGATGCGATACCTGTGATCGCGAGGTTAGGCCGATCAGCTCAACGGGGACGTGCCCGCCCTGATCGGCGCAAACCTTTGCGGGTGATCTTTTGCCAGTTGGGCGTCAGCGGTTTCCGACCGGGTTCGTCAGCGTGCCGAGGCCCTCGATGGTCACGGACACCGACTGCCCGGCCTTCATCGGGCCGACGCCCGCGGGCGTGCCGGTCAGGATGACGTCCAGCGGCCGGAGCGTCATGACGGCGCTGATGTACTCGATCAACTCGCCGATGTCGAAGATCAGCTGCGACGTCCGGCCCTCCTGCACGACCTCGCCGTCCAACTCGGTGCGGATGGCGACGTCGCTCGGGTCGAACTCCGTCTCCACCCACGGGCCGAGCGGGCAGAACGTGTCGAAGCCCTTGGCGCGGGTGAACTGCACGTCGGCCTTCTGCAGGTCGCGCGCCGTCACGTCGTTGGCGATCGTGTAGCCGAGGATCGACTGCCGGGCGCGCTCGGCGGGGATGTCGCGCCCGCCGATGCCGATCACGACGGCCAGTTCGCCCTCGTAGTCGACGCGCTCGGACACCGCGGGCAGCTTGATCTCGGCGTTCGGGCCGATGATCGCGGTGTTCGGCTTGAAGAAGATCAGCGGGTTGTCCGGGACGTCGTTGCCCAGTTCGGC
>JBDSAJ010000813.1:0-3789 GCA_039922235.1 Umezawaea sp.
ATGGGCGGCCGGTCCGCCGTGGACCGCCTCGTGGCCGCGTTGGGCGGCCTGGTGGAGCTGGTGCTCGCGTCGCGCGAGTACCCGATGAGGAGGGAGCCGGGTGGCGTGCGCCGTTTCGGCGAAGCGAAACCGCTGGTCACCGGAACGGGTACCGCGTTGGCCGTGCGCGAGGCCGCGGTCGCGCTGCCGAAGGCCGTGGCAGCGGAGCCGTCCGTGCGGCTACGGCTGTCGGGGGAAGTGCACGAACTGCTGGCCGTGCTGACCGCCGGGCGGGAGCTGCTGCACCTGGCGCTGCCACCTCGTGACTACCCGCGTGACGGCGGCTTCGGAGTGGATCTGTACCTGCACGTGTACACCGGTCACCTCCCCGACACGTCGGCCCACGGTGACCAGGTGGCGACGTCGCAGGACCAAGAGGAGCCGCGCCGCAGTCGCCGATGGACGCCCTCGGAGCGTGCCGACCGGCACCCAGTGCGGGGTCGGCGCGCGTTGCCGGGAGGTTCCCGATGACGGAACGGACGTACTCGTCGTGGGCGACGGTGCCGTGGTACCTGATGACCCAGACCCAAATCGGTGAGCTGGATCTGCCGCGTGATGTCTCCGATCAGCCGGTCGCGGCCTGGGTGCGCGGCTATGACTACCGGGGCAAGCGGGACGAGGTCGCGCTCTACGACGCCAGGGCGTGCCCGCCGACCAGGGCAACCGGGGCGGTGTTGGCGGCCGCGGCGGCGCGTTCGACGAAGTCGCGTCGGTGTTCGGACTGCGGGGCGCATCTCCAACGCACGCCGATCACGCCACTGGGTGAGGGCGAGGACCGGGCGTTGCGGCTGTGTCCGGCGTGCCTGCTGGTCATGCGTCTGCGTACCAAGCAGGCAGAGCTCGCGGCCGAGCGGGAGGACCTGGGTAGGTGGGCGGTCGAGGTATTGTCGTGGGATCGGGTGGCGGTGCTGTGGTGCGACGAGGTTCAGCCGCCGCCGACCTCTGCGGGTTCGCCTCGGAAGGTCACCGCGGTGCGGCTGCGGGCGTGCGGTCTGGACGGGGTCCGGCTGCTCGACGTGACCGTGCGCGTGGTGGGTGAGCGCGCGAAGTTCGTCCCGGAGGGCGCCGTCGGACGGGATGAGGCGGTGCCCGTGATCCATGCGGCGCTGGTCGGTCGGCCGCTGGTGGCCGCCGATGCGGAGGTGTTCCGGCGGCTGCGGGAGGTTGCCCGGCACGAGACGTGGGGCGGTGTGCCGCAGGCCGGGGGCTGGGTCGGTGGTGAGTGGGTGGTCGTGTCGCAGGACGAGCGCGACCGGATCGCCGCGATCCAGGCGCCACGGGCCGTGGTCGACTACCGGCTCACGCACTGGAGAGGTCAGCTCGACCCGGCCACCGGCGCCTTGGTTCCGGCGTTGCCCGCGGGCAGTCCGGACCGGCTGCTGTACCTGCTGCGCCGCATGGCCGACTCCGTCGACGCCAGCGAGGCGATGTCCGACACCGTCACAACGGACCGTGTCGGTGGACGTGCGGGGCGGAGGCAAGATGTCCTCTCCGGCTAGCTGCGCCAGCCGGAAAGGAAGGGCCTGGTCACCGCCTGTGCGGAGATCCGGTGGGCGGCTGGTGCGCGGGTAGGGTCGCAGCGGGGGCGCGGCGCGCTGGGGGGCGTAGCCGATCGCCCCGACAGGTCGGGGGGCCTGATGGACGACGAACTCCGCGAACGCGCGCACTCCGGTGCGCTCGACGCGACGACCGGCGCGGCGACGGGACCGTCGGAGACGGCGGTGGGAGACGGCGGACTGCCGCCGTCGGTGACGGATCTGCTGGGTCCGACCGGGCACCTGCGGGCGGTGACCAACGGCCGCAAGCGTCAGGTGCTGGTCCGGTTCACCGCGGCCGAGCTGGCCGAGGTCGAGCATCGCGCGGCCGCGTTCGCCACGCGGTTCGGCGTGCCGGTGGACGTGGCGGCCTTCTGCCACCTGGCCGCGCGGTTCGCAGTGGACACCGGCACGAGCGGGGGCGCACGCGAACGAGCCGGGTTGTCGGGGCAGGACGCGCTGGACTTGGCGGCCGACCTCGCGCACGTGCGGCGAATGCTCTCCGGCGCGGGCACGAACCTCAACCAGCTGGCGCGGTCGGCCAACAGCGGCCAGGCCCCCACGGTGCAGGGGATGGTCGCCGGGCTGGAGCGCACCGAGCGGGCGGTGCGCAGGCTTGATGCCTGGTTGGATCTGCTGGATCCGCGCCGCGTGGTCCACCGCGCCCCGGCCCGTCGTCGGTGAGGGCGCGGTGCTGCCCAAGATGCTGCCGCGTCACCACGGGCTCGCGGACACCCTCAAGTACCTGTTCGCGTCGATCGGCGCGCACACCGACCCGCACCTGGTGGCCGCGTGGGACAGCACGCTGCTGGAGTTCGACGACACCGTGCGGCCCGGCTCGGTGGAGCGCCGCGAGCTGGTGCGCCGCCTGGACGCGCCGCGACGGTTGCGCGACAAGCATGTCAAGGCCGGGCACGTGCTGCACGTGCCCATCGCCGTGCACGCCGAGGACGGCCTGCTCGGCGACGCGGTGTGGCGCGGGCTGGCCGAGGAGTTCGTCGCCCGGCTCGGTCTGGACCGGTGCCGGTGGGTGGCCGTGCACCACGGCACCTCCGTCGCGGGCAACGATCACGTCCACTTGGTGGTGCAGCTGGTCGGCGAGGACGGTCGGGTGGCCCGCCTGGACCACAGCAAGCGCAAGGCCCGCGCTTGGGCGATGGAGGTCGAGCAGCGGCTGGACTTGGTGCGCACCGGGCGGTCGGGCACCGGTGCCCGCGAGCTGACCCGCGCCGAACACGAACGCGCGCGGCGCACCGGCGTCGAACCGCAACGGCGCACCCTGGAACGGCGGGTGCGGGCCGCGGCCGCTGGGTCGACCGGGCCGGGGGAGTTCGTCGACGTCCTGGCTCGCGCCGGGGTTCGGGTGGCGCCGCTGACCGGCGACGATCCCGACGGGCAGCGGGTGACCGGCTACCGGGTCGCCCTGGACGAGTACCAGGTGATCGACACCGGCCCGGTGCTGCGGCTGGGCGGCGGGCAGTTGGCCCGCGACCTGACGCTGCCCGAGCTGGTAGACCGGTGGCGCGCTGTCCGGGAGGTCCTCGCCGACGACGCGAGTCCCGACCGGGCAAAAGGGGCCGTCGACGTCGGCGACCCGGCGGCATGGGCGCCGGGCTCGACCAGGCCGACGCGGGGCGGCGACGCGCGGTGGACGATGGCCCGACGGCACGTGATCACCGCGACCGGGTTGCTGGACCGCCTCGATCTCGACGACCCGGTCCACATACACGTGGTCGTGGAGCAGGCCGCGCAGTTCACCGCGGTGCTCGCGCTGCGCTGGCCCGCCGACCAGGCCGACGAACACCAGCGGCAGGTGGCCGACGCGGTGCGCCGCGCGGCCGACGACCTCGCGGCCGCGACCCGGCTGTGGCACCCCTCGCCGACGCGCCGCTCGCCGCGACCCCGCCCGTTGCTGCCAGCCCTGGCCACACTCGCGCTGCACCTGGCGCGCACCGGCGACACCGAACTCGTGCTCGCCCTGCTGGTCTTGGCCACACTCTCGGTGCTGGTCATCGCGCTGGCCGACCACGTCACCGGAACCGGGCAACCCGCGCCCGTGCGCGGCGAACCCGGCGCGCACCTACGCGCGGCCGCCGACCACCTGCGCCCCTACCAGCGCCGCACCACCGGCGCCGCGGCCGCAGCGACCGCCACGGCGAAGAACCCGACGGCACGGGTGGTCGACGACCTCGAACGACGGCTCGCGGCCGCGCAA
>JBDSAJ010000814.1:0-6059 GCA_039922235.1 Umezawaea sp.
GCAGTGGGACGACGAGGGGAACGACCGGCAGATGGCACTGGACCTGTTCGACGCCTTCAGCTCCAAGGAGAAGACGCTGCACGCCAACATGGGCGGGCACACCGGCGTCCCGCACTTCGCGGGGGACGCCGGTAACCAGTTCTTCAACCAGCACCTGAAGTAGGAATTGTCTGCAGGCCACCGCTCCTCGAGGAGCGGTGGCCTGCAGACGCCCCGACCTCGGCGGTACCGGTTCGGCCGTCCTGTCGCAGCGTGGTTCGATCCAGGAGTGCGCGCAGCGGATGGGACGGGCGGTGGCGAGGTGGCGATCTCGAACGCGAAGGAGGCCGCGGACGACGAGTTGGTCCTGGCCTTCGGACGGCTGCAAGGGGCGGCCACCCGGCTGGAGTACGTCCTGGGGCGGGCGTTGGAGGTGGAGTGCGGGATCGGCCACCTCGTGTTCGAGGTGCTGCTGATCCTGGGGCGCGCGGGCGGTGCGGGGCTGTCGATGCGCTCGATCAGCCGGGAGCAGGTGGTCACCACGGGTGGGGCGACGAGGCTGGTGGACCGGATGGAGGCGGCGGGACTGGTGGCGCGCAGCGCGGATCCCGAAGACGGTCGTGGACGGCTGGTGCGGCTGACGCCCCTCGGCGAGGAAACGGTGGTGCGGGCCGCGCGGGTGCACGTGGAGAACGTCAAGCGGTACTTCGTGGAGCCGCTTCCCGTGGAGCACCGCGAGCGCTTCGCGGAAGACCTCCGGATCCTCAGCCACGCGGCGCGGGACGTGCTCCCGCAACTGCG
Source organism: Umezawaea sp. (assembly GCA_039922235.1). Classification (GTDB taxonomy): domain Bacteria; phylum Actinomycetota; class Actinomycetes; order Mycobacteriales; family Pseudonocardiaceae; genus Umezawaea. The sequence goes on from JBDSAJ010000814.1 coordinate 781, forward strand.
GTGAGGTGGCTCACGTGACGACGGGAAATACCTGACCCGTCAGACACATTGAAGTGGGTGAACCGCTCGCGCCGGGCGGGCCGACACCACTTGAGGTCACGATGAAGCTCGTCTACGTCTTCGACGCCTACTGCGGCTGGTCACACGGGTTCTCCCGCACCATGGCCGAGGTCGCCGCCCGCCACCCGGAACTGCCGGTGGAGGTGGTGTCCGGTGGCCTGTTCACCGGCACGCGCCGGGTACCGATCCGCGAGTTCGGCTACGTCCAGGGCGCCAACATCCAGATCAGCGAACTGACCGGCGCCGAGTTCGGTGACGCCTACGACCGGCTGATCGCCGACGGCTCCTTCGTCATGGACTCCGAGTCCGCCGCCCGCGGCATGGCCGCCCTGCGCCAAGCCGCTCCCGAACGGGCCGTCGAACTGGCCGCGGCGCTCCAGGACGCCTTCTACGTGGACGGCCTCAGCCTGTCCAAGCCCGAGACCTACCGGACGATCGCCAAGGCCGCCGGACTGGACGCCGACGCCGTCGTAGCCGCCTTCGAAGCCCCGACCACGGCGGTCGAAGCCGAGTTCGACCGCGCAGGCAGGCTCGGCGTGACCGGTTTCCCCACCCTGCTGGCGGTGCACGACGACGGCCGCCACACCGTCCTCGCCCGCGGCCGCGCGACCCTCGACCAGGTGGAAAGCCGGTTGGCTCTCTGACCTACCTCTACCCGCCGCGAGTCGAACGCTCGCACACCCCCATTCGTGTCCGACCGAGGGTTTCGGGGTGTCCGAACGCGGGACACGCGGTGTCCGAGTGAGGGACTCGCGTAGGTGTCGGAAGCCCGCCGTGCCTCCGCCAACCGCGCCGGTGTCGGTGCGGGGATGGAGTGTGACCGACCCGATCGGCCTGTTCGCGCCGAGGTCGATCTCGACCCAGACCGGTGTGCCGTTCGCGGAGTCGAAGTCGATGCTGGTGGTGACGCCGTCCAGCAGCCGGGTCTTGCCCCAGTCGCCGTTCTCCAGCGTGCAGTTGCCGGTCACGGTGGTCGCCGCGGTGGGGATGGCGAGTCCGGCCAACTGGAGGCTAGGATTGAAACGATTCAACCCAGGCTGCAGACGCAGATAATTCCTCGCATCGCAACGCGATGTCAACACCCCGTTCACGTTCGTCACGAGGAACGTGTGCCCGCTTCGAGCCCTCCCCCGCACGCGTTCGGCGACGGTCCGACCACGGTGATCGACAACCGCGTGCCCGCGGCAGTGGCGGCGTTAGGCGGACTCGCGGGCGATGACGCTCGCCTCGGCGGTGACCACGGCCGACGCGTCCAGCCCCAGCGCGGTGAGCGCCGCCCGCCTGCCGAACGACTCCGCGTCGATGTGAACGCTGGTGAGCGCCGGGATGACGAGGGCGCCGTACTCGGTGGCGTCGAACCCGATCACAGCGAGATCCCCTGGCACCGCGACGCCGAGTTCACGCGACGCCGACAGCAGCCGGAGGGCGACGGCATCGTCGAACGCGGCCAGCGCTGTGACCGAAGTGTGGGCTTCGCGGAACGCACGCACGGCCACGGCGGTCCCAGCGACGTCACCAGGGACGAAGAACGGGCTCAGCGGTTCCAGGCCGAGGATCTCCGCGGCCTCGCGCCCGAAGCGCAGCCGCGCCTTGGCGATGCCCGCCCAGCCGGGGTCGTCCGGCAGCACCATGGCGACGGCGGTGTGCCCGGCCCGCGCCAGGTGGCGCACCTGCGCCATGCCGTGCGCCGCCAGCCCGTCGACCCAGCCACCGTCCTGCGCGGCCGCCACCTCCTCGTCAGGGTCCTCGGAGTCCACCCGGTACAGGGCGGTGAAATCGATGACCCCGCGCGGCGATATGGCGGCGACCACCGGCGCCACCGACTCGCGGGAAGCGTTGTGGCGCACCAACAGCGCGTGGCGGTGCCGCACGAGTTCGTCGTCGAGGCCACGGATGAAGCCATCCAGGCTGCCACCCCGGATACCGGGTGGCAGGGCGAGCAGCACGATCCGGGAAGCCCCCTCGCGCAAGGCCTTGGCGATGCCGTGCGGGACGTAGCCGAGTTCTCGCGCCACGCGCGTCACCCGCTCCTGGGTGGCCGGGGAGACGCGCTGACCTCCTACCCCGTTGAGCACGAAGCTCACCGTGGCCGTCGAGACCCCACTCGCCTCGGCCACGTCGCGCATCGTGGCCCGTCGCGTCACCATCGTCCGCCTCCCCGGTTGCTAATTCGATTAACCTAACCTAGCGTACCGGGTTATTCGATTAACTTGAGGACGAGAGAGGACGTTCGAGATGAAGACGGTCATCGTGACGGCACCGGGATCCATCGAGGTCGTGGAGGTGCCGACGCCGACAGCAGGCCCGGCGGACGTGCTGGTCCGGGTGCGCGCGTGCGGCATCTGCGGCTCCGACACCTTCTACATCGCCAGGGGCGGCATCCCGCCGCGCGAGGGCGCGACGCCACTCGGCCACGAACCCGCGGGCGAGGTCGTCGAAGTCGGCGACCAGGTCACGGGCATCAAGCCCGGCGACCACGTGGTCATCAACCCCATCGCCCCCGGCAGCGGGTTGATCGGCAGCGGCGGGCCGCAGGGAGCGCTGTCGGAGTACCTGCTGATCGAGGGCGCGGAACTCGGCCGGAACCTCGCGATCGTCCCGGACGGGGTCCCGCTCGACGTGGCGGCGCTCAACGAGCCGATGGCTGTCGCGCGGCACGCGGTGAACCGCACGAGCCCGCAGCCGGGTGACCAGGTCGTGGTGTTCGGCGCGGGCCCGATCGGCCTCGGAGCGGCCATCGGGTACAAGCTGAGCGGGGCGAAGAGCGTCGTCGTGGTCGACGTCATCCCGTCGCGGCTGGCGAAGGCCCTCGCCGTCGGCGCGGACGCGGTCGTCAACTCCGCCGAGGAGGACGTGATCGCCCGGCTCACCGAACTGCACGGCACCGGCTCGACCGCGATGGGCAAGCCACGGGTCGGCACGGACATCTACCTCGACGCGGCCGGGGTACCCGCCGTGATCGACACCGCGCTGGCCGCTGCGAAGCAGGGCGCCACCATCGGGGTCGTCGCCGTGCACAAGAAGCCCGTCCCCATCGACTTCCAGGCGATCCTCGACGCCGAGGTGACCATCGTGACCGCCATGGGCTACCCCACCGAGATCTTCGAGGTAACCAGGGAGATCGCCGAGAACTGGGAGAAGTTCGCGGTGATCATCAGCAACCGGTTCCCGTTCCCGGAGGTGAGGGACGCACTGGAGATGGCGTCAACTCCCGGCGCCGCGGACAAGATCGTCGTCACCTTCTGATCAGCCACCTGCCGGAAGTGCCGAGTACCCGACCGTCTCCCGGCGACAGTGCCAAGACCACCGTCGAATCGAGCCCACTGCTCGATTCGAACAGCAACGCGCGTTCGACGACCCTTGCCGAAAACCATTTCGTCGACCAAGGTGTGGGCACGCCGCCACCACCCAGTCCATCCACTTAGGACAGATTGGTAGGAGTCGAGCCGGAAGGTGTTGACACACAATGGTTCTCGGCAGAACCACCAGGCGACCAAGGCGGTGGCGAGCGGCGGTGCTCGTCGCCGTGCTCACGGCGCTGTTCGTGCAGCCCACCGCGGAGGCCGCGGCGAAGTCCGTCTACCTCCCCGCGAGCTGGACGCAAACCGGCGAGGTGCCGTGGGCATCCGAGCGCACGCGCGAGTCGACGAACTTCATCCTGCTCTGGGGCGAGAAGTCCGGCAGGAACCCGGTATCCGCCCCTCGCCCTACAACTTCGACCCGAACAGCATCATCACCCAACTCGAGAACCTGCACGGCTTCTACGTGAACACGATGCGGTTCACGACTGGATGCTGGTGCAGTACATCAAGGACCGTGACGGCCTCGCGATGGTCAACCGCCTGTGGAACGAGGCCCGCGACAACGAGCACCCGCTGGAGGTGTACCGGCGGATCACCGGCATCACCCAGGCCAAGCTGAACCGCCGCGTCGGCGAGTACGCCACCCGCAACGTCACCTGGGACTTCGGCAACCGGTCCACGCTGATGCCGTTCATCGACAACGTCTACGGCTCCAGCTTCCTCAAGGCCTACAACGGCGGACTGGTCGAGGCGGTCGACAGCGGCGCGGGCCACTACCGGATGGACCCGCGGACCGCGCCGTCGGACTACGGCTTCAACAAGGTCAAGCTCGTGGCCGCGACGGACGGCGCACTGGTCAAGGTGCGCGTGAAGGGACACGCCGAGACCGGCGCCACCGGCTGGACGTTCGGCCTAGTGGCGGCGCGCAACGGCACGCCGCGCTACTCGCAGCTGATGGTGGGCGTGGACGGGCAGATCACGTTCCAGCTCCAGTCCGGCGAGCGCGAGGTGTGGCTGGTGGTCACGGCGACCCCGTCGGCCGTCTCGACGCGGAGGCGACGCTGCGGGAGTGGCTCGCGCAACCGGAGAGCACCGCCGCGCTGCACCAGGCGGTCGGCGTCGACGCCGACGGCGAACTCCGCGGCGTCCTCGGGGACGAGGAGACGAGGAAGGTCCTCGGCGACTTCCCACTCCGCACCCTCGCCGCGTTCCCCGACATCGGCATCGACCACGCGGTCCTCGCCACCCTGCTCGCGCCCAAGCCCTGACCGCCGCACGCCCTTCGTGACCACGCCGTGGACCGTCCAGCTCAGGTAGACAAACCGTCTTCCGTCTACCTGAGCTGGACAGTCCACGAGTGAGTCCGCACGGGTCGTCGTGCTGACCGCGATCGTGACGGCGGAAGGAACGACGACGGCACTTGACGAAGGTCTGCTGCGCGAAGCTCGCGCGGCGGCATCCCGGTTGTCGGAGGCGTTGAACGAAGCCGAACTGGCCAAGACCGGGTACCACGGCGCCGTCCGGCGCCCGCACCTCGCGGGCGGCTCGCTGCGCGAGATCGCCGAAGTGCTGGAGGTCAGCCACCAGCGCGTGCACCAGAGGATCGAGGAAGCGGGCGGCACCGCCGGGTGGAAGCCGCGGACCGCAGGTGCCGACCTCGCGTGCTCGTTCTGCGGTGCGACCAAGACCGAAGTGGCGGGGTTGGTGGCCGGGCCGGGGGTCCGGATCCGCGACCAGTGCGTGCGGTTCTCCGCCGAGGTGATCGCCTCGCTGTCCGGATGACGTCCGACCGCGGCCACCGCACCTTGGCGAAAAGTTAGCGATCTCCTGTCCTTCTCTTGAACTGGCCCTTCCCTTGCCGTCTCCACAGTGGAGACATCGAATTCACCCGATCAGGCAAGGGAAACAGGGACAATG
>JBDSAJ010000815.1:0-3799 GCA_039922235.1 Umezawaea sp.
GTTCGGCCCTGCCCGAGGGACGAGGCTCCGGATCGACCCGCACGTCGACCACGACACCCTCGACCACGGCGCCGTCCACGACGACGACGCCCGCCGTCTGGGGCCTGCCGTACTGGTGGTTGAGCACGGCCGTGGCGGCGCGCTCCTCGGAGCGGCGCGCGATGCGGCGGCTGACCAGTCGGCGGGTCGGCGGGAACAGCAGGAAGAGCGCGACCACGTCGCTGACGAAGCCGGGCAGGATGATCAGCACGCCCGCCGCGGCGATCAGCACGCCGTCGGCAACCTCCTGGTGCGGCGCGCGCCGGGTGCGCAGCGCCTCGGAGAACGACGCCATCGTGCGGGCGCCCTCCCGCCGCAGCAGGGCCGAGCCGATGACACCGCCGAGGATCAGCAGCCCGACGGTGGCGAGCACCCCCACGGACTTGCCGACCGCGACGAGCGTGCCGATCTCGACGGCCATGCCGACCAACAGCAACAGGAAGACGCGCATGCCCTCTCAACGCACAAGTCGGTCAAAACGCTCCCCACCTCACCGACGAGTGACGCCTCCAGCCGTTCGTAGGGTCGACAAGTTAGACTCGGACAGGAATATTTACGGAGAACTTGCGTCGTGACGGGATTTCTTCACGCGAACCACTCAACAGGGAGCACGTATGACTGCGCTTCACGACGTCGCGCCCACCACTCCGGGCATCGACCACCAGCCGTACACCTACGTGCGCAAGGAGCTGGTCGAGCCCGACTGGCGCCGCTTCCCCGGCTGGAGCCACGTCACCGAGGCGCAGTGGCGCGATGCCCAGTGGCAGCGCGTGAACTGCGTGAAGAACGTGAAGCAGCTCCGCAAGGTCGTCGGCGACCTGCTCAGCGAGCACTTCTACGACGAACTGGCCGCCGACCAGGCCGACCTGGCCACGATGTCGATGCTGCTCCCGCCCCAGATGCTCAACACCATGGCGCCCGACGCGGCGCCCGCGGACTTCACCGAGGCCTTCTTCGCCGACCCGGTCCGCCGCTACATGGTGCCGATCCGCTCCGACCGCGACCCCGAGTGGCCGAGCCACCCCCACTCCGAGCGCGACTCGCTGCACGAGGCCGAGATGTGGGTGGTCGAGGGCCTGACCCACCGCTACCCCACCAAGGTGCTCGCCGAGCTGGTCTCCACCTGCCCCCAGTACTGCGGCCACTGCACCCGCATGGACCTGGTCGGCAACAGCACCCCGCAGGTCCAGAAGCACAAGCTGCTGCTCAAGCCGGTTGACCGCCAGGACCAGATGATCGACTACCTCAAGCGCACCCCCGGCGTGCGCGACGTGGTGGTCTCCGGCGGCGACGTCGCCAACGTCCCGTGGGCGCAGCTCGAGTCGTTCCTCATGCGCGTGCTGGACATCGACACCGTCCGGGACGTCCGCCTGGCCACCAAGGCGCTGGCGGGCCTCCCCCAGCACTGGCTCCAGCCCAGGGTCGTCGAGGGCTTGGAGCGCGTCGCGCGCACCGCGTCCCGCCGCGGCGTCAACCTGGCGATCCACACCCACGTCAACCACGTGCAGTCCGTGACGCCGCTGGTCGCCGAAGCCGCGCGCACCGCGCTGGAGGTCGGGGTCCGGGACGTGCGCAACCAGGGCGTGCTGATGAAGGGCGTCAACGCCACCCCCAGTGACCTGCTGGACCTCTGCTTCGCGCTCCAGGGCGAGGCGAACATCCTGCCGTACTACTTCTACATGTGCGACATGATCCCGAACGCCGAGCACTGGCGCGTGGCGGTCTGGGAAGCGCAGGCGCTGCAGCACGCGATCATGGGCTACCTGCCCGGCTACGCGACCCCGCGCATCGTGTGCGACGTGCCGTACGTGGGCAAGCGCTGGGTGCACCAGCTCGCGGAGTACGACCGTGACCTGGGCATCTCGTACTGGACGAAGAACTACCGGACCGGCATCGAACTGGCCGACCCGGAGGCCTTGGACCGCCGCTACCCCTACTACGACCCGATCTCCACGCTGGGCGAGACCGGGCAGGCCTGGTGGTCGGAGAAGGCCTGACGGTCGGTGCTCGTGGGCGTGTTCTGCGCCCACGAGCATTTCTTTTGGTCAACACTGAAACTATTGTGAGCACTCAGCCCACAAGATGCTCGAAGGCCGGCAAGCGACCCCCACTCGGGGAGATCACCTCAAGCGATTTCTGTCGGTTCCGGAGTGAAAACGGTATCTTTGTTTCAGCTTCTTCAACCAAGGCGACAAACGACCGCCAGTTACTTCGGATACGGCCCACGGGATATCGATCAGTTGAGATTGCTCACGCTCCCGCCTTCGTTCCAGGCGTTTCTTTCGGCACGGTTCGGCTATTCCTGAAAAGTCGAATTCATGACTTGGAAGGAACTCATCATGAGATTCAACATCTTTGGCCGCTCCGCGGTCGTCGCCGTGGCCGTCGCCGCACTGTTCGCCCCCTTCGGCGGCGCGTCCGCGTCCGCCGCCGAAGCGCCCGCCGCCCCGACGTTGAGCACGCCGGTCACCGGCACGTTCACCGACCCCTCCGGCGGCGTCGGCACCGTGGTCGGCACGTTCACGCCGACCGGGTTCACGGAGGACGGCACCACCGCACTCGCCAACGGCATCGTCGACCTGACCCTCATCGACTCCGCCGGCCAGCAGGTGGGGACCGAGTCGCGCGAGGTCACGGCCCCGGTGGGCGTCGCGCAGGTCTCCTGCGAGATCCTCGACCTGGTGCTCGGACCGCTGGACCTCGACCTGCTGGGCCTGGTCGTGCACCTGGACCGGGTGCACCTGAACATCACCGCGGAGCCGGGTCCGGGCAACCTGCTCGGCAACCTGTTGTGCGCGATCGTCGGAATCCCCCTCCCCGGCTCGCCCGCCGGCCTTCAGGCACTGGTCGCCCTGCTGAACCAGATCCTCGCCCTGCTGAACGGGTAACCACCGCAGGCGGGGCGCCCGTGAGGCGCCCCGCCACCGGTCGAGATATTTGCCCTGGAATTCATGTTTCACCCGGCGAACGCCGGGTGATGTGCTTTTTGCCGCCGCTGGCGAGAACGGGTCGCCGCAGTACTCAAGAAATTTCGGGCGGATTTGGCCGAGCAGCTTTCCGAACGCGGTTGACCACAGCCGGGACGATGTCCAACTCGGAGAAGTACCACCCACATCTCCGCCGTCACCCTCCGCCACCGAATGGCTGCGCAGGTGAACGGAGAGCGACAATGTCGGTGCTTGGGTCTAGCGTTTCGGACTGATGTGGTGCAGGTCTCATCCGAGCAGTCCCGGAGGCAGAAGTCATGGTCACTCGCGACACCGCCTGGCCCGCAGGCGCCCCGTGCTGGGTCGACCTGGGCGCCGACGTCCAGCAGGCGGCAACGTTCTACAGCGCCCTGTTCGGCTGGCAGGTGGAACAGCTCCAGCCAGCGGAGATGGACTACTGGGGCTGCACCCTCGACGGCCGCCGAGTCGCAGGTCTGGGCGCCAAGCAGGACGACTCGCAGCCGTCGGTGTGGACGACGTACCTGGGCACCGACGACGCCGACGACACCGTCGCGCGCGTCAAGGCGGCGGGCGGCCAGGTGCTCGTCGAACCCATGGACATCGCCGAGGAGGGCCGGATGGCCATCGCCGTCGACCCCGCGGGCGCCATGTTCGGCATCTGGCAGTCCGGCAGGCACACCGGCGTGGAACTCGCCAACGAGCCCGGCGCGATCACGTGGAACGAGAACATGACCGGGGACTTCGAGGGCAACCAGAAGTTCTACGCCGACGTCTTCGGCTACAGCTACGACGACATGAGCGCCGGCGACTTC
>JBDSAJ010000816.1:0-5800 GCA_039922235.1 Umezawaea sp.
CCGGCGACTCCACCACCAGCACGGCGACCAGACCGCTCGCCGCGAGCACGGCGATGACCGCGGCGAGCGTGGACGGACGGTGGGTGGCCCTGCCCCGGCGTCGAAGCACGAGGAACATCCCCGAGGCGAGCGCCAGGAGTACCGCGAACCCGAGGATCTGCAACGCGACCGGACTTTCGCCGACTTCGGAGGAAGCGCTCGACTCCTCGGCCAACGGACTCAGCCCGACGTCGGGCACCGACCTCAGTTCGCGCAGCACGGCCAGGCAGCGGTCGCCGTACCGCGTGCTCGGCTCGACGTTCGAGTTCTCACTGAACTCGTTCCAGCTGATCAGGCCGAACGCGTCGGGCGACGACTTCGCCGCGGCCGCGTACTCCGCGCGCAGCGTCTCGCCGTCCCTGCGGTCGACGACGCGGGTGCCACCGATCAGCCGGGCGTCGAAGCCGGGAGCGAACGGCGGAACCCAGAGGCCCCGGTGCTGGTGCACCGCTTCGCTCATCGAGACGAGCTTCTCGGCGAACCCCTTGTCGCGCTGGGGATCGACCGATGACCAGTAGTAGGCATCACCGTCGACGGAGTCGGCGATCCGCTGGTAGTCCTCGACGCTCTTCTCCGACCCGAGCACGAACAACCGGTCCCGGACCGGGCCGGTCGCCTTGCGCACGTCCTCGACGGAGAACCTCCAGGTGCCCGACCAGATCACCAGCGGTTTGGCGAACTGGCCGAACACCGGATCGGTGGCATACGTCGTCTCGAACAATTGGAGGTCGGCGGCGACCTTGTCCAGCGGCAGTGGGTTGCGGTCGAAGTCCAAGCCCTCGTAGATGACCGACAGGCGGAAGTCCTCCGAGCGGGCGACGTTCGCCAGTGTCCGCAACCGGCGGTCGAGCACCGGGTTGGACTTCCAACTGACGATGAACCCGTCGATCCCGGCGCTCTTCGCCTGCTGGATGTGCTCGAGCATGATCCGCGAGTCGTCGCTGCTGTACCGCCCGAGGCTGGGGTAGTCGGTCTTGGCTCGGTCCCAGGAAGTCTTGTCGAACCAGATGTAGTAGTAGGCCAGCACGGGTGGGGCGTTCTGCGCGGACGCCAGGGGAGTCGTCACGGGCATCAGCACGGCGAACAGCATGAGCACCAACAGCCTCATTCGACGACCTCCGCCTGCTGGGTGCGGTGGATGCGCAACCGCCGCCTGCCGAGCAGGACCAGTCCGACCGCGACCAGGATCAGGACACCGCCGATGACCGCGATATCCACATAGGACAGTATGCGCAGTTCGACGTACTGGCTGCGGGACAGGACGATCTCCTGATCACCCACGTACCCCGCGGCCGCGACCTCGACCCGGTACTTGCCGCGGGCCAGGTCCGCGATGGCGATGTCGCCGTCCTCGCCCGCGGTCAGCGTGGTCGTGCGCCCGTCCGGGTAGCCCAGTTCGACCCGTGCGTCCATCGCGTCGCCGAACAGCAGGTCTCGCGCCTGGAAGTGCACCGACCGCAGCAGAACGACAAACGTGGCCGCGGAGGCACGGGTGGGCACCAGTCGCTGTTCGCCGGCGTTCACCACGTTGGCGCCGTCGATCTCGACGCTCTGCAGGTAGTAGGTGACGTCCTTGGCGACCGCGGTGGCACCTTCCTGCACCGGTCGGAAGCCGGTCAACCGCACCTCCCGGACGCCGTGCAGAGTCTGCGTCTGGCCCGCGTCGCTGCGCAGCGTGAGTGCGGTCACCCGCTCGGGCGCGAGCCGGTTGTGCGCCTGATCGACGAAGTCGTAGCGGACCACGCGGGAGGACTGGAACGCGGCCTGCAGGCGCCGGTTGTGGCTCAGCACCAGGTCGGTGAGGATCGGCGTGAACCCCTGGTCGTTCTCACTCTGGCCGAACCAGCGGACGAAGTCGATCGTGCCTGCGGCGCCCTCGGTCCGAGGGGTGGTCAGCTCCAACCGGTGCTTGTCCTGGCTGCGCGGCAGGACCAGTTTTACGACACCCCTGTCGTCGGGCACCAGCACCTGGCCGTCCAGCAAGAACCGGGCCGACGGCAATGGTGGCACCGTCACGATCTCCAGCGTCCGGGTTGTCGGCGCGGCCGAAACCTCGACGGGCAGCGCGAACGTCGCGACCACCATCAATGCGACCAGGAACGCTTTCATGCCTGCTGCCTCCTTGTCCTCGACCACCGCACGCCCGCTTGGCCGAACACGAACGCCGCGGCGAGCACAACGGCGGCGCCGTAAGCGGTGTAGACGACCGGCGCACGGCTGGGCGTCGTCGGTGACACGATCGCGGTGCCGACGAGTTCGGGGGCCCGAGGCGGGGAGCCGAAGTCGAAGGCTCCCGTCAGGCTCGCCGACTTCGCGTCGCGTTCACCCAGGGCGGTGAGTGACCAGTTGTCCTCGATGAACTTCAGCACCGACGTGTAGTCCAACTGCGTGTGGTCGATGTGGCCTCGGCGCGAGTACGCGCTCATCAGCAGCGTGGGGACGCGGAACCCGTAGCCGTGCTGGTCGACCTTGGGCGGCGATACGTGGTCGTAGAAGCCGCCCCAGCCGTCGTAGGTCAGCATGAACGCCGAACTGGACCAGTACTGGCTCCTGGCCAGTTCGCTGGTCATGTCGCGGACCAGGCTCTCCCCGGCTTGTATCCTGCTCGGCGGGTTCTCGCTGGAGCCCGCGGACACCACGTAGGCGACCGAGGGCAGCGTGCCTGCCTTGAGATCCCGGTAGTACTCGGAGAGATCGGCGATCTTCCCGAACAGGGCCGGGTTGTCGAGGAAGCGTGAGTAGTTCAGGAGCGGAACCTTGGTGGTCTGGCCCGCTTTCGGCCCAGTACCCTGGGTACGCAGGGTGATCTTCGGGTCGAAGTTCTCGACGTAGAACTTCCAGGGCACGCCCTTCGCCTCAAGCCGGTCGAAGATCGTCGGGATGTCGCCGTAGCCTTCGGCGGGCACCCGCTCGGTCCCGCCGGGTGTTGGTACGCCCGCCACCCAGTAGAAGTGGTTGAGGCGGCTGCCGGTGCTCGCGGAGCTGAAGAAACGGTCGAACAGCGTGAAGTTGGCGGCGGTGTTCCAGTAGTAGGGGAGGTCGGCGCCGTCGTAGTAGCCCATCGCGTTGGTGCCGTCGCGGCCCTTGCGCCGGTACGCCGAGACGAAGCCGTTCATCTTCCCGTTGTTGAGCTGAACCCGCTGTGTACCAGGGAGGTGGTCGAGGTCGGACGGCGACTGGTCGCCGAGCTTGAACGGCTTGACACAGGTGCCCGCGGTCGGGTTGTCGATGTTCAGCGGCAAACACGTGCCCGGCACGATCCCGTCGGCGCCGGGGTAGGTGCCGAAGTAGTTGTCGAACGAGTGGTCGGACTGCATGAGCACGATGAAGTGTTCGATCGGAGTGGTCGTCGGTGTGGGCTGTGCGACCGCGCCCGCGACGGGCTGAAGGAGCAGGAATCCGATCACCAGCAGCAACGGAACGAAGACATGTCGGGTCATGGCCGCACCTCGAAGACGATGATCACAGGCATGGTGGCGCCGCCGACGGTGATCGTCTCGGTGTGCAGCGCGACGCCGTGGTAGCGCTCGACGTAATCCATCAGCTTCTCGGCGAAGAACGGCGCGCGAGCCGCGGAGTAGGCGTCCCACACGACGTACTGCAGGTTCCGATCACGCAGTTCCCGGTCGGGGTTGTCCACCGACTCGTAGGAGGGGTTGCGGCGCGCCGGGTTCGAACTCACCGACAGCGCGAGCGCCTTGCGGTGGCCGTAGAACTGGACGAGGTTCGCCATCGACGGCCCCAGCGTCAACAGCCTGCTGCCCGTTGGCAGGGTGGCATCGATCCACTGCCCGGTCTCGCGCCCGCCGGGCACACCGCCGGCCCCGGCGAGGAACGTCGGCGTCGGAGCGGGATTCACCGCGAGCCAGCTCGGCACGGCGAGGCTCAGCAAGGTCATGGCCAGCGTGGCGACGCGCACCCGTTGCCAGGGCACCGGAATCCGCGTCAAGGCGCGCGCGGCGAACACGGCCAGCGCGGGTGCGACCGGGAGCAGGTACTGGTAGCCCTTGACCGGCCACAGCTCGAAGAACACGACTGGCACGACGATCCAGCACAGCAGCAGCGGTTCCCGCCAACTGGCCCGCGCGCGGAGGAACCACAGACCCGCCACGGCGAGAACGAGGACGGCCGGGCCGACGGCGAGCGGCGTGATCTCCCCGTAGAACCAGAGGCTGTGGTTGGCACGTCGGAGCAACTGCCACAGCAGGTAGTTCTGGCCAGTGCCCGCCCGGCCGGAGAACAGGAGCGACAACGGGTACGCAGCCACGATCACCAGCAACACGCACGCACCACCGAGCGCGGCCCGCCACGGCACGTGGATATCACGGCGCAGCACGAAGAACACCACCAGCGTGACCACCAGGACGGCCGCGACCTCCTTGGTCAGCACGGCGAGGCCCATCGCGGTGGCGGCCCAGCACAGCCACCGTGCGAACCGGTCCAGGCAGTACCTCGTCACGCAGTAGAGGCTCAGGACCAAGAAGAACGTCTCCGGGCCGTCCAGCAGCACCTGCCGCGTCACCACGACGTGGTAGGGCATGACGGCCAGCATCGCCGCCGCGACGAGCCCAACCCTGCGACCGTAGAGCCGCGCGCCCAGCAGGTGGACGAGCACGGTGGTGCCCAGTCCGAACAAGACGCTCAGCATCCTCGCGGCGATGTCGCTCACTCCTCCGGCGAACACGACCGACAACAGTGTCTGGAACAACAGCGGATGCGCCCGGAAGATCGGGAACAGCGCGGTGAGTTCGTCGTTGCCCGCGATGCTCGCGGCCTGCCCGGCGTAGACGGCCTCGTCGCTGTTGAAGCCCACTGCGTCGAGCTGCCACAAGCGCAGGAGCGCCCCCACGGTCATGATCGCCACCAATGGGACCTGGCGTTGCCACCGATGCCACGCCGGCAGTGGCCGCGCCTCCGACCGGGAGGGAGCGATCTCCCGGGCGGAGGCGGGCAGCACCTGGGTTGTCGTCCAAGGTACCCGGAATGCGCTCATGCGCCTTCTCCGGAAACCAACGAGTCAGCCTCGTCTCTGTCGGAGCCGAGCAGTTCGGGAATCCGATCGGCCCAGGTGAAGTCCGGTGTGGACAGCCAGCGTGTGCGGAGTTTGCCGACCGCGGACTCCACGATCAGCCGTTCCTTGCGGCGCAGCTCCATGTGGTCGTCCTCGCCGATGACGATCGAGGGGGCCATCTGCCGGAACGGCGGGAATTGGTAGGCGTCCTCGGTGTTGGCCAGCAGGATCGCCATCGACTCCGCTTCGGACAGCTCGCCCATGCCGTGCGCGCCGCGTTCGATCACGAACAGCTCGGCGGCCTTCGTCTCGGGGATGATCTCGCACGGCAGCAGCCGGTCGACCGCGTACTTCGGCGGCGGGATGATCCGCTGGGTCAACGCGTTCACGCCCATGATCGGCAGGTTGAGTTGGCTGAGGGTGAGTGCGAACTCCCTGCCCTCCTTGGAGTGCAAGCGGCTCTGCAACCGCAGCCTGCGCCATTCCTTGGGGGTCAGTTCGTGCGACTCGACGGCTCGTAGCGTGTGGTGGCTGATCGTCAACGGCTTCGGGAAGCAGCCGACGCGACCGTCGGGGTAGAGCACCGTCATGTCGTCGGACAGGAACTTCGCGTGGTGCTCGCGGACCAGCCGCAGCACCGTGCCGGTCTTGCCCGTGTCGGTGCGGGCCGAGATCAGCATTCCGACGCCGTTCAACTCGACGCACGCGGAGTGCAGCAGCATCACGCCGCGCGACACGGCGACGAACCGC
>JBDSAJ010000817.1:0-2723 GCA_039922235.1 Umezawaea sp.
TCGGACGGGTCGCTGTCGCGGCCGCCGCCGTCACGGGCGCGCGCGGCGTCGGAGACGAAGTCGTAGCCCGCGACGGTCTGCCCCGCGAGGTCGGAGTGCGTCACGTAGCCGGTGTCGATGACCGCGACGACGACTCCGGTGCCGGTCGAGGTGCGCCACGCGCCCGGCACGTTCATGCCGCCCGCGGGCTCGAAGAGGTCCCACTGCCGGGTGTACTCGGAGTCGCTGGGGTTGGCCATCGGCTGCATCAGCAGGTCGGGCTCGACGTAGGCGACGTCCGGGTCGGCCCGGAACTCCTCGATGGTCTTGGCGGCGTCGCCCGCGGTGGTCAGGCCACCCAGGTCGACGACCGTCGCACCGGTCGCGAGCCGCCGGGACACGGTGAGGTCGCGACCGACCTTGTCACCCTTGTCCTTGGCGTCCTCCGAGGCCGCGGTGTCCGATCGGGACTCCTCGGCGGACGTCTTGTAGCCGACGAGGAGGTGCTCGTAGGGTCTGGCGCTCCCGGACGGGGCGGGCTGGGCCAACGGGTCTGCGGCGGGTGGGACCGCGGGAGCCGCGGACGCTGTCGTGGTGATGCCGCCGAACAGCGCAACCGAGACGACGGCGGCGCACGACGCGGTACGTCGCAATCCATTCACTGCGTTGTGCTTCCTTCCGAGAACAGGGATACATCGCCCGCCGCCCACGGAGGAGCAGAAGCGAGTTGATCTCGACCGTAGGCAGCGAACTGGTGCCAGCGCAGGGTTTTCACCGAAGAGCACGGTCGGATTCCCGCCCCGCCAATGGTTTTAGGCCGGATGGCTGCACGGAGAATCGGCATTCGGCCTAGCGCCTGGACGGGAGGCGCCCCGACCCGCAAGGGGTTCGGGGCGCTCGCGGTCCAGTCGGGTAAGGCTGGTCACACCGCTGGAACAGGGGGTTCCGCGAGTTGGCGTGAGCCTGCCAGTCGCCGCGCGGCCAGCGCGGTGGCCTCGTGCAGCGGCGTGGTGCCCGCTTCGGCGGCGGACGCCAGCAGTTGTGCCACGGTCGTCCCGATCTCCTCCACCCGCGCCAGCGCGGCGTCGTGCGAGAGGCCGTCGAACTCGCGGGCCAACACGTAGACGATTCCGCCCGCGCTCGCGACGTAGTCCGGCACCCAGGTGATGCCCCTGGTGGCCAGGTCGTCCGCCACCGAGGCGTCGGTCAACTGGTTGTTGGCCGGACCGACCACCAGGGCCGTGTCCAACGGCGTGCCGGGACCCAGCACCCCGCCGACGGCGGCCGGGACGACGATGTCTGCGGTCGTCGCCAACGCCTTCTCAGGCTCCACCCAGCCGTACCCGAGATCCCGCGCGACCCGTTCCCGCCGCGGGTCGACATCGGACACGACAACCTCCGCGCCCGCTGTGACGAGGCGGGCGGCCAAGTGCTCGCCGACCGAGCCGAACCCGGCGACGACGACCCGCCTGCCCGTCACGTCGGCTGATCCGAACACCGCTCGTGCCGCCGCGCGCAGCGAGGCCAGCACGCCGACGGCGGTCGGGCCGCTGGAGGACCCCGTGCCGCCGTGCGACTCGGGCACGCACGACGCGAACGGCGTGACCTCGCGCAGCACCAGCATGTCGTCCGGGCCGGTCCCGATGTCCGGACCGGCCCGGTAGGAGCCGTCGAACGACGCGATCAGGTCGGCGTGGTCCAGCAGCACGTCCCGACGGCGTTCCGGGGACAGCACCTCACCCTCCGCCAGCGCGATCACGCTCTTGCCGCCGCCGTAGGACACACCGGCCACGGCGCACTTGTCCGTCATGGCCCGCGACAGCCGCAGGACGTCGTGCACCGCCGCGTCGAGGTCCGGGTAGGCCTTGAGCCTGCACCCGCCGACCGCGGGACCCAGCAGCCGCGAGTGCACGGCGACCATCGTGGTGATCCCCGACCGGCGACCCCGCCGGACTACGAGTTCCTCGTGTTCCCACATGACTGCTCCCCTGAACGATGAACGGCTCGTGCAGGCGAAGTTAGGGTGACGACCACCAGCACGGGACGACCACCGAACGAAATTCGGTGCGAACAGGGGAGAGGTGCCGTGGACGAACTTGATTCGGCGATCGTCGCGCTGTTGCAGGAGGACGCCCGGCAGTCCAATCGCGACATCGCCCGCAAGGTCGGGATCGCGCCGTCGACGTGCCTGGAGCGGATCCGGCTGCTGCGCGAGCGCGGCGTCATCCGCGGCTACCACGCGGACATCGACCCGCCCAGCCTCGGCCGCGGCGTGCAGGCGATGGTGTCCGCGCAGATCCGGCCGTTGAGCCGAATGGTGATCGACTCGTTCCAGCGGTCGCTCGCGGACCTGCCCGAGGTCGTGTCGGTGTTCGTCACCGCAGGCAACGACGACTTCCTCGTCCACGTCAGCGTGCGCGACATCGACCACCTGCACTCGTTCCTCGCCGACCGGCTCGCCGTCCGCAAGGAAGTCGTCGGGTTCCGCACCTCGATCATCTTCCGACACCTGCACCGGAAGGTGCTGGAACCCTTGCCGCACAACGGGAAGCGCCCCGAACCGCAGGGAGGTTCGAGGCGCTTCCGGCAAGCTGGCCGGCCAAGAGCAGGGCAAGGCCGGGCAGACTAGAACACGAGGTTCCAGGAGTTGATGTAGCCGGTGTCCGCCGCGGCCACGTCCTGGACGCGCAGCTTCCACGTGCCGTTCGCGACCTCGCTGGAGGCGTTGACGGTGAACGTGGTCG
>JBDSAJ010000818.1:0-5708 GCA_039922235.1 Umezawaea sp.
TTCACCTGACACCGGCTCCGGTCGGCGCTGCGGCTCGTGGGCGACGAAGTCCCGGCCGCGGATCAGCACGGTGGCCAGCACACCACCCACGAGCGCGACCAGACCGGCGGCGAGCAGGACGTCGTCCAGGGAGTCCGCGAACCCCGCGCGAACCGCGTCGGCCAGTCGTACCCGCAGCTCCGGCGGGGCGGCCGCTACGACCTCGCCGGACACCCCGCGGTGCACCGCGCCCGCGATGTCGTCGACGCGCCCCCTCAGCGCAGGGACGTCCGCCAGCCGCTGCTGGAGCGTCTCGTGCAACGACGCCGAGAAGATCGTGCCGTACCAGGCGATCCCGACCGCGATGCCGATCTGCCGGAAGGTCTGGTTGGCTCCCGACGCCATCCCCGACCGCCTGAGCGGCACCACCCCCACCGCCGTCGATGCCAGCGGCGGGTTCACCATCCCCGCGCCGATGCCCGACACGATCAGGCCCGGCACCAGGTGCGTCCACCCGGAATCCGCCGTGCCGCCCCGCATCAGCAGCACACCCGCGCCCACCAGCACCAGGCCAGGGCCGATCAGCCACCGCACCGGCACGCGGCTCGACAGCCTGCCCGCGACGACGGCCGCGACGAACGTGAAGGCCGATCCCGTCAGCAGCCGGACACCCGTGACCAGCGGACTGCCGCCGAGGCCGTTCTGCAGGTAGAGGACCAGGTACAGGAACACCGCGTACAACGACCCGTTCATCGCGAACGCCGCTACCGAACCGCCCGCGAACGTCGGGATCCCCAGCAGCCCCAAGTCGACCATCGGCTCCCGCAGCCGCCGCTCGATGACGGCGAACGCCGCCAGGAACAGCGCAGCCACCCCGAGCCAGACCAGCACGTCCCGGCCCGCGATGAGCGCGTACACCAGCGTGAACAACCCCGCCGTCAGGGTCACCAGGCCGGGCCAGTCGATCCGGCCGGCGGGCGCGCGGGACTCGTCCACCCGGCGCAGCGCGATCACGAGCGCGGCGACCCCGACCGGGACGTTCACCAGGAAGATCGCCCGCCAACCGAGCCCGCCGGTCAACAGCCCGCCGAGCACCGGTCCGAGCCCCGTCGCGACACCGGCGACCGCGCCCCAGACGCCGAATGCGACGCCGCGCTGACGGCCCTGGAACGCCCCAGCGAGCAGCGCGAGCGAAGTGGCGGACAGCATCGCGCCCCCGATCCCCTGCACCGCACGGGAAAGGACCAGCATGAGCGTGTCCTGCGCGAGACCGCACAGCAGCGAACCCCCGGTGAACACCCCCAGCCCTGCGACGAACACCCGCCGCCTGCCGTACTTGTCAGCAAGACATCCGGCGGTGAGCAACAGCGCCGCGAGCGTCAGGGCGTAGGCGTCGGTCGTCCACTGCAGACCGCCGAAGCCCGCCGCCAGCGAGCGCTGGATGTCCGGCAACGCCACGACGACCACGTTGACGTCGAGCAGGAGCATGAACATGGCGGCGCACACCACCAACAACGTCCACCATCGGCGTTCCATCGGACGGGACCTCCTCGGTTCGTGGTGGCTATTGCGGCGACCGGCCGCTTGCCGTGCGACCACCCGGTCTCCAGGTGCTTCAACGGCCGCGTGAACGTCGATCCTCTGTGGACTTGCTGCCGTCCTACCCGCCCAGTGCCTCGCCCAGCCGGTCGGCGATCAACCGAACGCCGTCGACCGTCAGCACCGACTCCGCGTGGAACTGCACCGACGCGAACCGCGGCCCCCGCAAGGCGTGCACCTCACCCGTCGCCGGGTCACGGCTGACCTCCACCATGCCGAGCGCCGGGCACTCGATCTTGTCGTCGCCGGAGAGCGCGGTGAACGTGTTGTAGAACCCGACCCGCTCCCGGACGCCGAACAGGTCGATGTCCTTCTGCAGTCCCTGGTTCGGCACGTCCTTGCGCACCACCTCCAGCCCCAGCCGCCTGCTGAGGACCTGGTGGCTCAGGCACACCGCGAGGAACGGCCGCCGCTGGGCCAGCAGGCAGCCCAGCGCCGCATCCAGGTGAGCGATCTTCGGGTCGTCGCCGTCCAGTGGGTCGCCCGGTCCTGGTCCCATGACGACCAAGTCGTGGCCGTCGAAGCCGTACGGCTCGTCGAACCGCCGGACCGTCACGTCCAGGCCCAGTGACCGCAACTGGTGGTCGAGCATCGCGGTGAAGGTGTCCTCGGCGTCGACCACCAGTACCCGGCGGCCTGCAGGCAGCGGCGTGGGACTCCCCCGCTCCCCCGAGAGCCAGAAGCCGGACAGGTCGGTGTTGCGCCGCCGGAGTGCGGCCTGGACCCGCGGGTGGTCCGCGAGGTGTGACGGCCCGTCCCGCAGCGCGGCGAGCAGGCTCGCGGCCTTGGCCCAAGTCTCCGCGACCTCCGACGCCGGGTCGGAGTGGCGCACGAGCGTTGCGCCGACGCCGATCCGGAGCCTGCCGCCGCAGTCGATGTCGGCCGTGCGGATCAGGATCGCGGAGTCCAGTGCCCGGCCGCCGGGACCGATGAGCGCGACGACACCGCTGTAGTAGCCACGTCCCTGGGGCTCGTGGCGGCGGATGGCCCGGCAGGCGCTTTCCAGTGGGCTGCCCGTCACCGTCGGGGCGAACAGCGTCCGCCGCAGGACCTCGCGCGGGTCCTGGGAGGTGCGGCCCTCGATGAAGTACTCGGTGTGCGCCAGCCGCGCCATCTCCTTGAGGTGCGGGCCGGTCACCCGGCCGCCGCCGTCGCAGACGCCCGCCATCATCTTGAGCTCCTCGTCGAGCACCATGTACAGCTCGTCGATCTCCTTGCGGTCGTCGAGGAATTCGAGCACGTCGGCCAGCGCGGGGCCGGTGGGCGGGTAGCGGTAGGTGCCGCTGATCGGGTTCATCACGGCGGTGCCGTCGTGCACGCTGATGTGCCGCTCCGGCGTCGCGCCGACGAACGTCCGGTCCCCCGTGTGCACGAGGAACGTCCAGTACGCCCCGGATTCGCGCCGCAGCAGCCGTCGGAACAGGGACAGCCCGTGCCGGTGCGTGTAGCCGGTGATCTCCGCGACGTACGACCGCTTGAGGACGAAGTTGGCGCCCTGGCCCCGACCGATCTCCTCGCTGACGACCGTCCGCACCAGTTCGGCGTACTCGTCGTCCGAGACGTCGAAGTGCTCGCCGGACAGCCGCGTCGGCAGGTCCGGCAGCTTCGCGAACGCCTCGTCGCGGGAGATCTCGGCCTGCTCGGTGACGGTCATCGCGAGCAACGGCTCGCCGTCGTCCGGGCAGGCGAAGCCGCGCTCGGTGAGCTGCCGGTACGGCACCAGCACCAGCACGCTGTTCTCGCCGGGGAGCGGCACGTCCGCCAGGAAGTCCACTGTGGACACATCGCCGACGAGGACCTCCAACCCCTCGGTGCGCTCCGGGCGGTGCAGCAGGGCGAACGCCGGTGGACGCGGGCCGAGCACGGCGTCGAGCAGCCCGGTCACGCGCACATCTCCTTGGTCGTGGTGACCACCGCGCAGTGCTTCGCCGCGTACTCGATGGTCATCCGGTGGTCGGCGGCGGAGAAGTCCGCGATCGCGTCCGCGACGACGAACGTCTCGATGTCGTGCGTGAACGCCTCGATCGCCGTCGTCAGCACCCCGACGTGCGCGTAGATCCCGCAGACTACGAGCTGGTCCCGGCCGTGCCGCCGCATCCGGTCCAGCAGCCCGGACCGGAAGAACGCGCTGTAGCGCCACTTCGTGAACATCCAGTCGTCCACGGCGGGGGCCAGCTCGTCGACGATCAGGCGGTCGGCGGGGTCGCCCTTCATGCCGGGCCCCCAGAAGTCCTTGAGCAGCCCGCGGTCGGCGTCGCTCATCCCGCCCGGCTGGGCGGTGTAGGCGACCGGGACGCCGAGGCTCGCGCAGCGCTCCCGCAGTTGGACCACGTTCCGCACGAGGTGGTGCCGGACGGTGTCCGGGAACGGCCGCAGGAAGTAGTGCTGCATGTCGTGGACGAGCAGCACCGCGCGATCCAGGTCGACGACCCACCTCGCGACGTTGTCGGGCAGGTCACCCGCTCCCGGCAGCGGGTAGGGCGCGATGGGCGGGATGCCTTCCATGACCGGCTCCTCCTTCACGATCAAGATCTCCTCACACGCCCAGGGTGGCGCCGCCGTCGACCGTCAGGTCGTGCATCGTGATGTGCCCGGCCCGCTCCGACAGCAGGAACACGACGGCGTCCGCGACGTCCGCGGGCCGGGCGATCTTGCGCAGCGGGATGCCCACCTTGTAGGCCTTGGGAAAGCCGTCGATCGTCGCTTGCGGACCGTCGCCGTCCTGCCACGTCG
Organism: Umezawaea sp.; assembly: GCA_039922235.1. Classification (GTDB taxonomy): domain Bacteria; phylum Actinomycetota; class Actinomycetes; order Mycobacteriales; family Pseudonocardiaceae; genus Umezawaea. Next base: position 4,312 of record JBDSAJ010000818.1, read on the forward strand.
ACCGGAGCATCGCGGTGTCGGTCGAGCCGGGGGCGACGATGTTGCAGCGGATGCCGTGCTCGGCCACTTCGAGGCCGAGGCACTTGGTGAACATCGCCGCCGCGGCCTTCGACGCCGCGTAGGCCGCCATCTCCATGCGGGGCGTGCCCGCCGCGTTGGACGCCACCGTGACGATCGCCCCGCGCGACCGGGGCACCATGCGGTTGACCACCGCGCGGGACACCAGGAACACGCCGGTCGTGTTGACCGCGAACGTCGCGGCCCAGTCCTCGTCCGACTGGTGGCGCACCGGGCCCGTGCGCAGCACGCCCGCGGCGTTGACCAGGAAGTCCAGCGGCCCCAGCGTGCGCTCCACGCCGTCCACCAGCGCCGCGACCTCGTCGCTGTGGGTGACGTCGGCGGGGAACGCCTCGACGACGAGCCCGTCGGCGGTCAGCTTGTCCACCACCTCGGCGAGCCGTTCGGCGTCGCGGTCGACCGCGGCCACCCGCGCGCCCCGCCTGCCCAGCTCGACGGCGACCGCCGCGCCGATCCCGCCCGCTGCCCCGGTGACCAGGGCGACCTTGTCCTCCATCGTTCCGACCTCCTCGCCGTTCACCCGCGCCACGCCGCGACCACCGAGACGGCCTGGTCCGGGTTCAGGCGCGGGTCGCAGAGACTCGTGTACTTGTCGCCGACGTGACCCGTGTCCGCGTCGTCCAGGACGCATTCGGTGACGTCGTCCGGGGTGGTTTCCAGGTGCAGCCCGCCGTCGACGCCGCCTCCGTCGCGGACCACGGCCTGGAACTGGTGCACCTCCTGGGTGATCCGGTGCAGCAGCCGCGTCTTGAGCCCGTCCGGGGTCCGGACCGTGTTGCCGTGCATCGGGTCGGACAGCCAGATCACCGGGTGCCCGACGGCTCGCACCGCCGCGACGAGCGGGGGCAGCCGGGAGCCGATCTCGTCGGCCCCCATCCGCACGATCAGCGTGAGTCTGCCCGGCTCGTGCCACGGGTCGAGCGCCGCGCACAGGGCCAGCAGCTCGCCTGCCGTCATCGTGGGGCCGACCTTGCAGGCCACCGGGTTGACGACCCGTGAGAGCAGGGCGACGTGCGCCCCGTCGGCTTGGCGGGTCCGCTCGCCGATCCACGGCCAGTGCGTCGAGGACAGCCACCACCGCCCCGGTTCGGACCGCCGCACCATCGGCACCTCGTAGTCGAGCAGCAGGGCTTCGTGGCTGGTCCAGATCTCGGGTTCGAGGCGGGGACGCGCGCCGCGGCCCGCCCAGCCCAGGTGCCGCAGGACCGACCCGGCGAGCCGGTAGCCGGACAGGATGCGCGTGGGATCTGGCCTGCGCGCCTGGGGGGTAGCCCATGAAGGCGAACTTTCTGGACGCCGAGGGCCACGAGAAGCCGATG
>JBDSAJ010000819.1:0-5357 GCA_039922235.1 Umezawaea sp.
CTTCGCGCCCGCTGAACTGGAACTGCGGCAGTGGTTCACCGCCGAGGCGGTCCAGCGCGGCTTGGACGTGCAGGCCGACCGCAACGGCAACCTGTGGGCGTGGTGGGGCAAGCCCGGCCGCAACGCCGTCGTCACCGGCAGCCACCTCGACTCCGTGCCCGGCGGCGGCGCGTTCGACGGACCGTTGGGCGTCGTGTCGGCGCTCCAGGCTGTCGACGTCTTGAAGGCCAAGGGCTTCATCCCCACCCGCCCGTTCGCGATCGTGGTGTTCGCAGAGGAGGAAGGCGGCCGGTTCGGCGTGGCCTGCCTGGGCTCGCGGCTGATGACCGGCGCGATCTCCGCGCAGGCCGCCGCTTCGCTGACCGACCAGGACGGCATCACGTTCGGCGAGGCCGCCCACAAGGCGGGCTTCGACCCGTTGCGGATGGGTCGCGACGACCGGGCGCTGTCGATGATCGGCGACTTCGTCGAGCTGCACGTCGAGCAGGGCCGCGGTTTGGACGTCCCGGTCGGCGTCGCGTCGTCGATCCTCGCCCACGGGCGGTGGCGGTTCAGCTTCACCGGCGAGGGCAACCACGCCGGCGCGACCCTGATCGAAGACCGCCGCGACCCGATGCTCCCGGCCTCGCAGATGGTCCTCGCCGCCCGCCGCGCGGCAACTGGCGGCGCACGAGCCACCGTGGGCCGCTTGATCCCCAACCCAGGCGGCACCAACGTGATCGCCTCCTCGGTCGACGTCTGGCTGGACGCCCGTGCCGACGAGGACTCGCGGACGCGCGAGGTCGTCGCCGAGATCACGGCAGCGGCTTCCAGAGCGGCCGACGACGAAGGCTGTTCCCTCAAGGTCACCGAGGAGTCGTACGGCGACACCGTGCACTTCGACCCGGAGTTGCGCGATTCCCTCGCCGCAGTGCTGGGCGGCGTCCCCGCCCTGCCGACCGGAGCCGGGCACGATGCGGGCATCCTCGCGGCCCACACCCGGACCGCGATGCTGTTCGTGCGCAACCCCACCGGGATCAGCCACGCCCCGGAGGAGTTCGCCTCGTCCGCCGACTGCGCGGCCGGGGTCGTGGCGCTCGCGACGACCCTGGAGCACCTGGCGACGTGACGACCTACTGGTGCGAGCAGGCGTGGTTGTCCGAGGGCGTCGTCCCCGGCGTGGTGATCGACGTCGTGGACGGCGTGATCGTCCGACTGTCCACTTCGGACACTCCGGGTGATGCGGTCCGCCTCTCGGGCGTGGTGCTGCCGGGTTTCGCCAACGCCCACTCGCACGCCTTCCACCGCGCGTTGCGGGGTCGGACCCACGGCGACGGCGGCACGTTCTGGACGTGGCGCGAAGCCATGTACTCCGTCGCCGCCTCGCTGACCCCGGAGAGCTACCTCTCGCTGGCGACGGCGGTCTACCGGGAGATGGCCGTCAGCGGGATCACGGCCGTTGGCGAGTTCCACTACCTGCACGACCGGTCCAACGAGATGGGCGAAGCCCTGCGGCAGGCTGCGGTGAACGCGGGCATCCGCTTGACGCTCTTGGACACCTGTTATTTGGCCGGCGGCATCGACGTTCCGGTACAGGGTGTCCAGCAGCGCTTCACCGACGGCACCGCAGCGGCGTGGGCCGCACGGGTGGCTTCGCTGAAGCCCGACCCGATGACCAGGATCGGCGCGGCCATCCACTCGGTGCGGGCTGTGCCGCGTGCCGAACTGGCCGAGGTCGCCGCAGCCTTCCCGGACCGCCCGCTGCACGTCCACCTGTCCGAGCAGCCCGCCGAGAACGAGGCTTGCCTGGCCGCGTACGGCATGACGCCCACGGAGTTGCTGCACGAGGCGGGTGCCTTGTCGCCGCGCACCACGGCGGTTCACGCGACCCACTTGTCCGGCAAGGACATCGCCCTGCTCGGCACGTCCGGCACAGGTGCCTGCTTCTGCCCCACCACCGAAGCGGACTTGGCCGACGGCATCGGCCCTGCTCGCGAGTTGGTCAACGCTGGCAGCCCGCTTTCTTTGGGCAGCGACCAACACGCCGTCATCGACCCGCTGTTGGAATCGCGGGCGTTGGAGCACGGCGAACGTTTGCGCACCGGTCGGCGTGGCCGGTTCTCGCCTGCGGAACTGATGGCGGCCTTGACGAACCACGCCTCCATCGGCTGGCCGGAAGCCGGGCGCATTGGGGTCGGCGCACCGGCCGACTTCGTTGCCATCCGGCTCGATTCGGTTCGCACGGCCGGATCGCTGCCGGAACAGGTGGTCCTGACCGCGACTGCTTCGGACGTGGCCACGGTCGTGGTGGCGGGGAAGGTGATCGCCCAAGACGGTGAGCATTGCTCGAACGGGTGATGGGATTCCCAGTTCTGTCGGTCCCGATGGCCATCATGACCGCATGACGAAGCCACCATTCCGCCGCCGGAAGCTGGGACGCCGCCTGCGCCAGATGCGTGAGCAGGCCGGGATGAGCATCGACGAGGCAGCCCTTGCGTTGGACAAGAAACGCACCTCGATGTACCGCATCGAAGCAGGCGAGTCGAGGGTCGACGTCCACCTCGCCCGCTCGATGATGGACGTCTACGACGTCTACCTACCGAGGCTTCTGGATGATGTCCGCTATGCGCTGGAGCCGGGGTGGTGGGTCAAGTACGGGCACAGCGGATTGGGGTATGTCGACTTGGAGACCGAGGCGGCAGTGGTGCGGGAACTGAGCCTCTCCTACGTGCCGGGACTGCTCCAGACCCCCGCCTACATGCAGGCGGTGTTCGATGCGGACGAGTTGCGCAGGACCAAGTCCGAACTAGCCAACCAGGTGGAGATTCGGACGCTCCGCCAACGCCGTCTGACCGCCGATGAACGCCCGCTGGACCTGATCGGCGTGATCGATGAATGCGCCCTGCGCAGGGTGGAGCGGCATCCGGCGCTCAGGAGGGAGCAGTTGGAGCATCTGGTGATCATGTCCGACCTGCCGACGGTGACCCTGAGGGTGCTGCCCGAGGAGATCGGCATCCACGGAGGGCTTCCCGGAGCCTTCACCCTGCTGGAGTTCTCAGACCCCGAAGACCAGGACATGCTGTACATCGAATACCCGACTGGTGCTTCGCACATCGAGGATGAGGGTGATGTCTCGCGGGCTAAGGTGGTCTTCCAAGGCTTGTCCGCCAAGGCCTTGAGCCATGATGAGTCGGTGGCGCTGATCGAGCGGATGCTCACCTAGTGAATGAGGTGTTTGTGGTGGAGTGGCGCAAGAGCAGCTACAGCGGTAGCGGCAACGATGGCAACTGCGTCGAGGTGGCTTTCGCTGGTCCTGCGGTCGCGGTTCGCGATTCCAAGAACACCGGGGCACAACTCGCGTTCCCCACTGAGGCATGGAAGCGGTTTCTGCGTCGATGAGCACCCTGATCACCAACATCGGTGAACTCACCACCAACGATCCCGAGGTCTCCGGCACCGCGCTGGTGCTGGAGGGTGACCGGATCGTGTGGGTCGGGGAGGGGGAGCCCGCCGCTGACACCCGCGTCGACGTGGAAGGCCGGGCCGTCCTTCCTGGCTGGGTGGACAGCCACACGCACCTGGTGTTCGCCGGTGACCGGACGGCCGAGTTCGGTGCGCGGATGGCGGGAAAGCCTTACACCGCAGGTGGAATCGCCGTCACGGTCGGCGCGACCCGTGCCGCGTCCGACGACGAGCTGGCCGCGAACCTGAAGAAGCACATCGCCGAAGCCCTCAGCCAGGGCACCACGTGCCTGGAGACCAAGACCGGGTACGGGTTGAGCGTCGCCGACGAGGTGCGGTCGGCGAAACTGGCCGCCCAGTACGCCGACGAGGTCACGTTCCTCGGGGCACACCTGGTGCCCGCTGGGACCGACGCCGATGAGTACGTGGACCTGGTGCGCGGCGAGATGCTCGACGCCGTGGCCCCGTTCGTCCGTTGGGCGGACGTGTTCTGCGAGACCGGCGCGTTCGACGAGGACCAGTCGCGCGCAGTCCTGGAGGCCGCTGCCGCCAAGGGGCTCGGGCTGCGGGTGCACGGCAACCAGCTCGGCGAAGGACCTGGCGTGCGACTGGCCGTGGATCTGGGCGCGGCGAGCGTCGACCACTGCACCTACCTGTCCGACAAGGACATCGAGCTGCTCGCGGGCTCCGACACCGTCGCCACGCTGCTGCCCGCGTGTGACCTCTCGACCCGCCAGCCGCTGCCGAACGCGCGGGGCCTGCTCGACGCGGGTGCGACCGTCGCACTGGCCAGCAACTGCAACCCCGGCTCGTCGTACACGTCGTCGATGGCCTTCTGCGTCACCACCGCCGTGCTCCAGATGCGGATGAGCGTGGAGGAAGCCGTGCGGGCCGCGACCCTCGGAGGTGCACAGGCGCTGCGCCGCACCGATGTCGGTGTGCTGCGGCCCGGTGCCCGTGCCGACGTGCACGTGCTGAACGCCCCGTCGACCACCCACCTCGCCTACCGGCCCGGTGTTCCGCTCACCCACGCGGTGTGGCGGGCAGGCGAGCTGTACTGATCACAGCGCTTCGAGGCGCTCGGTGAGCAGGGCCGTTCCGTCGGTCAGGTCGTCCCCGGTCAGGTACTCACCCGGCAACCCCGACTGCTTGGTGGTGCGTCTACCTGACCGGCGGTCCAGGCCGGGGTTTCCGGTCTAGCTCGCCAGTCTTCGCATCTGGTTGCGCAGTGGTTTGCGCTGTGGGTCGATGAAGGCGGGCGGATGGAAATACGGGAATCCGTCGACCATCCGGATCTCCCATTCACTGCGGTGGATGAGCGTGTGATGACGCCTGCAGAGCAGTACGAGGTTGTCCAGGGCGGTGTGCCCGCCATGCTGCCACGCGCGCACGTGGTGGGCATCGGTCCAGTTCGGGGGCCGGTCGCACATCGGGAACGCACATCCGCCATCGCGTGTCCGCAGTGCTCGCCGCAGGTGCGGGGTGAGTTTGCGGGACATCCGGCCGATGTCCAGGACTTCGCTGCGCTCACCCAGCACCACCGGGATGATGCCGGCGGTGCAGGCGATCCGGCGGGCCTCGCCGGCGCTGATGATGCTGGTGTCGCCCAGAGTGGCGGCGCCGATCCCCGATACCAGGGTCTGGTAGTCCAGGGTCACGGTGACGTGCGGGCGTTCCCCGGCCTCGGTCGGCAGTTGGCTGGACCGGGAGGCCAGGTCCAGCAGGTCCGCTAGCGCGTCGCCTTGGCGTTCGGGCAAGGTCCGGGTGTCTGGTCCGGTCGCGTCGGGAGCGTGCGGCTTGGCCAGCGGCCCGATCAACGCCCGGAACAGCTCACCCTGCTCAGGACCGAGCCGGCCGCTGAACTCCAGCCGCCCATCGGTCTTGGTCCGCAGATGCAACAGGTTCGACGGCGGAAC
>JBDSAJ010000820.1:0-5224 GCA_039922235.1 Umezawaea sp.
GCGACGCGTCCGCGGGCACCGGACACCCCTCCGCCAACTCCTCCAGGTCGTGCACCGCCGACGTCGACACCGGATCGACGAACACCTCCTCCGGACGGTGCACCAGGTGCGCCACCAGCGGGTTCTGCGCGAACGTCGCCCAGTTCTCGTCCAGGTCCTTCCACAACCGGAACTTCGCGAACTGCAGCACGGCCAAGTCCGCCGTCGGCTCCACCCGGTACGGCAGCCCCCGCTCCGCGATCGCCGCCCGCGTCGACTCGAACGCCGCGTCCAGGTCGATCCCCGCGTCGTCCACCGCGGGCTCCGCCAACCCCGGCACGTCCAGCCCGTGCACCTGCCGCAGCTTCTCCAGCAGGCAGTAGTTCGGCGTGGACGCCCCGGCCACGTCCAGGGACACCCGGTACCGGCCACCCCGTCCCGACGGCTTCAGCACCACCGGCACCAGCACCAGCGGAGACCGCAGCGGCTGTCCCTCCAACTCCCACACCAGCGACCCCAGCGCCAGGTACAGGTTGTTTGCCCCGGTCTCCTCCAGGATCGTCCGCGCCTTGTGCGCGAGCCCCCGCAACCGCGCGTTGTACGCCGCCTCCGCCACGTCGACGAACACCGCGCGCCGGTTCACCAGCAGGTCCTCCCGCTGCGCCGACGGCAGCTCACGACCCGCGCACACCCCGCGCTCCCGGTCGACGGCCGTCACCTCGTCCGAAGCCCGCAACGCCACCGCCCCGCCCCGGTGCAGCACGTCCTCCAACACCCCGAGCAGCTCACCCGGCACCGCCAACGCCACCCCGGACCGCGCGGTGAAGTTCACCAGCCGGTTGCGCAGGCTCAGGTCCAGCAGCGCGTTCTTCCACCGCGTCACCCGCGCGGGCACCGGCACCGAGTGCCGAGGTCCCGCGACCGGCCGCGCCACCTCCGTCACGTCCGGCCAGAACCGCTGGGCAGGCGTGTACAGGCTGATGACCACGTTCCCGCCGATGTCACGGGTGCGAGCGGGCAGCGGCACGATCCGATCCCGCCGCGCCTGGCGCACGTCCACCACGCCGAGCACCCGGTCCAGCCCGCCGAGGAGGTACTCCCCGTACGGCGACCGGTGGCTCTCCGCGAACGGCAGCCCCCGCACCGCCGCCATCGTCTCGACCAGCCGGATCCGCCCGAGGTCGACCAGGTTCACCACGTCGGCGACATCGGTCTGCGCGGTGCCGTCCAACGACGACTCCTCCCGCCAGTACCCGAGGAACGCGTGCCCCTCCACCAGCCACAGCAGCGCGTGCACCCCCGCCTGCTCCAGCACCGCGGCCATCACCACCACCAGGTCGAGGCAGGTGGCGACCCGGTCCAGCAGCACCTCTCCCGGCGTGCGCACCTTCTGCCCCACATCGACCCAACTGGCGGGCGGCTCACTGGAGCGGATCCCCCGAGCCCTGACCACGTCGTAGACCGCCCGCACGATCTCGTCGACCCGCTCGGGCCCCGCCTGGTAGCCCTGCAGCGCCGGACTCCCCGTGGTGGCCAGCAGCCGATCGGCGACGTGCCCCATCAGGTCCACCACCGCCGGGTGGTTGGGCATCACGTGCGCGGCCAGCATCTCCAGTCCCAGCGCGAGCGGTCGCGCCAGCCACTGCGCGGCCGCCAGCACCCGCACCCGCGAGGACGTCTCGGCGACCTGGACCCCACCGACCTCCACCCACACCCGAACCGTGCCCGGCCGCTGCTCCTCCACCAGCAGCATCGCGGCCGGGTCCAGCACCAACCGCAGGTCCGTCACCACCGTGGGCGGCCGCCCACCGGGCAGGTCCACCGTCCGACTGTGCACTTCGGACAGGGGCCCGTTGGCGTCCGCGATGGAGTACCGCACCACCGCACCCACGACGTCCCGCACCACCCCGTCGATGGTGAGCCTGCTGATCACCGACACCTCGTTGTGGGCCATCGCGTAGCTGACGACGGACGCCGTCTCGACGGTCACGGACATCGGCGACTCGTGCTCGGACTGCACGCGCGGCTCCCTGCGAGATCAGTGACGGGATCGACCTGGGCAGACGTGCCCGATCACTCGGATTCGACCGCAACACCGTCAGCGTTACAAGGCCATTCGCCGACGTTCGGCACCCGAGTTCTGCGGATTCGTCTGCAGCGGGTCTTGCTTGGTTTGGGCGTGACCACGCTGGAATGGTTTCTTTTAGTCAACACTGACGCTATAGAGGTTCCCACCACGTAATGTCGTGATCATGTCCTCCTTGGCGGAACCTCCGCTGTTCGCCCGCCTGCGCGACCACCACCGGATCCTCATCGCGGGCGCGGGCGGCGGCTTCGACGTCTACGCCGGACTCCCCTTGGCCCACGCGCTCCGCGCCCAGGGCAAGCAGGTCCACCTGGCCAACCTCGCGTTCAGCGACCTGGACCGCTTGGACATCGATGACTGGCTCCAACCCGGACTGGCGCGGATCACCCCGGACAGCACGGGCAGCGACGACTACTTCCCCGAGCGCACCCTCGCCCGCTGGCTCGCCGCCCAGGACCTGCCCGCCGTGGTCCACGCCTTCCCCAGGGAGGGCGTGCGACCGGTCCGGGAGGGTTACCGCGCGCTGGCGGACCTGCTCGACCTCGATGCCGTGGTGCTGGTGGACGGCGGCACGGACATCCTGCTGCGCGGCGACGAGGAAGAGCTGGGCACACCCGAGGAGGACATGACCAGCCTCGCCGCCGTGGCAGGACTGGACGGCGTCGAGCGGCTGGTGGTCTCGCTCGGTTTCGGCATCGACCGCGTCTGCCACGCCCACGTGCTGGAGAACCTGGCCGCCCTGCACCGCGACGGCGCCTACCTGGGCGCGCTGTCGATCCCACCGGACTCAGCGGAGGCCCGGTCGTACCTGGACGCGGTCGCCCACGCCCAGGCCGCCACTCCCCTGCGGCCCAGCATCGTGCACGGCCAGATCGCCGCGGCGCTGAGCGGCGAGTTCGGCGACGTCCGGTTCACCGACCGGACAGCGGGCACCGAACTGTTCGTGAACCCGCTGATGGCCGTCTACCTGGCCGTTGACCTGCCCGGCCTGGCGCGCCGGGTGGCGTACCTGGACCGACTGGAGGACACCGAGACCGCGATGGACGTCGTGACGGCCATCGCGGAGCACCGCTCCACCGGCGAACGCCGACGCCACCGGGTGTTCCCGCACTGACGGCCGGTCAGGGCCGCAGTGCGTCCATGACGAGGTCGAGCAGTCGGTCGGCCTGCTCCGAGTCGTTGCCCGCCGTGGTGCCGAAGAAGATGCCCAGCAGCAGCGCGACGACGTCCTGCGGGTCGACGTCGGCGCGGAGCGAGCCCGCCTCGGCCCCGCGGGCCAGGATCGTCGCGATGGCGCCGGTGATGCGTTCACGGGTCGTGGTCGGTGCGGCGATCCGGCCCGAGGCCCAGCCCGCGCGGAGCGTGTCGACCATCCCGCGCTTGGTCGCGATGAAGGCGGCGTAGCGGCCCATCCAGGCGCGGAGCGCCGCGTCCGGCGGGAGTTCCCGGAGCAGGCCGGGAACGCTGCCGGTGACGTCGTCGAGCTCGGCGGCGTACACGGCCTCCACCAGGGCTTCGCGGGTCGGGAAGTGGCGGTACAGCGTGCCGATGCCGACGCCTGCCTCACGGGCGATGCCTTCGAGTGACACGGCGTCCTCGGCGGTCGCGAACGCGGTCCGGGCGATCTGGACGAGCTTGTCGCGGTTGCGCAGCGCGTCGGCCCGAGGGGCGCGCGGCTTCTTCTCGGTCGCGGGTGGCTCGACGGACGCCAAAACGGAGGCTCCTCCGGTAAAAGTGCTACGGTGAACTGGAGCGGAGGCACCTCCGCTTAGCCCATGGTCTCATGCGGAAGGAACTCCCGTGACCTCGAACAGCACTGCTCCCACCGGGACGCTCGGGAGCCACCAGGTAGCCCGCGTCGGGTTCGGCGCGATGCAGCTGGAACACCTGCTCCCCGACCGCGACGCCGCGATCGCCCTCCTGCGCCGCGCGGTGGAACTCGGCGTCGACCACGTCGACACCGCCCAGTTCTACGGCGACGGCTTCTCCAACGAGCTGATCCGCGACGCGTTCCGCCCCCACGACGGCGTCGTGGTCGTCAGCAAGGTCGGCGCCGACCCCAACCCCGGCGGTCCCATCCCGGTTCGCTCGGCCCAGCGGCCCGAGCAGATCAGGGCCAGCGTCGAGGACAACCTCAAGTCGCTCGGACTCGACCGGATCCCGGTCGTGAACCTGCGCCGCATGGACACCGGGCCCGGACTGCGCCCCGAAGGCGACCAGGCGGTCGACCTCGACGACCAGCTCGCGGTGATGACCGCGCTGCGCGACGAGGGCAAGATCGGCGCGATCGGCCTGAGCGCCATCACCCCGGAGATCCTGCGCCGAGCCCTCCCCGCCGGGATCGCCTGCGTCCAGAACGCCTACAGCCTGGTGGCGCGCGCCGACGAGGAGCTGCTCCGGCTCTGCGCCGACGAGCAGATCGCCTGGGTGCCGTTCTTCCCGCTCGGCGGCGCCTTCCCCGGCCTACCCAAGGTGACCGACGACCCGACCGTCACCGCCACCGCCCGAACCCTCGACCGCTCCCCCGCCCAGGTCGGCCTCGCCTGGCTCCTGCACCACTCGCCGAACGTCCTGCTCATCCCCGGCACCGCGAACGTCGACCACCTCGAAGCGAACGTCGCCGCCGCGAACATCACCTTCGACGACGTCACCATGGCCGCACTGGACGCCGTGGAGTCGCGGTCCATGGACGCCCCGCTCGGCTGACCACCAGCACTGCCCTCAGGCAGGGGCGAGTGATCGCGGCGAGGTTGAACCCAAGATCATTCCCCGCCCGGTCAGGGGAGGCAACTTCGCTAGCATCGACCCGGTGACCACGACTGACAAGCCCGTCAGGCAACTGCTCCACAGTCTTCCCTCCCTGGCCGGGCCGCTCCCCTCGTTCGACCTCGACAGCGCACCGGGTGATCCCGACGTCCTGTTCGAGGAGTGGCTGCGCGACGCGGTCGACTCGGGCGTCACCGAGCCGCACGCGATGACGCTGTCGACGACAGACCCGAGTGGGCGTCCGTCAGCTCGGGTCCTGATCCTGAAGAACCTGGACGGGGGGCTCTGGCAGTTCGCGTCCGGTTCGGGCAGTCGCAAGGGCAAGGAACTCGCCAACAACCCGTGGGCGGCGCTCACGTTCTACTGGCCGACCCTCGGCCGCCAGGTGCGCGT
>JBDSAJ010000821.1:0-6325 GCA_039922235.1 Umezawaea sp.
CCGCCCTGCGGGTGCGGGACTGGGGCAACGCCGAGCGGGCCTACCGCACGGCGCTGAAGCTCGACCCCACGGACGGCGACGTCCGGGCCAACCTGGACACCGTGCGCCGCCGCCGAGCCGCACCGCCACCCGCGTCGTCCACCCCTTCCACGCCGGACGCGCTGGCGAAGGCGCAGGTGCTGGCCTGGAAGGCGCTGACCCGCGGGGCCGTGCTGCTGGTGGGCGGCGAACTGCTGCTCCTGCTGTCCGGCATGCCGACCCCGGCAGCCATGCTCGGCTGGTTCTCCGGGCTGCTGGTGCTCGGGTCGTTCGCGCTCATCGGCCAGACGGTGCTGTTCACCCGCAAGGGGGTGCGCCGAGCCGTCCTGCGCGTGCCGCGCCACCGCCCGAAGCTGATGGTGGTGCTCGCGCTGCTCGGGGTTTCGGTGCTGCTGCTGGCCGGGTGGACGGTCGCCGTGTCCCTCGGCGCGACCACGTTGCAGCCGGTCGTGTTCGCCTGGATCTTCGCGCTCGTCGGTGGCGCCGTCGTGGTGCTGGGCGGGCACCACAGGTAGGCAGAGGTCCTTGTCACGCGGCCACCGGTCGGCTGGTCCGCCGTCACCGCGTTCGCGATCACCAGCCTCGCTCAGCCGCCGTGGGTGATCTGTTCGGGACCGGCGTCGAGCGCATCGAGCACCGCGTCGCCGTTCGCCCTCGCCCACTCGGTCAGCACGTGGATCGGATCGATCAGCGTCGCTCCGAGCGGGGTGAGCTCGTACTCGACGCGGGGCGGCACCTCGGCGTAGGCGTGGCGGCGGATGAGTCCGTGCGCCTCGAGCCGACGGAGCGTCTGGGTCAGCACCTTCCGGGAGATGCCGCCGATCAGCTCACCCAGTTCGCCGTGGCGCACCGGGCCCTCGCTGAGGCCGTAGAGCACGACCGCCGTCCACTTGTCGGCGATCAGTTCGACCGCCAAGCGTCCCGGGCAGTCGGCGAGAAAGTGATCGCCGGGACCGAAACCGCTCATGGCGCCAAGGGTACCTGCGGGTTCCTATCGAAAAAATAACCTGGGTTCGTCTCTGCTTCTCTCCCCCAAGAAAGAGCCAGGAGCCATGCGAGTCATCACCCAGCAGACGTTCGGCGGTCCCGAGGTGCTCGTGTTCGTGGACGCGCCAGAGCCCCAACCCCTTCCGACCGAGGTCCTGGTCCGTGTCAAGGCGATCGGGCTGAACCCGCTGGAGGCGCGCCTGCGCGCAGGCGAATTCCCACTGCTCGGCCAGCCTCCGTTCGTCCTCGGCTGGGACATCAGCGGCGTGGTCGAGGAGGGGTCGCAGACGTGGCGGTTCAGGCCCGGCGACGAGGTGTTCGGGATGCCGCTGTTCCCGCGGGCGGCCAACGCGTACGCCGAAGTCGTGTCGGCGCCCGCGTTGCACCTGACGCGCAAGCCTGCCTCGCTCTCGCACGTCGAGGCGTCGGCGTTGCCGATCGTCGGGCTGACGGCTTGGCACGGCCTCGTCGACCTCGGCGACGTGACCGAGGGCGACCGCGTCCTGGTCCACGGAGGTGGTGGTGGGGTCGGCCATGTCGCCATCCAGATCGCGAAAGCGCTCGGCGCGCACGTGATCGCGACCGCCGGCACGAGCAAGCGGGAGTTCGTCGAGGGGTTCGGTGCCGACGAAGTGATCGACTACACGGCGGTCGACTTCACCGAGGCGGTCCGTGACATCGACGTCGTGCTCGACACGATCGGTGGCGACACCGCCGAGCGATCGCTCGACGTGCTCCGCCCAGGAGGTCACCTGGTGACGGCGGTCGCCGAGGAGGATTCGCGGCTCGCCGCCAAGTTCGAGGCGGCAGGCATGCGCTTCAGCGGTATCGCGGTCGACCCCGATCCGGTCGCCCTGCGTGGTCTCGTCGAACTCGTCGAACAGGGCAAGCTCCGGGTCCACGTGCAGGAGGTGTTCCCGTTCGACCGCGTCGCCGACGCGCACCGGCTGCTCGACGGCGGCCACCTCCAGGGCAAGCTCGTCCTCACCGTCTGATCCCGTCGTGGGGCCTCGCACGAGCGGGGCCCCACTGCGCCACCTCCCTGAGTCCGTGCCGCGGGTGGGTCCGACAGTTCTCGGAGTCCGACCCGGTCCGGTCTGTAACCTGTGGCGAGGGAGGGCTGGATGACTCGGCGTGCGCTGCTGGCGGTCCTGGCGTTGATCGCCGGGTTCGTGGTGTCCGCGTTGCCGCAGGCCGATCTCCCGGAACAGCACACCGCCGCGGTGACCGCTTTGGTGCAGGCGGTCCACCTCCCCGGTGCCGCGACCAGGTCCGGTGCCCCGAACGGCCAGCAGAACCAGGGTTTCATCGGTCACGCGCCGGTGGACCTGACACCGCGCGCCCGGCCCGTGCTACCGCTCCGCGTCGTGGTGGACGTTGCCCAGCGCGTCCACCGCACGCCCGAGCCGGTCGACAGCACGCCGCTCGGCGACCGCGCCCCGCCCCTGACCTCCGTGTAGTCGAGCCGATACCCCACTCGCTCCTGCCCGGAGGTAATTCCCCATGCCGCGCATCCCTGCGCGGCGAGAACTGCTCGTCCGAGGACTGACGTCCTTCGGCGTTCTCGCCGCGTCCGCTTTCCTGCTGCTCACCAGCCAGCCCCAACTGGGCCTGGATCTGCGGGGTGGTACCCAGATCGTGTTGGAGACCAAGGACTCGCCGACGACGAAGGCCGACGGTGAGGCGACCGACCGCTCGCTGGAGGTGCTGCGCCGCAGGGTGGACGAACTCGGCGTGGCCGAGCCCGTGCTGGCGCGGTCCGGCGAACGGCGCATCCTCGTCGAACTGCCCGGTGTGCAGGACCCGGCCCAAGCACTGGAAGTCCTGGGCCGGACGGCGCAGCTGACCGTGCACCCGGTGGTCGGGGCTGGGGCCGAAGCTGCCGAGGACCAGATCGCTTTGACCAGTCCCGAAGGTGTGCCACTCCTGCTTGGCCCGGCGGTGATGACCGGCGAGGGCATCAAGGGGGCGCAGTCGTCGCAGAGCCAGCGGGGTGCGGGCTACGAGGTGTCGATCGACTTCCGCGGCGACGCCCCATCGACCTGGCAGCGCGTGACCGCGGACGCCGCCTGCGCACCGGTCGGGGCGCCGACCCGGCAGATCGCGTTCGTGCTGGACAACAAGGTCGTGTCGTCCCCGCAGGTGGGGTCGGACGTGGTGTGCGGCACCGGGATCCTGGGCGGCTCCACGCAGATCACCGGGTCGTTCACCCAGGCCGAGGCCGCCGAACTCGCGCTGGTCGTCCGCTCCGGCGCCCTTCCCGTCCCGGTCGAGGTGATCGAGCAGCGAACGGTCGGCGCGACCCTCGGGGCGGAGGCGATCGAGGCCAGCTCGTGGGCCGCGATCATCGGCATCTCGCTGACCGGGCTGTTCCTGGTCGTCGTCTACCGGTTGGCCGGACTGCTCGCGGTGGGCGCCCTCGTCGGGTACGCCGCCGTGGCGTACGCGGCGCTGCTGGCGATCGGGGCGACGCTGACCCTGCCGGGTCTGGCGGGGTTCGTGCTGGCCATCGGCATGGCGGTCGACGCGAACGTCCTGGTGTTCGAACGGGCCCGTGAGGAGTACGCCGCCCGAGGCGTCCGAAGCGGACGGTTGCTGAAATCGGTGCAGGGCGGGTTCCGCGGTGCGCTGAGCGCGGTCGCCGACTCGAACGTCACCACCCTGCTGGCGGCTGGCCTGCTGTTCTTCCTGGCCACCGGGCCGGTCAGGGGCTTCGGCGTCACGCTGTCGATCGGCGTGCTCGCGTCGATGTTCAGCGCCCTCGTCCTGAGCCGGGTGCTGCTGGAACTGGTGCTGGGCAGCCGTTTCGTCGAACGCAGGCCCTGGCTGAGCGGCCTGCACACCCTCGGCCGCGTCCGGACCTGGCTGGTCGAGCACGGCGGTCAGCTCTTCCGCACCCCCAGCCGGTGGCTGCTGACCGCGGCCGCCGTGGCGGTCCTGTGCCTGTCCGGCCTCGCCGTCCGCGGACTGGACCTCGGCGTCGAGTTCACCGGCGGCCGGATGCTCGACTACACCGCCGCCCAAACCGTCGACCCCGCACGGGTGCGCACCGCGCTGGCCGACGCGGGCTTCGCCGACGCCGTGGTCGCGACCTCGGGCGAGACCGGCGTTTCCGTGCGGACCGGACCGATCACCGAGGCCGAATCGGCACGGCTCGACGACGCCGTGTCCGCCGCGACCGGGGGCGCGGAACAGGTCGGCGACGAGCTGATCGGCCCCAGCCTCGGAGCCGAACTGCGCCGCAACGCCCTGATCGCACTGGCCATCGCGGTCGCCGCCCAACTCGGCTACCTGGCCATCCGCTTCGACTGGCGGCTCGGCGTCGCCACGGTCGTCGCGCTGATCAGCGACGTCGTGGTCCTGATCGGCCTGTTCGCCTGGCTGGGCAAGACCGCCGACGGCGTGTTCCTCGCGGCGCTGCTGACCGTGATCGGCTACTCGGTCAACGACTCGGTCGTGGTGTTCGACCGGGTCCGCGAACTGGCGCGGGCACAGGGGAAGAGGTCGTACGCGGAGGTGGTCAGCTCGGCCGTGCTCCAGACCGTGCCGCGCACGGTGAACACCGGCATCGGCGTCCTGTTCGTGCTCGCCGCCCTGCTGGTGATCGGCGACGGCTCACTGGCCGACTTCGCGACCGCGCTGCTGATCGGACTCGTCGCGGGCACGGCATCCACCGTGCTCACCGCCGCACCCGTGGCGATCGCGCTCCAGGCCAAGTACCCCGGCACCAAGCGCAAGACCCCCACCCGGCCGCGAGCCCGCGCAGGTCACGGCGCGGTCGTCTGACCTGGGACGTCCGGCCGCACGTGTGCTCGTGCGGCCGGACGACGTCTCCACAGCTCAGCCGGTGCCCGGCGTCCGCAGGGCTGTGGAGACGTCGCCGAGCACTCCGCGTGCGCTGTCGCCTTCGACGGCGACCTCCCACAGCCTGTCGACGACGCGGTCGTACGTCATGACCTGATCGGGGTCGGTGATCCGCAGTTCTGCCGTCATCGTGTCCACGAGCACCAGCCGGTCGAAAATCGCGAAGCCGTGGGTCAGCACGAAGGGAGCCGCCGGTCCAACAGCAGGATGCCGAGCCGGACACTCGGCAGACCGATGACCGATATCAGCCGGTCCACCTGCCCGATCGTCTCCTCCGGTGTGCCCACCGGGTGCCGCAGCGCGGCTTCCGCGAGCAAGATCTCGATCGAGCGCCCCGGTTCGTACAGCACCTGCTGACGTCGCATCCGAGCGAGCACCGCTTCGTCGATGTCGCGATCAACGTCGTGGAGTTCGGCCTGGGTGGTGAAAGATCCGGCGGGCGTAGTCAGGGGTCTGGACGATACCCGGCACGGCCATGACGTCCACGGCGCGGATGCGGCGACCGACTGCTCCAGTGCCTGGATCTCGTCTTGACGTGCGCGGTGCCCGGAGCGGAGGTGGCGTTGCCACGTCGCCTGCTCGACACGCAGGTCGGCGAGTTCGGCCAGCAGGGCTCGCGTGTCGGCCTCGGCGACTTCGAGCGCGTCGCACCACGCCGGCACATCCTCGTCGGAGGGCGTCTGACGACCGGTTTCGATCTTGCTGATCTTCGGCTGCCCGGTGCCGAGCGCGGTGGCGAAGTCACGGCCGTTCATGCCGGATCGGGCTCGCAGTCCGCGCAACTTGTCGCCGAAGACCGCTCGCCGTTCCTCGAACGTCGCCACCGCCACCTCGTCGTCTACCGCCTGGAGAATTCCCGTGCAGCTTCCCACGTGCGGGTGCGCAGGTCGCGGAACCCGATCAGCGGGTCCGTGTCGGTGATGATCTCAGGACTCTGTTGGCGAATTGTGGAGCTGGTCAGGCTGCGGTCTGTAGTGCCCGGAACCGGGTGGTGCGGGTCTTGCCGTGAGGTGTGTCGAGCAGCCAGGCGTTCAACCCGGCCAGGTTGAACGCGATCGCGGTCAGGACATGCTGGAGATGGGTCTTGGCCAACCCGATGTAGCGGGTGCGGCGCAGCCCGAACGCGCGGACGGCCTGGGAGATGGTGCCTTCCACCCCGGCCCGCCGGTCGTAGCGGCGTTTCCATTCCTGTGTGGCCTGTTGGTCGCGGGCGCGGGCGATGGCCTCGTGCTCGGCGCGTGGGCGCAGCGTGAGCTGTCGGGGCCCGGTCTTGGCCCTGGTGCAGTCGGCCCTGGCGGGGCAGGGTGTGCAGTCCTCGCGGCGGAACCGGACGTGGATCTCGGTGTACCCGGTCGGGCGGGTGTGCTCGGTGAAGACCGCGGAGGTGTTGCCCCGTGGGCAGGTCGCGGTGTCCTGTTCCCAGTGCAGGGCGAAG
>JBDSAJ010000822.1:0-6959 GCA_039922235.1 Umezawaea sp.
GGAGTTGGAAGCGCTGGTTGGCGCCGCCGGTCGCGGTCCACTGGGAGATGCGGGCGCCGTCCGCGGTGGACTGCCCCCACACGTCCATGGTCAGGCCGCTGAGCCGGTTGACCAGGCTCACCGCGCCACCGCCCTGGTCCACCGCCCGCCACTGCTGCGCGGCCGAGTTGGCGTCCGGCTGCTGGGTGATGTCCGCGCCCGTGGCGGTACCCGCGACCTGGAGGACCAGCCCGCTGTGCCGGGCTCGGACGCGGTAGTAGCCGTCGCCGGAGGACAGGAAGTCGAACTGCTGGTTGAGGCCGCTGCCTGCCGTCCACTGGACCAGCGTCGCGCCGGCCGCGGTCGAGGCGTTGCTGATGTTGGCGGCCTTGCCGCTGTGCGACGCCACGAGGCGGTAGTTGACCCCGACCTCGATGGTCCCCCCGTTGTTGGGCACGGCGTTCAGCGCGGCGAGCGTGCCGTCGTAGCCGGGCTTCTTGTTGCCCGAGCGGTCGAACAGCAGCGGGTTGTCACCCGAGCGCCACGAGTCGCTGTCGCGGATGCCCCAGGTCGTGATGCCCGTGCAGCGCGGGACGTTCATGCACGTCCGCGTGACGTTGTTGTACGCAGCGGAGGAAGCGCCGGTGATGTCCAGCTCGGTCAGCTGGACGTCCACGCCCAGCGCGGCGAAGTTCGCCAACGTGGTGGCGAAGCTGCCGGGGGCGCCGCCGCTGCCGAAGTGCGACTGGAAGCCGACGCAGTCGATCGGCACGCCGCGCGCCTTGAAGTCGCGCACCAGCGAGTACATGCCCTGGGTCTTGGCCGCGTTCCAGTCCTCGACGTTGTAGTCGTTGTAGCAGAGCTTCGCGGCCGGGTCCGCCGCGCGGGCGGTGCGGAACGCCTCCTCGATGAACCCGGTGCCGAGCACGTCGCGGAACACCGAGCTGCGCAGCTGCGTGCTGCCGTCCGCGAACGCCTCGTTGACCACGTCCCACGCGTAGATCTGGCCCTTGTAGTGGCCCATCACGCCGTTGATGTGGTTGTTCATCACGCCGCGCAGGGTGTTCGCGTCCCGGATGCCCTTGACCCAGTCGGGCAGTTGGGAGTGCCAGACCAGGGTGTGGCCGCGCATGCGCTGATTGTGGCTGCGCGCGTGGCTGACGATCTGGTCGGCCGAGCCGAACGTGAAGTTGTTCTGGGACCGTTCCGTGGAGTCCCACTTCATCTCGTTCTCGGGCGTGATCGAGGTGAACTCCCGGTCGAGGATGCCGGTGTACTGGGCGTCGCCCAGCCGGCCCGCCGCCACCGCGGCGCCGAAGTACCGGCTGGACTGGGCCGCCGCCGCACCGAGGGTGCTCGCCGCGGCCGAGGCGCTGTGCGGGGCGAGTGCCGTCGCGGCGGCCACGACCAGTGACAGGACGGCGGAGTGCAGCAGTGTCCTGCGCCATCGGGTAGAACGGTTGTGCGGGTTCATGGTTCTCCTTCGCCATTGGAGGATGATCACTGGACCCTGTGTCGTCACACCTCTGGGAGCGTTCCCAGAATTGGCCGGGCGCAGAGACGAACCGATTCGATTTTTTGGGGCACCGTAGGGACAGGATTACTTGGGGTACAACGGTCGTGGTCGTCGAAACGCTTCGGAGTCCCCTACCGCGACAACCGGCGGATCGTCCGCAGGCGCGGGAGGACACCGTGGTGAAGACATGCCGTCACCACGTTCGATTGGCTCGACGACGCGGACCGGCGTGTCCACCGATCGCGGTACAACGTTACCTTTCACGGCCCACAACTCTTGGCACATGTCAGATTCCTGCCACGCACTGCGGACACGGGCAGGTGTTCGGACGCGCCGATGGACCCGCGATAGTCCTTGCGGGACGGTCACTTCCAGGGGGCGGGATAGCCCGGCATGAGTTCACAGCCGCACATGGCGTAGTGCAACGGCGGCATGTCCTGCTTGATGAAGTCCTTGAGGTTGTCCTGGGTGACCTTCGGCTGCGGCAGCACCCACTCCCGCGGGACCTGCTTGCCTTCGAGGATGCGCAGGGCGGCGATGATCGGGGTGCGCCACTGGTAGGTCGGGTAGGTCGGGGCGACCGCCTTCATCTTCTCGTCCGCCCAGGTGCGCAGGAAGTCCTGCTGGTCCTCGCCCACGAACGGGGGGATCGGCACGCCCGCGTCCTGGAACGCCTCCACCGCGGCGACCGCGGTGGCCCCCGCGTCCATCCAGACGCCGTCGATGGTCCCCTCGCGCTGGATGTACTCGTTGACGATGCTCTTGGTCTTGGCCGCGTCGCCGTCGGTGAACTCCACGCCCACGACCTTCAGCTTGCTGCCCGAGAAGACCTCGTTGGCCGCCGCCCAGCGCTGTTCCAGGACGTCCACCCCCGGCAGGATGCGCAGCGCGAGGACCTTCCCGTCCGGCTTCACCTCGTTCTTGAGGAACTCGGCGCCGTCCGCGCCGAAGGCGTACCCGCCGATCGGGTGGATGAACGTCACCGGGCAGTCGGTCTTGACCCCGCGGTCGAAGACGATCACGGGCACGCCCGTCGCGCAGGCGGCTTCGACAGCCGGGGTGAGCGTGGCGGTCGTGTTGGGCGAGACGATCAGCGCGCCGCACCCCTGGGAACCGAGCGACTGGATGTCGCTGATCTGCTTGTCGTCCTTGGCCTCCGCGTCCAGCACGGTGAACTTGGTGATCTCCGGGTGCAGCTTCACCTCCTCCTGCATGGTCTTGAACCCGACCTGCCGCCACGGGTTGTCCACCGACGCGTTGGAGAAGCACACGTGGTGGCCGCCTCCCGGCTTGGCGTACTTGGCCGTGTCGACCAGTTGTGGTTCGAGCATCTGCTCCCAGGGCTTGGCCGCGCCGTCCGACGAGTCCAGCCCGACCGCCTTCGCGGTGCGGAACCGCAGCTGGCGGTCGAACTCGGCCTGGTCGAAGAACTCCGACTTGGCCGCGGCCGACGAGGTCGCGCCGCTCGTGCCCTGGGTGGGGGGAAGGTCGCTGGAGCACCCGGTCATCGCGAGCGCGCCTGCCAGGGCCAAGACGGGCCAGTTCCTGTTCATGTACTGCTCCTCGGCTTCGTCGGCGGGGTTCAAGCGGTGGTGGGTTCAGGCGGTGTTCGGAACGGAGCGGCGTGGCCTCAGCACCCGGCGCAGGCCTGCTCCGTGGGCGGCGTAGGCCACCGCCGCGATGATGATCACGCCCTGCACGGCGGATTCGAGCGCGCCCGAGACGCCGAGCAGGTTCAGCAGGGAGAAGAGCGCTTCGAGCGACAGCGCGCCCGCGGCCGCGGCGACCACCGAGCCGCGGCCACCGCCGAGCAGCACGCCGCCGAGCACCACCGCGGTGATGGCCCGGAACTCCAAGCCCTGACCGACTTGGGCGGACACCCCGGCGAACCCGGCGAGCAGGATCGCGGCGACCGTGGCGAGCAGGCCCGACAGCACGAACGCGAGCAGGCGGAGGCGGTCGACCCGGCCGCCCGCGAGCCGGACCACGTTCTCGTTGTCCCCCACCGCGAGCAGCGTGCGCCCGGTTCCGCTGCGCATGAACCACACCGCCGCGACGGCCACCACCAGCAGGACGACCACCGACCACGGCAGCTGGCCGAGGACCGGCACGTCGACACCGCCGCGGCCGACGACGCGGAACGACGGCGACAGGGCGCCGCGGGGTGCTCCGCCGGTCCACAGGAACACCGCGCCGTCGAGCACCAGCAGCATCCCCAGCGTCACGATGAACGACGGCACCAGCAGTTTCGTGGTGACCAGCCCGTTGACCAGTCCGACGAGGATTCCGCAGCCCAGCAGCAGCGCGATCACCCACGCGGTGTTCGCATCGTCGCCGTTGATCAACCGGGCGGCGATCACCACCTCGGCGGTGACCAGCGATCCCACGGAGAGGTCGAAGCCGCCGGACACGATCACGAAGTACTGGCCGATGGCCAGCACCACGAGCGGCGCCGCACGCTTGAGCAGCGCGAGGTAGCCGCTGGGCTCGGAGTACGCGGGACCGGCGAACGCCAGCCCCACCAACAGGAGCACCAGCACGACCAGCACGGGCCCCGTGCCGTCGGCCAAGCGCGGCCGCCACCTCATGCCGATCTCCTGACCGGTCCGCGGCGGGCGTACAGCGCTACCGCGACGACGAGCACGACGCCGCGCACGACGTCCTTGAAGAAGGAGTCCATCGCGAGGTCGTCGAAGACCGTGTCCAGCGTGGCCAGGATCAGCACGCCGCCGATGGTGCCGACCACACCGCCGCGGCCGCCCGCGAGTGCCGTGCCGCCGAGCACGACGGCGGCGATCGACTCCAGGTCGTACCCGGCGTCGGTGCCGACGTACGGCGCACCGGACCCCAGTCGGCTCGCCAAGAACACCCCGGCGAGCCCGGCCATGACCGCGCACACGACGTGCGCGGTGACGATCGTCCGCCCGGTGCGCACGCCCGACAGCCGGGCCACGTCGATGTCGCCGCCGACCGCGTACATGTGGTAGCCGGTGCGGGTGCGGCGCAGGTACCACCACGCCGCCGCCGCGAGGAGCAGCATCAGCAGCGCCGCCACCGGGATCGGCCCGATCCGGTCGTAGCCGATGTGCTGGAACGAGCGCGGCACGCTCCCGGCCGGGCCGGTGTAGTTGTGCTCCAGGTACCCGCGCAGTATCAGGGCGACGCCCAGGGTGGCGATGAACGCGTTGGCCTTCAGCACCGTGATCACCAGTCCGTTGACCAGTCCGACCACCGCCGCGACCGCCAGCGCCGCCAGCGCGCCGGGCACGATCATCGCCTGGCTGCCCGCCATGGTCTCGGCGGCGACCAGCGAGCACAGGCCGATCAGGTAGGCCACCGACAGGTCGAGGGAGCCGGTGACGATCACCAGGGTCTGCCCGATCGCGACCAGGCCGAGCACCGTGCTGCGCGTCAGGATGTTGAGGACGCCTCCCTGGTCGAGGAGCACGCCTCCCTGGAGGCCCACCAGGACGCTGCCGACCACCAGCAGCGCCGCCAGCGCGGTGTACACGACCACGACCGGGGTGATCGCGAACTTCCGCGCAGGCGGCCCGTTCCGCCCGCGGGACTTCACCAGCAGGGCGCTCACACCACTTCACCGAGCCGGTGGCCCGTGGCCAGTCCCATCACGACTTCCTCGTCCGCACCGGCGGGCAGCTCGCCCGCCAGGGCACCTTCGTGCATCACGAGGATCCGGTCGCTCATGCCGATCAGCTCGGGCAGGTCCGAGGAGATCATCAGGATCGCCATGCCGTCGGCCGCCAGGTCGCGCAGCAGCCGGTACAGGGCCTGCTTCGCGCCGACGTCGACGCCACGGGTCGGCTCGTCCACGATCAGCACGCGCGGCTTCACGGCGAGCCACTTGCCCAGCACCACCTTCTGCTGGTTGCCACCGGAGAGGTAGCGCACCTCCTGGTGCGGTCCGCGCGCGACGACGCCCACCGCGTCGAGCAGCCCGGCCAGATCGGCGTCGTGCCGAGCCGCGGCACCGCGGCACGCCGCCCGGCGGACGAGCAAGGTGTTGTCCCGCACCGACTGCCGCAGCGCCAGGCCTTCGCCCTTGCGGTCCTCGGTGACGTACCCGATGCCCTTGCGGACAGCCGTCCGGGGGCCGGTGACGCGGGTCGGCACACCGTCGAGTTCCAGGGTGCCGGTCGTGAACGGCTCGACGCCCCAGATCGCCCGCGCGATCGCGGAACGGCCCGAGCCCTGCAACCCGGCGAGGCCGACGACCTCCCCTGCCCGCACGTCGAACGTCAGGTTCCGCAGCCTGCTGTTCCCCGCGCCCCGCAGCGCGATCCGCACCGCGCCGGGGTCGCTCGCGCGCTCGGGGTACAGCGCCTCCAGCGGACGGCCGACCATGTGCCGCACGACCTGGTCGGTGCTCAGGTCCGCGGTCGGCGCGCAGGTGACGAACGCGCCGTCCTTCACCACCGTGATCCGGGTGCTGAGGTCGAACACCTCGCGCATCCGGTGGGACACGTAGAGGATCGCGATCCCGCGGTCCCGGAGCCTGCGCACCAGGCTGTACAGCAGCTCGACCTCGTTGTCCGCCAACGCAGCGGTCGGCTCGTCCATCGCGAGGACCTTGGCTTCGGCCGACAGCGCCTTGACGATCTCCACCACCTGCTTGCGGGCCACGGAGAGCCGCGCCACCTCGGTGTCGGGCTCGATGCCGTCCTCGCCCAGCCAGTCCAGCAGGCGCCGGGTCTCGGCCTCCATCGCGCGCCGGTCCACCTGCCCCCTGCGCACCGGTTCCCGGCCCAGGAAGACGTTCTCGGCCACCGTGCGGTGCTCCAGGAGGGTGAACTCCTGGTGGATGATCGCGATGCCCGCCGCCTGCGCGTCGCGCGGCGTGGCGAACTCGACTTCCTCGTCCCGCACCACGATCCGCCCGGCGTCCGGCCGGTGCACGCCTGCCAACACCTTCAGCAGCGTCGACTTGCCCGCGCCGTTCTCCCCCACCAGCGCGTGCACCTCGCCCGCGCGCAGGACGAGGTCGACGCCGCGCAGCGCGGGCACGCCGAAGAAGCTCTTCTCGATGCCCTCCAGCCGCACGACGACATCGGTCATTCCCGCACCTCCAGGCCACGCGCGGCCGATGGCGGCCGAGCGGAACGACGGCGTTCTGCCCCCGGTGTTGCGCGGGTCACAGTCATGAGGGGAACGTAGATCCGACTATTGGCTAGTGTCAATCATAAGTTAGCGACTTTTAGCTCATATCTGCACACCTTCTGGAGAGTCATCGCCATTAGCCGACTTTCCTGGTTCACTGGGGCCCGTGCCGGACGTACCTCGGGCTCCAGCGGCATCTCCGGGGCAGTTGCTGCGGCTGCTGCTCGACGGGGTGCCGCGCACTCGGGCCGAACTGGCGAGCCAGACGGGCCTGACCCGCGCCGCGGTCCGAACCA
The DNA here is from genome assembly GCA_039922235.1 of Umezawaea sp. Classification (GTDB taxonomy): domain Bacteria; phylum Actinomycetota; class Actinomycetes; order Mycobacteriales; family Pseudonocardiaceae; genus Umezawaea. The sequence goes on from JBDSAJ010000822.1 coordinate 6,907, forward strand.
GGCTGGACGCGTTGCAGGGCGCGGGGTTCCTCACCGATCGCGGGACCGGGCTG
>JBDSAJ010000823.1:0-3085 GCA_039922235.1 Umezawaea sp.
GAAAGTGGTCGTCGAAGCGCCAACCGGGCGCCCAACGGAAAGGAACGACCATGAGCGGTCCGGAATCGCCGTCCGTTACGTGCAGGAGTGGCTCGCAGCGCAGGCAGCCAATGGCCACCTGACCTACGACTCCTCGACCCTGTCCTTCACGTGCTCGCCCGAGGCTGCGGCCGTGTTCGCGCAGGAGGAGAGCCCCGCCGCCATGATGGCCGGGTTCGAGGTCATCGCTTTGGTGTGGGCGGACGTCGACAAGCTCGCTCACGCCTGGACCACCGGAGAAGGTCTGGCCTGGCACCAGCACGACTCGCGCCTGTTCAGCGGGGTTGCCCGCTTCTACGGGACGATGTACCGCAACTCGCTGCTCACCCAGTGGCTGCCGGCGGTTGACGGCCTGGGGCGGACGGGTCGTCGCGGTGGAGCCGTTCGCAGAGGACACCCTCGAGGCCAACCTGGACAACCCGATGGCGGCCGCGTTCTACGTGGGCAGCTCGGCGCTGTGCGTCCCGCACAGCATCTCCGAAGGTGGCGCTGCACTCGGCGCCCAGGCGGGACCGGCCAGGCTCACCGGGGCGTTCCGCGACGCCGGCTTCTCGTCGGCGCAGGTGGCCGTCGCGACCGCGACCAACCTGGTCATCGAGGCGACAGGCTGAGCCCTGTGCGGCCGGCCGGCCAGAGGGTCAGCCGGCCGCATCCACTGACCCAGGCTTGCCGGCCGGGCGTCCAAGATGCGTAGCGACGGCATCGCGGTGTTCGTCCTAACCTGCCTTCGTGGTCGCGGTGGGTGGCTGGCTGGTGCTCGGCGGGGTGCTCGTCTTCTTCGTCGGCGCTGCCTACGGCGTGCCGAGGGTGTTTGTCGGCGGCCTGCCGGAGGAGCGGCTTGCCCTGCTCACCGCGCGTGCGCGGGCGTGGCGGCTGGCCCAGATCCCGTATTCGGTCGGCCCGCTGCTGGTGGGGATCGGCGTACTGGTGACAGCCATCGGGTGGTCGGGTGTGCCGCGACTGCTGGCCGGTGCCGCCGGCGCGATGATGTTCGGCGGCGCACTGCTGTGGTCTGTGACCTGCCTGCGCCGCGGCCAACGGATGGAGGAGTTCGTGCGTGGCGAGCTTCCGGCGGGTCCGTGGCGGGGCTACGTGTGGTTGACGATGCTCGGGCTCGCACTCCTCGGCCTGGCCTGCCTCGGCGTGAGCGTCTGGATTGCCGCCCTGCTGTTGATCAGCGCCGTCGTGTTCGCCGCCGCCTTCGTGGTGATGCGCGACATTCCGCCGTTCGTGTTCTATCTGGTCCTTGGGGTCGTGGGCAGCTGGATCGTCATGGTCGAGCCAGGCTGACCCGACGCCAGTTGCGGCGCGTAGTGCCGGAGGAACACCTCCGCCACGAATTCGCGACGGCTGTGGACACCGACCTTGCTGAAGACCGACTTGAGGTGGTCCTGCACCGTGTACGGGGAGATGCCGGCGTCACTGGCGATCTCTTCGGTGGACAGGCCGGCCAGGACGAGCAGGGCGATCTCCCGTTCCCGCGGTGACAGGCCGTACGTCCCCACGATGAGGTCCAGGATGTCAGGCTGCCGGGTCGGCGCGAAAGTGATCGCGACCCGACCGTCGGGATCGTCCTCGAGCGGGGCGCCGTGCACCAGGAGCCAACCACCGTTGCGCAGCGGGACGCGAGCCCGCGCCGCACCAGTGAATCCGTCGGCGCTCCCCCGGCGGGCTCGGTCAGCGACCCCGGCGACGACCATCGGAAGCGCGCCCGGCTCCAGGGAGACCTCCACGATCTGGGCAAGCCATTCACGCGCTGCGGCGGTGCTGGACTCGATCTGGTCGTCCCGCCGAAGCAGGATCGTTCCGGGGACGTCGGCGACGGCACCATTGCCTGCGGCAATGGCCAGCACGACGGCGCGGATCCCCTCGGCCAGCACCGGTCCGAGCGCGGCGATCACCTCCACATCGTCCGCAGCGAACGCGCCCGAATGGCGGTGGAGGATGACGCCACCCCAGGCCGTGCCGCCAGTGCGGAACACTGCCCGCAGTTCATCGCCGGAGCCGAAGCCGTTCGGCTCCAGCGTGTCCCGGAAGCGCGCGCTCCTGCCCGGTTCACCCCCTGTGGCGGCCAACACGGTGGCCACCGGCGGGTCCGCTCGGGCGAGATCAGCGAACTTGTTCACGTCATCCTCGAGAAACTCGTTCGCGGCGAGGTCCAGCAGGTGCGCGGAGCCCACCTGGGGCGCGAAATGGCCCGTGGGCATCAGGGTGGACGGGTCGAGACTCAGCCAACACGACGCCTCGTAGGTGACCACCTCGAGCAATGCTTGTTCGGCACCCGCGAAGAACTCGTCCAACTGCACCGCCCGATCATTCAGTCGGCTGAGTCGAGCAAGCCCGCGTCCTACGCGCAAGGCGACCTTCGGATGCTGCCGGTTCATCGGCCTGTCCCCCAAACAAATCCCAGTTTCGTGGGATTCCGCGTGGCTGATCCGGTTCCTAGTGTGGCACCGAGATCGATGAAGGAGCAGACCCATGGCGTCGACAGGAGATGTGCTTGAGCATCCGGTCACCGGTGAACGCCTCGTGTGGCGGCTGCTCGCCGCCGATACCGGCGGTGAGCTCCTGCAAGCAGACCTGTACGCACGACCCGGCGGCGCCGTCGCCGCCGAACACGTCCATCCCCACCAGCAGGAACGCTTCGAGGTCGTCTCCGGGACGCTCCGCATCCGGATCGATGGCCGGGAACAGACCCTCACCACCGGGAGTGTGGCCGTCGTGCCACCCGGCAGCCGGCACGTGTGGTGGAACGCCGGTGAGGACGAGGTGCATGTGATCGGCGATTTGCGCCCGGCGCTCCGCTCCGAGTTGTTCTTCCAAACCTTCTTCGGCCTGGCCGCCGAGGGCAAGGTCAACAAGTTGGGACTTCCGAACCTTCTCCAGCTGGCGGTCCTGATGCACGATTTCGCCCCGGAAATCGTGCTCGCCCGGCCACCCGTCGCGGTCCAACGCCCGCTCTTCGCCATCCTCGCGCTGCTCGGCAAAGCCTTCGGCTATCGAAGCACCTACCCCCAGCACGATCCCGGAGCACAGCGCCCTTAGT
>JBDSAJ010000824.1:0-7053 GCA_039922235.1 Umezawaea sp.
TCCACGGTGGCCACCTCGGCGTGCACCGCGCGCAGCTCGGCGTCCAGCGCCAGCAGCCGCTCGGGTTCGGTGGCCGCGGCGGCCAGTGCCGCGTGCAGCTCGGTCTCCTTCTTCTGCAACGTGGTCATCCGCCGTTCCAGCTTCGACAGCTCCTTGCGCGCCGCGCGCTGGTCGGCCGCGCTGGACACGACGGGCGCGACGGCGGCGGACTCGCGGGACTCGGCCAGCTCGCGCTGGGAGTCGCGCCGCAGCAGGTACTCCTCGATCCCGCCGGGCAGGTCCGTCAGCCCGCCGTCGCCGAACAGCGCCACCACCTGGTCGCACACCCGCTCGACCAGGTACCGGTCGTGCGAGATCACCACGAGCGTGCCGGGCCACGAGTCGAGCAGGTCTTCCAACTGCTGCAGCGTGTCGATGTCCAGGTCGTTCGTCGGTTCGTCGAGCAGCAGCACGTTCGGCTCGGACATCAGCAGCCTGCACAGCTGGAGCCTGCGGCGTTCGCCACCGGACAGGTCGGACACCGGCGTCCACTGCTTCTGCGACGAGAACCCGAACCGCTCGCCCAGCTGCGACGCGGACATCTCCTGCTTGCCGAGCACCACCCGCCGGGCGACCTCCTCGATCGCCTCCAGCACCCGCATGGACCCGCGCAGGTCGTGCAGCTCCTGGGTCAGGTGCGCCAGCTTCACCGTCTGGCCCTGGATCCGCCGACCGGTCTCGGTCTCCCGCTCCCCCGCCAGCAACCGCAGCAGCGTCGTCTTGCCGGACCCGTTGACGCCGACGAGCCCGATCCGGTCACCGGGACCGATCCGCCACGTCAGGTCCTTCACCAGGGTCCGGTTCCCCACCGTGAGGGTCGCGTCCTCCACTTCCACCACCGTGCGGCCGAGCCGCCGCTTGGCGAACGCCAGCAGCTCCACCTTGTCGCGGGGCGCGGGCACGTCCGAGATCAGTGCCTCGGCGGCGTCGATCCGGTACCGCGGCTTGGACGTCCGGGCAGGTGCCCCGCGCCGCAGCCAGGCCAGTTCCTTGCGGGCCAGGTTGCGCCGCTTCTCCTCCAGCGTGTCAGCCAACCGGCCCCGCTCGGCCCGAGCGAAGATCCAGTCCGCGTAGCCGCCCTCGTACTGCTCGACCTGCCCGCCGACGACTTCCCACGTCCGGGTGCACACGGTGTCCAGGAACCACCGGTCGTGCGTCACGACGACGAGGGCGGACTTGCGCGCGAGCAGGTGCTGGGCGAGCCACCGCACGCCTTCGACGTCGAGGTGGTTGGTCGGCTCGTCGAGGACGAGGAGGTCCAGGTCCTGCACCAGGGCGGCGGCCAGCGCGACCCGGCGGCGTTCGCCACCGGACATGGTGCCGACCGGCGAGTCCAGGCCCAGCGCGGTGATCCCCAGACCGTCCAGGATGGACCGGACGCGGGCGTCGGCCGCCCACTCGTGCTCGGCGTCGAACCCGAGCGGGTCGATCACCGAGTGCCGCACCGTCGAGCCCTCTGGCAGCTCGGTCCGCTGGGTCACGACGGCCATCGACAGCCCGCGGTTCTGGCTGACCCGGCCCTCGTCCGGCTCCTCCAGCCCGGCGAGGACTTCCAGCAGCGTGGTCTTGCCGCCGCCGTTGAGACCGACCACCCCGATCCGGTCGCCGTCGCCAACGCCGAGCGACACCCCGTCCAGCAGTGGACGGATGCCGAACGACTTGGACACGGACTCGAGGTTGACCAGGTTGGCCATGGTTGTAGCGCACCTTCGAAGTTGTGGGGACGAGAGAAGACGGGTTAAGCGTGGACCTCGGGCGGCACCGGTCGAGGTGCTTCCTCGGACGCGACGACGCGCGCACCGGGCATCGGCCCCTGTGCGACCCGGACGGTGCGGCACACGCCCGCGCCCGCCAGTTCGGCGGCCACGCGCACGGCCGAGTCCGCGTCGGTGCACAGGAACGCGCACGTCGGCCCGGAACCGGACACCATGCCCGCCAGCGCACCCGCGTTGACGCCCGCGCGCAGGGTCCGGCGCAGGTTCGGCCGCAGCGACACCGCGGCGGCCTGGAGGTCGTTGCCGAGCAGCAGCGCGAGCTGGCGCGGGTCGCCGGACGAGAGGCCTTCGAGCACGGCCTCGGCGGCGCCGACGCGCGGCGGGTTGCCGTCCGCGCGCAGCCGGTCCAGTTCCCCGAACACCTCGGGGGTGGACAGCCCGCCCTTGTCGAACGCGATCACCCAGTGGAACGGGTGGCGCGCGAGCACGGGCACGATCTGGTCGCCGCGGTCGGTGCCCAGCGCCGTGCCGCCGTAGAGGGCGAACGGGACGTCCGCGCCGATGCCGCGGCCCAGCGCGGCCAGTTCGTCGCGGCCGATCTCCAGCCGCCACAGGGAGGCGAGGCCGACCAGTGCGGCGGCCGCGTCGGCGCTGCCGCCCGCCATTCCACCCGCGACGGGGATGTTCTTGCGGATCACCACGCGGACCTTGGGGTTCACCGGGTCGCGTCCCACGTGCGCGGAGAGCGCCTGCACGGCCTTCCACGCGAGGTTCGACGGGTCTGTGGGCACGGAGTCCGCGCCTTCGCCGCGCACCTCCACACCGGGATCGTCGGCGACCGCCACGGTGACGTCGTCGTGCAGCGACAACGCCTGGAAGATGGTGACCATGTCGTGGTAGCCGTCCGCGCGGAGGTTCCCGACGGCCAGGTGGAGGTTGACCTTGGCCGGGACGCGGACGGTGACCGGGGGTGGGACTACGGCGAGCACGACATGCAGCCTACGGGCGTCGAGGACGTGTTCGCTCGCATCGTGGTGGGGCCGACGCCGCCCGACACCGCCGGACGGCCTCGGCGCCCTGGTCAGACGGGCAGGACCGCCCCGGCGAACTTCTCGGTGATGTAGTCCTTGACCTGCTGCGACTGGAGCAGGTCAAGGAGGTCCTTGATCCTCTTGTCGTCCTTCAGCTCGGCGCGGGTGACCAGGCCGTTCGCGTTGGGGTTGCCCTCGGCCTTCTCCAGCACGAGCGCGTCGGTCGCGGGCTTGAGCCCGGCGTCGATCGCGTAGTTCCCGTTCACGACGGATGCGTCGGTGTCCTCCAGCGACCGGGGCAGCTGCGCGGCCTCCAGTTCGACGAACTCCAGCTTCTTCGGGTTGTCCACGACGTCGCGGATGGTCGCGGTCTCCTCGGTGCCCGCCTTGACCTTGATGAGCCCGTTGGCCTGCAGCAGCTTGAGGCCGCGCGCCTCGTTGGTGGCGTCGTTCGCGACCCCGACCTTCGCGCCCTCCGGCAGGTCGGCGAGCTTCTGGTGCTTCTTGGAGTACACGCCGAGCGGCTCGACGTGCACCGGGCCGACCCATTCGAGCGTGGTGGCGCCCGACTGCTTGACCGTCTCCAGGTACGGCACGGTCTGGAAGTAGTTCGCGTCCAGCGAGCCGTCGACCAGTGCCGTGTTCGGCTGGACGTAGTCGGTGAACTCGACGACCTCGATCTTCAGCCCCTTGCTCGCGGCCAGGGTGTCGGCCACGTACTTGAGGATCTCGCCGTGCGGGGTGGGGCTGACACCGACCTTGAGGGGTGCGTTGGGGTCGGAGGCGGCGGTGGTGCCGCTGCCGCAGCCCGCCACGGTCAGCAGCAGGGCGAAAAGGGCAGCACGAATACGCATTGGGTTCCTTGCATACGTCGGCGAGCCGACAATTGGGTGGAGTGGACGGCCAACAGTTGGACGGAGTGGCCAGCGGTCGAGTGGGTGCGGCGAGGCGTCCGACTAGACGGACGCGTGCCTGCGCCGGTCGACCGCACGGGCGGCGCGGGTGAACCCGAACTGGATCACGGTGGTGACCACGGCCAGCCATGCGACGGTGGCCCACAGGACGCGGTCGTTGAACCGCTGGTAGCCCTCGCGGATCGCCAGGTCGCCGAGGCCGCCGCCGCCGATGATCCCGGCCATCGCGGAGTAGCCCAGCACGGCGACCACGGTCACACCGATGGCGTTGACCAGTGCCGGCAGGGATTCGCGGAGCAGCACGCCGCGCACGATGCGCGCCGTGCTCGCCCCGGTCGTCACGGCGGCCTCGACCACGGCGACGTGCACCTCGGACAGGATGTTCTGCACCAGCCTGCCGACGAACGGCACCGCGCCGATCGACAGCGGCACGATCACCGCGCTGGTGCCGATGGAACTGCCGAGCACCAGCCGGGTGAGCGCGGTCAACGCGATGAGCAGCACCACGAACGGCATCGCCCGCCCGAGGTCCGTGACGAAGCCGAGTGCCTTGTGCAGCAAGGGTTGTGGCTGCAGCCCACCGGGAGCGGTGAGCTGCAGCCAGACCCCGACGGGAATGCCGAGCACGGTCGCGATCAGGGTGGAGACGCCCACCATGTACAACGTCTCGCCGGTTGCGTCGACGAGCATGTCGAACACGGTGGACCAGGGTGTAGCGGTCCTCACGCAGCTACTCCCTGCGGCCCCTTGAGGGTGCGCTGCACGGAGGCGCCCGCTTCGGAGATCCACTCCAGCGCGGAGTCCGCGCGCTCACCCGTGAGGCCGACGCGGAAGCGCGCGACCGGCGTCTCGGCGAGCCGCGTGAGCCCGCCGCCGAGCAGGTTCAGCTCGACGCCGAACCGGCTGGTGACCTCGGGCAGCAGCGCGCCGACGGCCGCGAAGCCGACCAGCACGATGTCCGCGACGCGGTCGAAACGGGATTCCGCCAACGGGTTCTGGTCGATCGCGGGCAGCAGCGACGCGGCGGTGCGGCTGGCCGCGTTGGACACCAGGTCCAGCACGCGGCCGTGCTCCACGACCCGGCCGCCTTCGAGGACGGCGACGTCGTCGCAGATCCGGCGCACCACGGCCATGTCGTGCGTGACGACGAGCACGGTGATGCCCAGTTCGGCGCGGGCGCGGTCCAGCACTGTCAGCACGGAGCCGGTCGTGTCGGGGTCGAGCGCCGAGGTCGGCTCGTCCGCGAGCAGCACGGAGGGGCCGGCCGCGAGCGCACGGGCGACGGCGATGCGCTGGCGCTGCCCACCGGACAGCTGGTCCGGGTAGCTACCGGCCTTGTCGGTCAGCCCGACCAGGTCCAGCAGCTCGGCGACGCGGTTGCGGCGCTGCGGTCCGGGCACACCCGCGGACTCCAGCGGCAGCGCCACGTTGCCCGCCGCGGTGCGCTGCCGCAGCAGCGAATCCCCTTGCGGCACAACACCGATCTGCCGACGCGCGGCCCGCAGTGCGGTGCCGTCCAGCGACACGAGGTCGGTGCCGTCCACCCGGATCGCGCCGCTGTCCGGGCGCTCCAGCAGTGCGACGCACCGGGCGAGGGTCGACTTCCCGGCCCCACTCGGCCCGACGACCCCGAGCACGGTGCCCGCCTGCACTTCGAGGCTGACACCGTCCAGGGCCACCACAGGACCGTTGCGACCGGCGAATGACTTGGTGAGGTTTTCGACTGTGATCACGTTTCGCTCCACGGCTACGCGCGGCGTCGCTCGCTTGTGGCGTGCGACAACCGTCCTCAATGGACCGTCCGATGAGGACGGCGAGGAATTCGGGTAGAGGCTAGGGGGTGATGAAGAAGCGCCGGACGAGTTAGCGTCGACAGCCCGTGTTGGTGCGACGGCACTGGTCGACTGTCCGTCGCCTCGTGAGCATTCCCTGCGTGGGCACGTAATCCTCCATCGAGCCTGGCGGAAGCACCTGCCCGCATCCAGCGGGTGGTTGCTGCGGCGTCAAAGAGCCAGGTCTCTCGGCCGCTCGGGATGGCACCACGAGTACACCCGACCCGAGCCCGCAAACGCAAGCCCGAAGAGCCCACAATCTGGGATCGTTCGAGAAGTCACACTTCCGGACCAGCATCCACGCCTGAATCCGGTACCGAACCTGAGGATCGTCGGCCAACCGGGGTAGGGGCCGGTGATCAACCGGCGGCCTTACGCCCGAACAGGTGAATCGATCGCTCCGGTTCGCGTAGCTCTTGACGGCTGGCTGGCCGGCACATCGACGCTTTCGACCACGTTGTGAGAGGGGGCGACTTCTGAAAAATGTCGGACCCCCGCCGTAGCGTGTGAATCGGGGGTCCTCACGACAGGAGGACCCCCGCTTCGCCCATCCCAAGATCAGCCGAAGCGCGGCAACGTCGTCAGCTTCGAGCCCTGTCGGCTCGGCAGAGGTCGCGGCGCGGGGGTGTGGTCGATTTGACTCAATGCCAGTAAGTTAAGGCCGCTCAAGATCAACACGTAGCCAGGCGACCTGCACGTGCGCGGCATCGGAAGATCAACTTGGATGCTTAACTTACTGGCATTGGCTCAAGACCCCAACGCAACGGCAGCAACTCACACAGTCGCAGCAATACGGGCGAAGTCGGCCACACTGAGCTGCTCCCCGCGAATCCCCGGATCCACCCCAGCCGCGACCAACCGCCGCTCCGCCTCCACAGCAGACCCAGCCCACCCCGACAACGCCGCCCGCATAGTCTTCCGCCGCTGCGCAAAAGCCGCGTCCACCAACGTGAACAGCGCCCGACGATCCACAGTGGACACCAAGTCAGGCCGCCGCTTGAACGCCACCAACGCCGAGTCCACATTGGGCACGGGCCAGAACACCGAGCGCGGCACAGGCCCCGCGCGGCGGGCATCGGCGTACCAAGCGAGCTTCACGCTCGGCACCCCGTACACCTTGCTGCCGGGCCCCGCAGCCATCCGATCGGCGACCTCGGCCTGCACCATGACGAGCCCCTTGGTCAACGACGGCAGTTCAGCCATCAGGTGCAGCACGACCGGCACGGCGACGTTGTACGGCAGGTTCGCCACGAGGGCTGTCGGGGCGACCGGCAGATCGGCGGCCTGAACGCGCATGGCGTCGGCGAGCACCACGTGGAGGCGGTCCGCCAGTGCAGGAGCCCGCTCCAGTGCCGTCTGGGGCAGACGGGCGGCCAGGACGGGGTCGATCTCCACGGCGACGACGTGGCGGCTCACCGGCAGGAGACCGAGGGTCAACGAGCCCAGTCCCGGACCTACTTCCAGAACAACGTCGTCGTCGCCGACGACCGAAGCACGCACGATCCGGCGAACGGAATTGGCG
>JBDSAJ010000825.1:0-19995 GCA_039922235.1 Umezawaea sp.
GATTTGACTCAATGCCAGTAAGTTAAGCATCCAAGTTGATCTTCCGATGCCGCGCACGTGCAGGTCGCCTGGCTACGTGTTGATCTTGAGCGGCCTTAACTTACTGGCATTGCGATTTGACTTGGGGCCCCTAGATTCGCCCCTTTATCGGGCGAAAAGGCAGGCGCGGAAGAGCCTGCCCGATCCACAAGTTTAAGGGACGAATCCCCCAAGTCAAATCGACCACACTTGCGTGCTACCGGAACAAGCAGGCGTCTTCGACCTGGTCAGTGTCCTCCATCAGCTGCTCGAGGTCATGGCCGATTGACTGACTGGTGTCATGCGCCCGACATCGTGGCCGATTTTACTTGGGGATTTAAGACTTGCAATGTGGAGCGGGCAGAAGCTTCTACCCTGCCCGTTTGAGCCCGCTAAGTCTTGAATGAGGGGTCCCCAAGTCAAATCGACCACAAAGGCCTGATCGGCTACAGCGCTACCGCTCCCAAGCCCAGACGGCCGACGACGCTGCCGCCCCAACCCCCAGACGCCCGACGGCGCTGCCGCTCTAGACCCAGCCCACCCTCAAGAAGAACGACGAGCCGGTCGCCCCGGCGGCATCCGGTGCACGGGCCGGAACGGCAGGCCTCCGTTGAACCGCTCCTCCAGCTCCGCGACGTACTCCTCCACGGCCGGGTTCACGATGTCGGCGAGGCTTCGCACGCCGGCCAACGGCTCGTACGCCGCGAGGTACGTCGCGGCGGCGCGCGCTCGTTCCAGTACCTCGCTGTCGAAGTTGATCGTCCGCTGTACCCGCCGCCCCGTTTGCCGGTCCCCACCGGTAGCCTCTGCGGTACCCAACTCGGCAGTGGTGACGGTGATTTCCTTCACCTCCGCGGCCGTGGTGGCAGCGGTTTCGGACGGCAAGGTCATGGGCGGGCCTCCTCGAGTCGCGACACCGGGCCGCGCCGCCATTCGGGCGAATGGTCCGGCCGAACAGGTCGGTCAGCTGGTTAGCCGAGCGAGGGAGAGGCGGGCGTGCGCACTGTGCGTGACCCGCAAGTTCGCGGTCGGGTGAACTATTTTGGCAACCGGGAGAATCGGGCCTGGGTGGTTCACGTGCGACACCCCCTCATCCATGATGTGCGGAGTTCAGATTAGACGTAATCGAGTTCGAGGGGAACGGCTTTTGATCAACGCACCGCTCGGCGACTGATGCACCTCGTGACGAAGACGTGTTCTACTCGTTAGCGCAAGCCCCGGTCGGGACCCCCTTGCCCGTCCGGAGTCGCTCGGCGTACTCAGGAGTACGAGATGACCGCCATGGCCCTGGTAACACTCGCGCAGCAGCAACAGCCTGGCGGCGGCCTGGGCACATCAGGCATCCGCGATTGGATGCTGAACAACCTGGTGCCGCTGCTCCTCCTCACCGTCGCCGTCCTCCTGCTCTGGCTTGGCGGTGGCAAGGGCGACAACGCCGGTGTGATGCGCAGGCTCGGCGGCATCATCGTCGCGCTGGCGATCATCGGATTGGCCGTGACCACGAACGCCGGAGCGAACATCGGTACGTGGCTCGCCGGCCTGTTCACCGGAGGCTGACGGGTGCGGGTACGCACTGATGACGAGGTGTACCGGGTCGACGCCGTCTGGCTGGGACCGCCGAAAGCGACCTTCCCGTGGCGCGCGCGCTACGTGGCCTGGGGCGTTGGCATCGCGGTGTTCCTGCTGGTGCTGACCATCGAGCGGCAGATCGGTTTCGCCTTCAGCTTCTTCACGACCGCTTGGGCGCTCGTCATCACGGTGGCGCTCACGCGGTTCATCTGCTCGCGGATCAGCCACGAGCGGCCCTTGTCGGCTGCCATGACGATGTGGGTCCGCGAACTGCTCGCCCCCCGCGAACGCACCGCGGGTGCGGGCGGAGCGGCCAGCGCCGCCCGGATTCGGGTCAACCCCCAACGCCCCCGCAGGCGTGTGAAAAAGCGGGGCAAGGGTTCGAGACGCTCCACAGCTTCCACCGTCCAGGTCTCGGAACAGACCCAGCAGAATCGGCGGCGGTCAGGCAGCCGTAAGAAGGAGGTGCGCGGTGTTCGGACGCCGGCGAGACCGTGACCGACGCTCCGCGGCGCACGTGGCCCAACACGCCGCTGCCGCGGACCACTCGGACCGCAAGGTGTACAGCAAGCGCGGTCGACGGCTGACCGGTGAACAGGCGATCCCGAGCTACACGCCGTCCATCGCCGCCCGCAGCATCGACGGCCACCTGCTGCGCACGGGCCAGGAGGTCTACGCCTGGTACAAGCTCGCGCCGCAGCGCTGGTCGTTCCGGTCGGACTCGCAGCGCCAGGACCTGATCGCGGCCATCGCGGGCCAGTACGCGGAGCTCCAGGGCCGCTGGATGCACCTGCGCGTGACCACGCGCCCGTACCCGATCCGGATGTGGGCCGAGGCGCACGTCCACAACGCGGTGCGCCGCCTCCCGGACACCCCCGGCACGCTGTCGTTCGACGACTACATGGTCGGCGAGCAGCAGCAGCTCATGGGTCGTTCGATGGCGGAGAAGGAGGTCTACCTGGGCGTCCAGGTGCAGACCCGCAACATGATGGACCGCGCCGTCGAGCGCGCCGCCCCCGTGCTGCGCAAGGTCTTCCCGGACGCGGTGGACGCCGAGCTGGTGGCGTTGGACAGCGAGGTCGACCACCTCGACCAGGTGATCGGCTCCGCGGGCCTCGAAGGGCGTCCGGCCACGGCCGAGGAGATGTCCTGGCTGATGCACCGGTCGTGCTCGCTCGGCCTGCCCGCCCCGCGCAACCTCCCGGCCGTGCCGGGTGCCGCGTGGGAGCCGGAGGACCTGGCCAGCTTCACCGACGCGGCGGACTTCCACCAGGAGCCGTACTCGCCGACCGTCACCGTGCGTGGCCGGACGGGCTCGAACGCGGGCATCCGCCGTCACGTCGTGGTGCTCACCGTGGGCCTGATGCACGGCCTGCAGATCCCCGAGGTCGACGACCCGTGGGTGCAGCGCGCCGACCGGCTGCCCGCGAGCGTGGAGTGGTCCGCCCGCATCTACGTGCGGAAGCCCGAAGAGGTCTCGGGTGAACTCCAGCGGCAGATGAACAAGGTCCGCTCGCAGGTCCGCCACTACACCGACGAGCACGAGCTGGAGCCGCCGCAGTCGCTCGCGCGGCAGGCCAGCCGGGTGCTCGACATCGACGACGAGATGACGTCGGGCTTCACCGCGCTGGGCACCCGTGTGCGCTCGTGGTGGCGGCTCGCCGTGTCCGGCCCGACCGAGCGCGACGCGCTGCGGCTGGCCCAGTCGCTGTTGGACCTCTACAAGCCGAAGGTCGCCATCGAGCACCCCGAGGCGCAGTTCGCCATCGCCAGGGAGTTCATCCCCGGTGAAGCCCTGTCGTCCGGCGCGTACCTGCGCCGCGGCTCGGTGCTGTGGGCGGCCTCGGCCGTCCCGACGGCGACGGCCGAGGTCGGCGACCGCCGCGGCATCCTGCTGGGCGAGACCTGCACGGCCACCCGCCGACCGGTCGCGTGGGACCCGTGGATGGCGCAGGAACTCCGCGACGCCTCGGGTCTGACGGCGATGGTCGCGGGCCTGGGTGCGGGCAAGTCGTTCCTCGGCGGCGGCATCGTTTACAAGACGCTGCGCGCCGGCGCGCACTGGACGCTGCTCGACCCGTCCGGTCCGCTGGCCGCGCTGTGCGAACTGCCCGAGTTGAAGCCGTACGCGCGGCCGATCAACCTGCTCAACGCCCAGCCCGGCATCCTCAACCCGTACCGGGTGGTCGCCGAGCCGATGCTGGAGCACTTCATCGACGAGGAGGACCCTGAGCGGGCCTGGCGTCGGGAGAAGGCACTGGCCGCGGCGACCCGTCGCCGGCTCGTCCTGGACGTGCTCAGCGGCCTGCTGCCCTACGAGGTGGCGAAGCTGCCGCAGACCCGGATCGTGCTGCTGCGCGCCGTCCGCACGGTCGGCGGCCGGTTCGACGCGCACCCCGGCCAGGTCTTCGAGGCACTGCGCCGCGACGCCAGCGAGCACCACGAGCACGCGGTGGTCGTGGCGGACTTCCTGGACGAGATGCGCGAGCGCATGTCGCTGCTCATCCCGGAGCGCAACGCCGACCCGTACGACGAGCAGCGCGACGACCGGCTCACAGTGCTGACGATGGCGGGCCTGAACCTGCCGAAGGACAACGTCGGCCGCGAGCACTGGACGGACGCCGAGGCGCTGGGCGTCGAGATGCTGAACCTGGCGGCGTGGCTCACCCAGCGGTCGATCTACGAGCGCCCGAAGGACCTCCGCAAGGGCGTCTGGATCGACGAGGCGTTCTTCCTGTCCGAGGTCCCGACCGGCCGGGTGCTGATGAACCGCTTCGCGCGCGACTCGCGCAAGTGGAACGTCCGCGTGCTGCTGTCCTCGCAGGTCCCGGCGGACTTCCTGAAGATCCAGGGCTTCGTCACGCTGCTGGACTCGGTCTTCGTCGGCAGGCTCGACGACGACCAGGCCCAGTCGGACGCGCTGCGGTTGCTCAAGGTGCCGATCGGCGCCGGGTACGAGCAGGTCGTGGCGAGCCTCGGCCGCCGCCCCGGTGGCGTGCGCAACGCCGCCGAGCGCGACCGCGCGCCCCGCCAGTTCATCTTCGGCGACGGCGCGGGCGGCGTGGAGCGGATCCGCATCGACTTCAGCGGTCCGCACCTCGAACACCTGCGCGAGGGCCTGGACACGACGCCGGACGCGCTGCGGCACAACGAGGGCGACGTCGTGGAGGTGTCCGCGCCCCTGGAGGAGCGGCTCACCTACAACGAGCGCAACCACACCGACGACTACGACGACGAACTGGCCGCGGACCTCGAAGTAGGCCTGGTGGACGACGACCAGCTGGTCGAGTCGACACACGGCGAGGGGGGGAACCGCCGGACGGGCCGGGAAGGCGCGGCATGACGCTCCTGGCCATCGTCCTGGCGCTCGCCGCCGCGCCACGGGCGTGGCGGCTGGGCAAACGCGTGCTCGGCCCCGCGAGACCGGGGCCCAAGCGCCTGCGTTCGCTCTCCGTCGTGGTGGCGATCCTGGCGTTGCAGGCCATCATCGGCGCCCCCGCGGCGCACGCGGCCCCCTGCGGTGAGTCCCCGAACCCCGAGCGGCCCGGTTCCGGCATGGTCGGCGCGATCGACCCGCCGATCGGCAACGGCCTCAAGGACACCCCGTACCTGAACTTCGGGTACGCGGGCATGGTCTGGCACACCTACCAGGAGAAGTGCACCGTCCTGCCGGACTCGCCCGGTGTGATCGACACCTGGGTCGGCAACGAGCTGTTCAACGTCGGCAAGAACATCGTCGGCGCGACGAACGCCCTGCACTACACCGTGATGGGCCGCGGTCTGCTGGTGCCGCTGGACGACGCGGTGAAGTCCGGCGTCCAGAAGGTCTACGACAACGTCTACCTGCGCTGGTTCGGCCTGGTGGCGCTGCTGCTGGCGATCCTGATGTTCCGGCAGATCTGGCAGGGCGACCTGGCCACGATCAGCAAACGGGGCATGTGGGCGCTGGCCGCGATGTGGCTGGCGACCTCCACGCTGGCGCTGCCCCAGTTCTACACGCTGCTCGACAGCACCCTGGTGACCAAGACGTCGGAGATCCAAGCCGGTTTCGTGGAGTCGCCTGAGGAACAGGGCACGCTGCACGTGCTGCCGTCCAAGCTGCACGACACCGTGGTCTACCAGAGCTGGCTGCGCGGCGAGTTCGGCACGCCGGACGCGCCACAGGCCACGGAGTTCGGGGCGCGGCTGCTCAACGCGCAGGCGTGGACGACCGACGAGCTGGCCCAGCACAAGGACGGCGACCAGGCGGCCCTGGACGCGAAGAAGGCCGAGTACCAGGCGATCTCCAAGAGCCTCGGCACGGCGAAGGGCTACTTCACCGGCGAGGACGGCAGCCGCATGGGCTCCGGGTTCCTCGCGATGCTCCAAGCGGTCGCGTTCTCGCTGTTCCAGCTGTTCGCGAAGGCCGCCGTGCTGCTCGCGCAGCTGCTGCTGCGCATCCTGACGCTGGCCGGACCGCTGATCGGCCTGGTCGCGCTGATCCACCACGACTTGCTGCGGAAGGTCGGCCGGGCGGCGGCGGTCACCGTGTTCAACGTCCTGATCCTCGCCGTGCTGGCGGGCACGCACGCGCTGCTGCTCCAGGCGATCCTCAACGCCACGGGCCTGACTCTGCTGACCAGGACGCTGCTCGGGCTGATGCTGACGGTCATCTGCTTCATGATCGGCAAACCGCTGCGCCGGATGTGGCAGATGGTGGAGATGTCGGTCGGGTCGGCCAGCCAGGCGCTGCCGATGGGGCAGGGCCTGCTGTCCCGGATGCGCGGGAGGAAGGCCGACAGCGGCCCGACGCCGCAGGACGAGTTCTGGGACACCGTGCGCGACACCGATCCCGATGGCGACCCGACCCCGCAGCGCGACCGGACCCGTGTCCGGCCGGAGGCGAACAACCCGGTCATGGCGACGGCGCAGCGGCTCGACCGCGGCTCCGGGCCGGCCGAGCTGCCGTCCTCGTCCGGATCGAGCGGCAACCGCGCGCTGCCCGGCCGCGACTACGGCGGCCCCGCGGCGGCGCTGCCGTCCGGGCGGATCAGCCGGGGCGTCGACAGCACCCCCGCGTCGGAGCGGAGCTGGGACCGGCAGGAGGACGCGGTCTTCGTGCCCTCCCGCGTGCCGGCCTACAACAACGCGAACAACTTCACCCGCATCGCGGACAACCCCGTGGTGCCGGGTCCACGTCGGGCCGAGACGGAAGTCGTCGCGGGACGGCAGGTCCACGTGATCTACCGCCCGTCGCGCGGGCTCGAAGTCAGGGACAACTGAGATGCCGATCCGGACCAACAGGGGCCGCGCGGCGGTCTACCGACGACTGTGGGCCTGGCCGCTGCGGTCGCCCAACCACCTCGCCGCGACCATCATCGGCATCGCGGTGGTGGTCATCGTGTTCAGCAGCGTGATCCCGGCGATGGTGAAGGGCACCAAGGGCGGGAGCGCGACCAACGGCGCGGCCACCACGTCATCGCAGGCTTCCGGCCAGGTGGGCGTGATCCCGACCGGCGTCCCGACCATCTCGCTGCCCTCGAAGGCGCCCGCGCCGTCGTCCGACCCGCCGTCCGCGGCCCCCGACCCCGACGCGCTGCTCACGGCGGAGAACTGGGCGGAGGCGTTCATCACCCGTCCGGCGGACAACAGCAATGCCACCTGGCTTGAGACCCTCAAGCCGTACACCACCGAGGAAGAGCTGCCGGTCCTGAAGACCGTCGACCCTCGCAACCTGCCCAACGCGTTGGACGGCGAGGTGAAGCTGAAGGCATCGCACGCCGACTCGGTCGTGTACGAGATCGGCTTGAAGGGCGGGGCTGGAGGGACACTCCAGATGACGCTGGTGAAGCGGAACGAGAAGTGGCTCGTCCACAAGTACGACAGGGGGTGAGGGCATGCGCAAGGTCGTCGTCGCGGCGGTGGTGGGTTTCGTCGTGCTGCTCGTCGTCGTCCTCACCAACGGCGTCGTCACGGTCGTCGGGAACAACAGCAACGCCCTCAACACCATGGGGCTCCTCAACATCAGCTGCAACGCGGCCATCGGCCCGTGGGACGCGGGCGGCGCGGACAAGGGCAAGAACGACGCCAGCAACCTCAACGAGGAGCAGCGCGGCGTCATCGCCAAGATCATCTCCATCGGCCAGGAGCGCAAGCTGCCGCCGTTGGCCTGGCAGGTCGCGATCCAGGCAGGCATGACGGAGTCGGGCCTGCGCCCGCTCAACTACGGCGACGCCGACTCGATCGGCATCTTCCAGATGCGCCCGTCGATGGGCTGGGGCACGATCGGCCAGGTGATCGACCCGGTCTACGCGATCAACAAGTTCTACGACGTGCTGCTCGCCGTGCCGGACTGGGAGACCAAGCGGCCCGGTGACTCGGCACAGGCCGTCGAGCGCTCGGCGTTCCCGGACAGGTACCACAACTGGGAAGCCATGGGCGCGTTCCTCATCGGTGACCTCGGCCAGGTCTCGGACCCCGCGGGCTGCGGGTCGGGCAGCGCCACGATCCTCGCCGCGTCCTCGGCCGCGGCGAAGGCCATCACGTTCACCAAGGAGCAGCTCGGCGAGCCGTACCTGTGGGGCGGCAACGGCCCGGACGCCTGGGACTGCTCCGGCATCCTCGTCAAGGCGTTCGCCACCGCCGACATCCAGATCCCGCGAGTGGCCAACGACCAGTACCTGCACGGCGGCGCCTTCCTCCCCGTGCGGGAGGCGCAGCCCGGTGACCTGCTGTTCTGGGCGACCAACACGGCCGACCCGGTCACGGTGCACCACGTCGCCATGTACCTGGGGGGCGACGAGTACATCCATGCGCCGCAGACCGGGGATGTGGTAAAGATCAGCAAGATCAACTGGGACTACTACCAGTTGATGCCACTGGCCGTTCGGCCGGGTGTGTAGGTCTGCGTAGGCCAGGCGAGGTAGTCGGCGGAGCCGAGCCTGCCAAGGAGGGAGCGCCGAACATGTTCACCCCCGACCCAATCCCGCGTCCGGTAGGACCACCCGCGTCCACCACGCCGGTGCGCGACTACCTGTCCACCCCGAAACCGGGCGTGGACAAGGCGTACGTGGTCCTGCCCCGGACACTGGTCGAGTCGATGCCGCTGCCCTGGCAGCAGCACATGGCCCACCTGCTGGCCGAACTGCACCACCACGCGGCACACCTGAACTGGCCCCACTACCGGGTGGTTCCGTCCAGGGTGGAGAAGCTGGTCGACCTGGACGAGGAGCAGCTGGCCGAAGTCGGGGCGATCATGGAGATCGACTCTGACGGGGAGCTGGTCTACCGGGAGCGGAACGGTGGGCGCATCTCCGATCCGGAGAGTCGGACTGTGATGGTGTCGTGCGTGGATCCGATACCGGCGGAGAACGCGAACGCCAACCAGAACACGCCGCCTCGTGGGTTTCCGGCGCCTTTTCCGGCTGGGCACCCAGGGGGGCACCCGGCTGGGCATCCGTCCGGGCCGTTGCCGGTGCAGGCGCCGCAGTGGTGAGGTTGTGGTGAGGTTGGTGGGGTCGTGGTGAGGCTGGTGGGGTGGCGTTTGCCGCCCCACCGGGCGGGTCTGTGCGGTTAGGGCCACGGCGTTCAGCACGGCCCGTGTGTCCCTCGGTGGGACACCGGATGTCCCTCGCTCAGACACCGCTCCCAAGCGGGACCACCCGAACCTGCCCACCGCCGCACAAGCGCGGCGACGGGACCTGGCCCGCCGCACCAGTGCAGCAAATCGGCCACGTCTCGAGAAGGCGCTTGTCCACCTCCGTGGTGGGTCGCCAGGCCTGGCGCTGTGTGTGGTGGGTCGCCAAGTTGGCGCTGTGGTGGGTCGCCTCGCCTGGTCTGGTCTGAGCTTGGGTGTGGTGGTCGTCCTGTCTCTGTGCAGTTCGCTCGCTTGACTTCCCACTTGCTTGATCGTGTCGGGGTGACATGCGTCGCTTTGCATGGAAGCCTGGTGGTATGGCTGACGACGAGAACGCCTGGTACTACTGCCTGACCCACAAGACGGTTGAGCGTGGGGTTGGGTGTCGGGGTGGGGATCGGATGGGGCCCTATCCGGATGAGGGGACTGCTGCGCGTGCGTTGGAGATCGCGCGGGAGCGGACCAAGGCTGCTGATGAGGCGGCGCGTAAATGGGACGGCGATTGATCGAACGCGGCTATGGTGAGTCGTGGCCTCCTTGGTGATCAGGACCGGTCGCGCCGAGTTGGATTTCAGCGGGATCCGCACTGAGTTCGGGTTGCCGCAGGAGTTTCCCGCTGGTGCGTTGGCCGAGGCAGAGCAAGCGGTCTTGCGTGCGCCGGGGGCGCGGGAGGATGCGACCGATCTGCCGTTGGTGACGATCGACCCGCCTGGTGCGAAGGATCTTGACCAGGCGCTGCTGGTCGAGCGGGTTGCCGGTGGGCGGTTCCGGGTGCACTACGCGATCGCTGATGTCGGCGGGTTCGTGGTGCCTGGTGGGGCGTTGGACGCCGAGGTGCGCAAGCGGGGGCAGACGTTGTACCTGCCTGACGGGAACGTGCCGTTGCACCCGACCGTGTTGTCCGAGGGTGCGGCCAGTTTGCTGCCGACTCAGACGCGGCCCGCTGTGCTGTGGACGTTCGAGTGCGACACGGCGGGTGAGCCGACGTCGGTGCGGGTGCGGCGGGCGCTTGTGCGGTCGACGGCGCAGTTCGACTACGAGGGTGTGCAGGCGACGATCGAGCGGGGCACGATGCACCCGTCGATCGAGGCGCTGCCTGATTTCGGGCGGTTGCGGCGGGAGCGGGCGCTGGATCGTGGTGCCGTGGAGCTCCAGTTGCCCGAGCAGGAGATCGAGCCCGGTGATGAAGGCGCGTGGAAGCTGGTGCTGCGGCCACGGGTCGAGGTTGACGCGTGGAATGCCGAGGTCTCGCTGTTGACCGGGATGGCGGCTGCCAAGATCATGTTGGACGCGCGGGTGGGGATTCTGCGGACGTTGCCGGATGCGGACGAGGGTGCTGTGGAGGCGCTCAAGCGGTCGGCGCAGGCGTTGCACGTGCCGTGGGCGGACGGGGTCAGTCCGTCGAAGTTGCTGGCGGGGTTGGATCCGGCGCGGCCGGAGTCGTTGGCGCTCTTCGTCGATGCGACCCGGTTGCTGCGCGGGGCGGGGTACACGGCGTTCAACGGGACCGTGCCTGAGATCGCCACGCATGCCGGCATCGCCTCGTCGTACGCGCACGTCACGGCGCCGTTGCGGCGGCTGGTCGACCGGTTCGCGACCGAGGTGTGCCTGGCCGTGACGGAGGGCCGCGAGGTGCCGGAGTGGTTGCAGAAGGCGCTGCCCGAACTGCCCAGCCTGATGGGCGGGTCGGACTCGTTGGCGAGCAAGGTGGACCGGGCCTGCCTCGACCAGGTCGAGGCGTGGGTGATGGAGGACCGGGTCGGGCAGGAGTTCGACGCCGTGGTGCTGCGGTCGGAGGGCAGCGGGGCGGACGTGTTCGTCGCGGAGCCGCCGGTGATGGGGCGCTGCTCGGGCGAGGACGTGCCGGAAGGCGAGCGGATCAGGGTGCGGCTCGTGCAGGCCGACGCGGCCAAGCGCAAGGTCGCGTTCGAGCCCGTGTGAAGATGACCGGGTGACTGCGATTCGTGAGCTGACCGTAGGTGTACTGGGTGGTACTGGCGCGCAGGGCCGGGGACTGGCGCTGCGCTGGGCCAAGGCCGGGCTGAAGGTCGTGATCGGGTCCCGTGCCGCCGAGCGGGCCGAGAAGTCCGCCGAGGAGCTGCGGGAACTGGCCGGTGTGGACCACGTCACCGGCGCCGACAACCAGAGCTGCGCCGAGCAGGCGGACATCGTGCTCGTCGCGGTGCCGTGGGACGGGCACGCCGACCTCGTCGCGTCGCTGCGCGAAGCGCTCGTCGGCAAGATCGTCATCGACTGCGTGAACCC
This sequence comes from Umezawaea sp., assembly GCA_039922235.1. Taxonomy (GTDB): domain Bacteria; phylum Actinomycetota; class Actinomycetes; order Mycobacteriales; family Pseudonocardiaceae; genus Umezawaea. Next base: position 11,468 of record JBDSAJ010000825.1, read on the forward strand.
GCTCGGCTTCGACAAGCAGGGGCCGTTCGCGCTCGCCGTCGAGGAGGGCAGCGCGGCGCAGCAGACGGCGGCACTGCTGCCCGAATCCCGCGTCACGGCGGCGTTCCACCACGTGTCCGCGGTGTCACTGGCGGACCTGTCGATCGAGTCGGTCGACATGGACGTGCTGGTGCTCGGCGACGACCGCGAGGCCACCGATCTGGTGCAGGCGCTGGCTGCTGCGATCCCGGGCATGCGCGGCGTCTACGCCGGCCGGCTGCGCAACGCCCACCAGGTCGAGGCGCTGACAGCCAACCTGATCTCGGTGAACCGCCGCTACAAGGCGCACGCCGGGCTGAAGATCACCGACATTTGACGAGAGACCAGGAAAGCCTGAGGTCAGGGTGCTGGGCGCAGCGCTGATCAGCGAAAACGTTGGTCAGCGTCGTTCGGCGCCTTCCGACCGCCTCCATCTCGGAGACCTGCCGCCCGGCGAGGGCACGTTTCTAGTACTCCAGTCGCAGATCGTCATCCGAAGCCGGCGTCACGCGTGTCAACCAGTTGGTCGCGGTGATGACATCGCGGGCGATGTCGACGATGGGCCGATCGTCCGTCGGTATCCGCACGACCCAACTGGGCGCGGCAGCCTCCAGGTGTTGGGCCATGGCAGCGCCTCGGGTCACGTGGGCGTCGAGCTGGCTACCGATCTCCCTGGCGTGGAGGCGGTGCTGAGCGGTTGTGTCCTCGGCAGTCAGGACTACCGCGGTGATGTGAGGTGATCCGCCCATCGCGCGGGCGATCAGGTCGGGCTCCAGCACGGAGACGGTATTGGTGTAGATGAGCCTGCGGTATCCCAAAGAGGCGTAGTTGCCCCACAGAGCGGCGAGGTTCGCCTCGGTCAGTTTCGTGCGGGCCGGGTCTCCGTTCGGGGCTGGGTGCGCTTGATCCAGGTTGTCGCCCTCGATCAGGCAGTGCGCGACACGTGCGGCTTGTAGTTGCACGGAGACCTCCCACCCAACAGTGGTCTTGCCGACGCCGGCACGGCCCCCGATGAGCAATACCTCGAATGAGTCCGGCCGCAACGTGGTAGCCCTTCTTTCAAGTGATCGACGGTGTTTACTCCAAGTGTGACGATCTGCAACGGCATCTGATGCTCCCGGTCGACGACCTCGGCGAGCCGGTCCCCATCCCGGACCGGCCGCGCCGCGTCGTCAGCCTGGTGCCGTCGCTGACCGAGTCGGTTCCCGTCGGGTCGCTGGTCGGCGTCACGGACTACTGCCCGGTCGACACGACCCGGATCGGCGGCTCGAAGTACCCGGACGTCGACCGCGTGCTCGCACTGCGGCCGGACCTGGTGGTCGCGAACGTCGAGGAGAACCGGGCCGAGGACGTGGACCGGCTGCGCGCCAACGGAGTCCCGGTGTGGGTGACGGCGGCGCCCGCCACGGTGCCGCAGGCGCTCGCGTCGATCAGGAGGCTGCTGGCCACCGCGTGGGACGAGGAACCGGACTGGCTCGTGCGGGCCGAAGAGGTCTGGCGGCACGTCGAACCCGTGTGGGCGACGGCGGTCGTGCCGGTGTGGCGGCGGCCGTGGGTGGTGCTCGGCCGCGACACCTTCGCGGGTGACGTGCTGCGTCGGCTGGGCATCGAGAACGTCTACGCCGACCACTCCGAGCGCTACCCGCGGCCATCGTTGGACGAGATCCGCGCGACGACCCCGGACCTGGTCGTCCTGCCCGACGAGCCGTACGCGTTCAGCGCCACCGACGGGCCGGAGGCGTTCCCCGACACGAGGTGCGTGCTCGTGTCGGGGCGCCATCTGACCTGGTACGGGCCGTCACTGGTCGAGGCCCGTGAGGTACTCGAACTGCGTTAAGGGCGTCCTTAACGGTGTTCAGTGGAACGTGTGCTCGGGGCCGGGGAACTGGTGGCCGCGGACCTCGGCGGCGAACGCCTGCGCGGCACCGCTCATCAGGCCCGCCATGTCGGCGTAGCGCTTCACGAACTTCGGCGCCTTGCCGCGGCGCAGGCCCATCATGTCCTGCCACACGAGCACCTGGGCGTCGGTGTCCGGGCCCGCGCCGATGCCGACGGTGGGGATGTGCAGGTCGTGCGTGATCTGCTTCGCGACCTCGGAGGTCACCATCTCCAGCACCACCGCGAACGCGCCTGCCTCCTCGAGGGCTTTCGCGTCGGCCACGACGGAGTCGAAGGACTCGCGACGGCCCTGCACGCGGTAGCCGCCGAGCTGGTGCTCGCTCTGCGGGGTGAAGCCGATGTGGCCCATGACCGGGATGCCCGCGCGCACGATCGCCTGGACGTGCGGGGCGAAGTGCCGACCGCCCTCCAGCTTGACCGCGTGGGCCTGGCCTTCCTTCATGAACCGGACGGCGGTGGTCACGGCCTGCTCGACCGACACCTGGTAGCTGCCGAACGGCAGGTCGGCGATGACGAGCGCCTTCTTCACCGACTTCGTCACGCCGCGGACCAGCGGGATCAGCTCGTCGACCGTCACCGGCAGCGAGGTCTCGTAGCCGTAGACGTTGTTCGACGCCGAGTCACCGACCAGCAGGACGGGGATGCCCGCCTCGTCGAACAGCTCCGCGCTGTACATGTCGTAGGCCGTGAGCATGGGCCACGGCTCGCCGCGTTCCTTCATCTCACGGAGGTGGGGGATGCGCACCCGTTTGACGGGTGTCGCAGCCTGCGCGGGGCCGTTGCCGTACGGCGCCGCTACTTCAGCCGCAGAGGTCATGGTGGACCGTCCTTCCCTCGACGCCCGCTTCGTTGCGGGTCCCCGGGTCTGTTTGCACGGTTACGGGGTCCAGCGTGACACCGGAGGCCTCTTCGCGGCAGGGTGTGCGAGTAGCCTCACACCACTTCGAGGGGGTGGCATGGCCTGTCGCATCACCGAACTCGTCCTCGACTGCGCAGATCCGGACAAGCTCGCCGACTTCTGGTGCTCCGTGCTCGGTTACCAGGTTCTGGACCGCGACCCGGACGGCATCGAGATCGGCCGCGCCGACCAGCCGCCGGAGGACCGGATCACCCTGGTGCTCAGCCGCGTCCCCGAGCCCAAGCGGCAGAAGCTGCGGATGCACCTGGACGTGAACGCCACCGACCGCGACCAGTCCGCCGAGCTGGAACGGCTGCTCGCGCTGGGCGCCACCAAGGTCGACATCGGTCAGTCGGGGGTGCGCTGGCACGTGCTCGCCGACCCGGAGGGCAACGAGTTCTGCCTGCTCAGGCGACGCGTGGTGTCCTGAGGACGTCGCGGACGGCCATCATCACGGCGTCCGGCCGGTCGACCGGGATCATGTGCCTGCTGCCGGGCACCAGCACGTTGCGGCCCCACGGCACGAGCCGGGCGAGCGCCGCGTGCTCCGGCCACACCTCGCGGCCCGCGGTGAGCACCTGGAACGGCACCGCGGGCAGCGGGTGCACGACCCGCAGCAGTTCGAGGTCGGCGACCTGGTCCGGGTACGCGGCGAGTTCGGCGAGCACGGCCTTCGCCACGTGCGGCCGCCGGTAGACGTCCCTGACCAGCGCTTCCGGTGCCGGATCGCGCCGGGCCAGCGTGGAACCCTCGATCGCCCACCGCCGCAGCAGGTGGCCGTGCCTGCGCACGAACGCCGCGCCGACGCCGTGCGGCACGAGCTTGAGCAGCCAGTGCGCGACCAGCGCGGACAGGTCGAACGGCCGCCCGGCTCCCGGCGACTCGGGGTCCGGGTCGAGCAGCACGAGACCGCTCACCCGGTCGGGGTGCAGCCGGGCGAACGCCTCCACGTGCATGGTTGCCATCGAGTGGGCGACGAACACCGCCGAAGGGGTGTCGCCGAGCACCGCCGCCAGCACCGCGACCTCGCGGGCCAGCGTCGGGTCCGCCGAGGTCGGCCCGCTCTCGCCCGTTCCGGGGCGATCGAACACGATCACGCGCGCATGATCGCCGAGCAGGGCTACCGTGGCAGACCAGTCGAACCAGGCGCCGCCGAGCCCAGAGCTGAGCACGACCACCGGGCCGTCTTCCACACCGGCCGAGGTGACGTGCACCCCTCCGGCTTCGGTGGTGATCGTGGTTCGCACCCGTTCAGCGTCGCCTACGAACCTGTGGAGAAGTTGTGCCCGTGCCGAAGTGGAAGTGGCGCATCGCCGGAACGGTCGCCACCGTCGTCCAACTCGCCGCATTGGGCTCCTTGATCCTGCTGGTCATCCCGGACGGCAGCGCGGTCGCCCGAGCCATCCGCCTGGCCGGCTACTGGCTGGGGCTGCCGGTCGACGGGAACCTCTTCATCGTCCTCGTGTTCGTCGTGCTCGGCGCGGCGCTGCGCAGGCGCAAGCGCGCCGCGCTGTGGACGCTGCTGGTGTTCGAGGCACTGGGCCTGCTGCTGGTGGCGTTCGTGGTCGCCCTCTTCGCCTTCGTGCCGGAAGCGCTCGAGGAGGATGCGACGAGCGCGACGAAGCTCGACGTGCTCTTCTTCGGCGGCGGGATCGTGGCCTCCCTGGCGATCATCGGCTTCCTCTGGGTCGCGCGCCCGGCGTTCCCGGCCCGACTGGCCCCCGGCGCGTGGCTGCGCGCGGTCGGCGTGTTCCTCGGCGGTCTGGCGCTGCTGTGCCTGGTCGGCTGGGGGCTGACGGAGGTCTTCCCCGGCAGCCTCGTCGACACGGGGGAGAAGTTCATCTGGTCGGCGAACCAGGTGACCGGCGAGGTGCTGCCGCTGCGCAGGCTCGACGTCGGCGAAGGTCCGCAGTGGCTCAGCATCGTGCTCGGGGTCGCGGGCACGCTGGCCGCGATCTTCGCGATGTACGTGTTCTTCCGCGGCGTGCGGTCCAGCCGGTGGCTCAACGAAACCGAGGAGTTGGGCGTCCGCGGGCTGCTGGCGGCGAACGGCGAGCCGGACTCGCTGGGCTACTTCGCGACCCGCCGCGACAAGAGCGTCGTGTTCGCGGACAACGGCCGCGCCGCGCTGACCTACCGGGTCCTCGGCGGCACGACCCTGGCCAGCGGCGACCCGATCGGCGACGAGGAGGCGTGGCCGCAGGCCGTGGGGGCGTGGCTGGCGGAGGCGCGCGAGTTCGGCTGGAGCCCCGGCGTGCTCGGCGCTTCGGAACGGGGTGCCCGCGTGTACACCGCGGCGGGGCTCAAGGCGCTGGAGATCGGCGACGAGGCCGTGCTGGACGTCCGCGAGTTCACCCTCGCCGGGCCGGAACGCCGGGCCGTGCGGCAGGCCGTGAGCCGGATCGAGCGGGCCGGGTACACGACCAGGGTGCGGCGGCACTCGGAGATCCCGGCGGCCGAGATGGGCTCGATCCTGTCGCTGGCCGAGCGGTGGCGCGGCGCGGAGACCGAACGCGGGTTCTCCATGGCGCTGGGCCGCCTCGGCGACCCGGCGGACGGCCGGTGCGTGATGGTCGAGGCGTACGACGCCGCCGGTGCGCTGCGCGGGCTGCTGTCGTTCGTGCCGTGGGGCCGGCGAGGGGTGTCGCTCGACCTGATGCGCCGGGACCGCGAGGCCGAGAACGGGCTCAACGAGTACATGGTCGCCGAACTCGTCGAAGCCAGTGGACGCCTTGGCGTGCAACGGATCTCGCTGAACTTCGCGATGTTCCGCGCGGTGTTCGAGGAGGGCGAGAAGATCGGCGCCGGGCCGGTGTTGCGCGCGTGGCGCAGGGTGCTCGGCATCGTGTCGCGGTTCGCCCAGCTCGAATCGCTGTACCGCTCCAACGCGAAGTACGGTCCGGAGTGGATGCCGCGCTACCTCTGCTACTCGAAGGCCCGCACCCTGCCGCGGGTCAGCATCGCCGCGGGCATCGCCGAGGGTTTCGTGCCCAGCCTGCGATCGCTGCTCCAACGCGGCTCGGACCGCGTGCTCCAGGACGAGCACGACGACCCGGACGCCGTGCGATTCGCCACCTACGTCGCCGAGATCGAGGCGAGCGCCGCGCAGGTCGTGCTCAAGCCCAGCCGCAGGCCCGAGCAGGTGCGGGTGCGCATCGCCAAGGTGGAGAAGCTGCGCGCGGCGGGCGTCGACCCGTACCCCGTCGGCTTCGACCGCGACGGCCAGCTCTCCGGCGTGCGCGAGCGGTTCGGCAGCCTGGCCCCGGACCGGCACACCGGCGAACTCGTCACGGTCACCGGCCGGGTGGTCGCCATCCGCGAGGTCGGCGGGCTGTGCTTCGCGCGGCTGCGCGACTTCAGCGGCGAGCTCCAGGTGATGCTGGCGCTGGACCGCTTGGGGGAGAACCGCTTCCGCGCGTGGAAGGCCGCGGTGGACCTCGGTGACCACGTCGGCGTGCACGGCGAGGTCGTCACCTCCCGGCGCGGCGAGCTGTCCGTGCTCGTCGACGAGTGGACCATCACCGCGAAGTGCCTGCACCCGTTGCCGGACAAGCGGAAGGGCCTCGCAGACCCGGAGACGCGGGTCCGCCAGCGCTACCTCGACCTGATGGTCAACCAGGACTCGGCACACCTGCTGCGGGTCCGCAGCGACGTCGTGCGCGGCATCCGCGAGTTCCTGCACGAGCGCTCGTACCTGGAGGTCGAGACGCCGATGCTGCAAGCCGTGCACGGCGGTGCGAACGCCCGCCCGTTCGTCACGCACATCAACGCCTACGACATGCGGATGTACCTGCGGATCGCGCCCGAGCTGTACCTGAAGCGGCTGTGCGTCGCGGGCGTCGACCGGGTGTTCGAGCTGAACCGCAACTTCCGCAACGAGGGCGCGGACGCCACGCACAACCCGGAGTTCACCATGCTGGAGGCGTACCAGGCGTACGCCGACTACACGACGATGCTGCACCTCGTCCGCGAACTCGTGCAGCACTGCGCGGTCGCCGCGCACGGCAAGCAGATCGCCGTCCGCCCGGACGGCTCGGAGTTCGACATCTCCGGCGACTGGCCGATCGTGCCCGTCCACGCCGCCGTGTCCCGCGCGCTCGGCGAGGAGATCACCCCGGACACCACGGCCGAGCACCTGCGAGCGCTGCTCACCGGCCGCGGCATCGCCGTGCCGGAGGAAGCCGACCACGGCACGCTCCTCCTGGAGGCGTACGACAAGCTCGTCGAGGCCACCACCGTGGAGCCGACGTTCTACACCGACTTCCCCACCTCGGTGTCACCGCTGACCCGCCAGCACCGCACCGATCCCCGGCTCGCCGAGCGCTGGGACCTGGTCGCGTTCGGCGCGGAGATCGGCACCGCGTACTCGGAGCTGACCGACCCGCTGGAGCAGCGCAGGCGGCTGGAGGCGCAGTCGTTGAAGGCGGCCAGCAGCGACGTCGAGGCGATGGAGCTGGACGAGGACTTCCTGCGCGCGCTGGAACACGGGATGCCGCCGACCGGCGGGCTCGGCATGGGGGTGGACCGGGTGCTGATGATGCTGACCGGCACCACGATCCGGCAGAGCGTGCTGTTCCCGTTCGTGCGACCCCAGTAGAACCGCCGTGCCCGGTGACCCCTCAGACACCGGGCACGGCGCACACCTCAGGGCCTCAGCGCTGGCGCGCGGAGCACGTCCGCATCGGCCTGAGCACCGTCTGCTCGGCGTCGACCTGCATCATCACCGGCACCGCGGGGGAGACGGGCGCGGGTTCCGCGACCATCGACGGGGCATCCAGCACCGGGAACTCGACGTCGACGGAGATCTCGTCACCGCCGATCTCGCGGGTGATCCACGACCCGGTCTCCACCAGCACCTGCAACGTCTTGATGTGCAGGCCGTTGATCCGGTTCAGGTACCAGTCGTCGGCGGGCAGGTGGCCCATGCGGCTGCCGAGGCGGCTCTTGATGGTGCGCATCCGCGACCACAACTCGTTCGTCAGCACCTGCCGGTCCGTGGACTTCTCCAGGCCGTCACGGATCCGGTCCTCGATGCCGCGCGGCATCCCGTCGTCCTCCGGCATGACCATCGTGGTCCACGCGCGGGCCTTCTCGCGGTACTGGAGCTGCTGCATCAGGCCCTCGTGCGCGGAGAAGTCCGACGAGCGCAGCTGCTTGCCCTGCCACCGCGACCGCAGCGTGCCCGCCAGCGACAGCGCGCTCTTCACCCCGGTGTTCAGGCCGCGACCGGGCCAGAAGTGCAGCGAGTTCGCCGCGTCGCCGATCAGGAAGCCGAACGTCTTCGCGTTCAGCTGCGCGGTGAACCGGGAGTTCTGCGCCATGCTCAGCCGGAACATGGTGATGCCGAGGATGTCCTGCGGGCTCGCGCCGAACAGGCGCGCGCCGTCCAGGATCCGCGGCCACAGGAACGACAGCCGGTCGATCGACGGCTTGAAGATCGCCCGGTGCCGGTCGCAGACGAACCGGTCGCCGCGCGGCAGCATCATGCAGCGGTAGCGCCTGATGCACTCGACCGGGGCGTTCTCGCCGATCGCGACGATCTCCGACGCCTCCTCGGCGGTCAGCCGCATGTTGATGAAGCCGCCACCCAGCGAGTTGAACAGGAACCGGTTCTGGCTCACCGTCAGCGGCACGGTGTACTCGTCCGGGAAGTTGCCCTTCACCCGGATCCCGAGCACCGTCTCCACCAGCTGCTCGCCGCCGACGGAGTAGA
>JBDSAJ010000826.1:0-7369 GCA_039922235.1 Umezawaea sp.
TCGTCGCACACCGCGCCCGCCGGGCACGGGCCGGGCGGCTGCTGCGAAGTAGTGGTCGTGGTGACGGTCGTGGTCGTGGTGGTCGTCGTCGGCGGCTGGCCGTTGCAGGCGACGCCGTTGAGGGCGAAGTCGACCGGGGCGTCGTTCGTCCCCTGCGACGTGCCCTGGAAGCCGAACTGTGCGGTGGCCCCGGTGGCGAGCGACCCGTTGTGGGCCACGTTCTTCGCGGTGACCTGCTTCCCGGTCTGCCGGACGTCGGCGTTCCAGCCGGACGTGATCTGCTGGCTGCCGGTGTAGGTCCAGGTGACCGTCCACGCGGTGACCGGCGCCCCGTTGTTGGTGACACCGACGTTGGCGGTGAACCCACCCGTCCACAGGTTGGGTTGGTAGGTGACCACGCACGGTGGCGCGGCCGAGGCGGCGGACTGGCTTCCGACCAGCACCAGCACCCCGACGGACAGTCCGGCGAGCAGAGCGGCGAGCACGCGCGACAACCTTGGCACGGTGACTCCTTAGCATTCTGGGAGCGTTCCCAGACACAGACCGTAACGGAGCCTTCACGACTTGGAAAGCGGCCGACCGTTGCAACTAAGCAGATACGACCGTCAACGCGCCCGGACGGCACTCGACCGCCAGCGGCAACTCCTCGATCCGCTCGCCGTCGGCGTAGCCGACCCAGCCGTTGTCGCCCGCCAGTCGGACCGACCTGGCGCGCAGCGTCCGCACCGCCAGGTGCTCGACGTGGTCACCGGTCCGCAGCGTGGGCAGCATCCGCACGAGCGCCGTGCGGCTCACCGCCGTGACCACGGTGACGTCGAACTGGCCGTCCGTCGGATCGGCGTGGGGGCAGACCGGGATGCCGCCGCCGTAGCAGGGCGTGTTGCCGACCGCGACGAGCGTGGCGTCGAACTCCTCGACGCCGTGCTCGGTCTCCACCACCAGCGGCAGCGCCCGCAGCGAGGCCAGTTCGGCCAGGACCGCCAGGTCGTACCGCCTCGGTCCCGCGGGCCAGCGCATCGCGTTCGCGCGCTCGTTGACGGCGGAGTCGAACCCGGCGCACAGCACCGTCGCGAACCACGTGTCGTTCGAGACCCGGCCGAGGTCTAACCGCTTGCGCACCCCGGACCGCAGCCCGGCGACCACGTCGGCGACGGTCGTCGTGCCGAGCGCCGCCGCGAGGTCGTTGCCGGTGCCCGCGGGCACGACGGCCAGCGCCGTGGCGCTCTCCGCACAGGCCTGGACGCCGAGGTGCGCCCCGCCGTCACCACCGAGCACCACGAGGACGTCCACCCCGTCGGCCACGGCTTTGCGGGCCAGCCGGGCGGTGTCCCCGGCGCTGTAGCCGACGTGCAGGTCGAGCCGGTCGACGGCCTCGCGCAGGGCGGCGGCAACGGTCCCGGCCATCCGCGCGGCCCTGCCCTTGCCGGACGTGGGGCACACGAGGAGGGCCGCGTGCGTCATGTGGCGTGATCCCATCCGGTCGGCCGCATCGCCGTCGAGACGACCGGGGGAGCATACCGTTCCCGCCCTTGGCGCCTACGAGAAATTCCGGCGCACCAACGAAAAACGGGCCCCGCCGCAGCGGAGCCCGTTCTCAGGTCGCGTCGTCGTAGTCGACGCGCTTCGGTTCCGCCTTGGCGGGCGGCACCGGTTCTTCGTCGATCTTGGAAGGCGTGTAGTCGAACGGCGCGGCCTCGTTGTCGTCCAACTCGGCCAAGCCCTCGGCGGCGAGCCGCTTGGCCGCCCGCCGGTCGTGCACGCGGGCCATCTGGATCGCCACTTCGAACAGCAGCGTCAACGCCACCGCCAGGAAGACCATCGAGATCGGGTCCGTGCCCGGTGTCGCGAAGGCCGCGAAGATGAACAGCGCGAAGATGATGCCCCGACGCCACTTGTTCAGCTTCTCGTAGCTGACGACACCGACCTGGTTGAGCATGACCACGACGAGCGGCAGCTCGAAGCTGACGCCGAAGATCAGCAACAGCGCCAGGACGAAGTTGATGTACGCGCCACCCGACAGCGCCGTCAGGAACTTCTCGTCACCGAACCCGACCAGGACGCTCAAGCCCTGCGGCACCACGTAGAACGCCAGCACGGCGCCCAGGATGAACAGGATGGACGCCACGAACACGAAGACCAGCGCGAACTTGCGCTCCTTCGAGTACAGGCCGGGCGCGATGAACTTCCACACCTGGTGCAGCCACAGCGGCGCCGTGAGGGCCATGCCCGCCGCCGCGCCGACCTTCAACCGGATCATGAAGCCCTCGAACGGCTCCGTCTGCAACAGCTGGCAGGAGACCTCCCCCTGGTGCAGCCGGCTGTCCAGCGGGATGCCGCAGTACGGCGCGATGACGACGTCGCCGAGGCTCGGCAGGCCGAACAGCCGCCACTGCCACCAGAAGAAGCCGAAGATCGCGCCTGCCGCGATGAAGAGGAGGCCCCATGCGAGCCGGGCCCGCAGGTCGTACAGGTGGTCCTTGAGGGACATGGTGCCGTCGGGATTTCCCCTACGGCCGGAGTTCTTCCTGCGGTCCCGGAGCTGCGCCAGCCACCGGACTGGACTTGCGCCCACCGTGCGGTCCGTCCTTCAGCTCAGTTGTTGTTGTTCTTCTGGTCAACGGACTGCGGTTGCACGACCGGCTGCGGCACCACGGGCTGGGCGGGCGGCAGCTGCTGCGGCGCCTGCTGGACCGGGTACTGCTGCGGCTGCTGCGCGTACTGCTGCTGCGGCGGCGCCTGCGGCTGGTCGTCGTCCTCGCGCAGACCCTTGGTCTCCGCCTTGAGGATCTTCGCCGACTTGCCGAGCGAGCGCGCCATGTCGGGCAGCTTCTTCGCGCCGAACAGCAGGATGATCACCACAGCGATGATGATCAGCTCTGTAGCTCCGAGGTTACCCACGGTGGTCCTCCTGTCTCCCCCGGTCCGTCGATCGTACGCGGGGCTGATCCTTGCGCCGTTCGGCGAAGGCCACTCCCAGCGCGGCCGACCGCGCCTTCAGCAAACCCACACCGTTGCCCACATTGTCACTCACCCGAGAGCTGACCTTGGTGAAGTGGCGAACCGAACCGACCACTCGTATCACGATCGCGACCAGCGCGACCACTCCCACGACCACGAGCACCAGGCTTGGCAAGTAAGGCACCCCCTCACCGTACTGGTCTCAGGTGGCCGGCAGGTGATCCGCCCTGCGCAGCGCCTCGGTCGCCTGGCGCACGACCTCGTCCGCCAACTCGGCCGGGTGCTCCACGTGCACGTCGCCGCCGAGCCCGAGGGTCAGCCTGGCCATCCACGACAGGTCGGTGTACCGCATCATCACCCGCGCCCGGCCGCGGCCGAGTTCGACCACTTCGTCCACCGGGTAGTACTCGCTGATCCACCGCGCGTCCGGTTCGAGCACGAGCACGGCCAGCCGCTGCGACGGGTCCGGCTGGAACAACCCCTCCGACGTGTCGGTCAGCCGCGCGTGCGGCGGCGGGGCCGACCGCTCGTCCAGCACCTCGACCTCGTCGATCCGGTCGAGCCGGAACAGCCGCACGCCGTCGGCCGCGCGGCACCAGGCCTCCAGGTAGCTGTACCCCTCCACGAGCAGCATCCGCAGCGGGTCGACGACCCGGTCGGTGATCTCGTCGCGCGACGGCGTGTAGTACCGCAGCCGCAGCGCCCGCTCGCGCCGGACGCCGTCCTGCAGCGCGTCCCGGACCTGCGCGGTCTCCGGCGCCTCGCGGATCGCGAGCCCGACCGTGACCCCGGCGGGCTGCGCCTGCCCCACGGCCGCCTCGATCTTCGCCACGGCCCGCTGGACCGCCTCGGCGTCCAGCATCCCCGGCGTGTCGCTCAACGCCCGCAGCGCCACCAGCAGCGACGTCGCCTCGGCCGCGGTGAGCCGCAGCGGGCGGCTCATGCCCGCGTCGAAGCCCACGGTCACCGTGTCGCCCTCGAACGACAGGTCGATCAGGTCACCCGGCCCGTAGCCGGGCAGGCCGCACATCCACAGCAGTTCGAGGTCCTTGCGCAGCTGCTTCTCCGGCACCTCGAAGTCCACCGCGACCTCGCGCAGCGGAATCCCCGGCCGGGCCAGCAGGTACGGCACCAGCGCCAGCAGCCTCGGCACCCGTTCCGACGACGCGCTCACGACCCCACCTCCGCACCGCGTTGCGAGCGCAGCGCGCCCAGCAGCCGTTCCCGCACCGACTTCGCCAGCACGTCCGGTTCGAGCACCAGCACGTCCGGCCCGAAGCCCGCGATCCACCGGGCCGCCGAGTCGGGGAACCGCAGCTCGATCTCGACCAGGTCGCCCGGTTCGCCGTCCAGCTCCTGCTCGCCGATCACGGTCGCCCGCCTGCGCAGCCCCTGCGCCCGGCCCTTGGCCACCCACAGCCGGGTCGGCGAACTCGGCGGCGGGTCGTTCTGGGTCGTCGCGACGTAGCTCAGCAGGTCGACGTCCACCGGCCGGTCCACCACGCCGGGCTTGCCGACCGTGCGCACCTCACCGACCACCCGCGACAGCCGGAAGCACCGCGTGGCACCCCGGTCGCGGTCGTGCCCGACCAGGTACCAGCGGCCGCGCCGGGCCACCACGCCCCACGGCTCGATGGTGCGGGTCGACACGTCCGTCGCGGGCAGCCGCCGGTAGTCGAACTCCACGACCTGCCCGGCCTGCACCGCCGCCAGCAGCGACGGGAACGCCGGTTCGCTCGTGCGGACCTTCGGCTCCACCGCCGCGCGCACGTCCTGGTCCACGTCCACCCCGGCCGCGCGCAGCTTGATCAGCGCCCCGTGCGCCGCGCCGGTGAACTGCGGCGAGTCCCAGAGCCGCGCGGCCAGCGCCACCGCGGCGGCCTCGTCCGGCTCCAGGTCGATGTCGCCCAGCTCGTAGTCCCGCCGGGCGATCCGGTACCCGTCCGTGGTGTCGAACGACCCCGTGCGCCCGGTCTCCAGCGGCACCCCGAGATCCCGCAGTTCCGTCTTGTCCCGCTCGAACATCCGGTAGAACGCCTCGTCGCTGAGCGCGTCGGCATAACCGGGCACGATGCCCCGGATGCGCTCGGCGCTCAGGAACTGACGGGTCGACAGCAGGCACAACACCAGGTTGACGAGCCGTTCGGCGCGTGGGGTGGACACCGCGCAACCCTAACCCCGTCGGACGACCGGACGACCTCAGTCCCCACCACGTGTGCCGATGAACGGTCCGTTCACGCTCTCCTGCCGGTGGTCAGGCCCCGAAGTCCGCCGTCCTACCCGCGCAGCACCCCGACCCGCCCCTTCTCCCCAGACGCCCAGCAGACCCGCATCCACGTGCAGTCCACGGTGTCGAAGCTGCCGGTGTCGAACGACCTCCAGTGCCGCCCGCCGTCCACGCTCACGTCGCTGCCCGTCGGCCCGACCGCGATCACCGAACCCCCGCGCCAGGCCACCCCGGACCGGTACCCGACAGGCGCCTGCGGCGGCGTCGACCAGGTCCGGCCGCGGTTGGCCGACAGCGCCAGCCCCGTCACGGGCTCCGCGGGACGGGCGTAGTCGCCGCCGATCGCGATCCCCTGCCACGGCGTGCGGAACGCCAGCGCGAACACGCCTGCCGACGGGAGGCTGAGCAGCGGGGTGTCCGACGCCTTCCAGTGCCGCCCGCCGTCGGCGGAGTGCAGCACCCGCGCCGTGGCGCCGCCGCCGGTGCCGAACCACGCGTCGAACGGCCCGGAGGTGGCGACGCACTGCCCGCTCGCGGCGAACCCCGCTTCACCCTCCAGCGCCGGCGGGAAGTTCTCCTGCGGCACCAGCGACCACGACTTGCCGCCGTCGACGGTCGACAGGACGCGGAACTTCCCGTCGACCGGGTCGCCCATCGCGAGGCCGCGGAAGCGGTCGAAGAACGCCACGCAGTCGTAGAACGCCTTCTCCTCGGTGTTGCGGAACACCAGCGTCCACGACTTGCCGCCGTCGGACGTCCGGTAGATCCGCGACGCGTCGCCGTTGCCGATCGAGAGGACCACGGCGTGCAGCGCGTCGAACGCCTGGACGTCGCGGAACTGCAGGTCGGCGGTGTCCGGCGGGCCGACCGACGCCCAGGTGGTGCCGCCGTCGACGGTCCGCAGCACGGTGCCCTTGCTGCCGCTGACCCACGCGACCCGGCTGTCGACGGCCGACAGCCCGCGGAACTGGGCGTCCGTCCCGGTCGGCTTGAGCACCCACCTCGGACCGCCGGAGGCCGACGCCACCACCGGGACCAGCAACGACAGCAAGACCGCCAGCACAACGCCCAACACCCGCATGTCCGCCCCTCTCGCTTGCGGCCATGCTGCCCCACAAAGCACCGCGGGGGGATCCCTACCGAAGTAGGGATCCCCCCGCGGTGAAGCGGTGCTACAGGGAGGCGATGAGCCGTTCGACGCGTTCGTCGACGGCCCGGAACGGGTCCTTGCACAGCACGGTGCGCTGCGCCTGGTCGTTCAGCTTCAGGTGCACCCAGTCGACGGTGAAGTCGCGACCGGCGGCCTGCGCGGCGGCGATGAAGTCACCGCGCAGCTTGGCCCGCGTGGTCTGCGGCGGGGTGTCCTTGGCGGCCTCGATCTCGCCGTCGTCGGTCACCCGCTCGACCTGTCCCTTGCGCTGGAGCAGGTCGAAGATGCCCCGGCCGCGCCGGATGTCGTGGTAGGCGAGGTCGATCTGGGCGATGCGCGGGTTCGACAGGTCCATGTCGTGCTTGAGCTGGTAGCGCTGCATCAGCCGGTGCTTGATGGCCCAGTCGATCTCGCGGTCGATCTTGGACAGGTCCTCGGCCTCGATCGCGTCGAGCGTCCGGCCCCACAGCTCGAGCACGCGCTCGGCCATCGGGTCCGGGGAGCGCTTGGCGACGTGCTCGACGGCCCGCTCGTAGTACTCGCGCTGGATGTCCAGCGCCGATGCTTCCTTGCCGCCCGCCAGGCGGACGGTGCGACGACCGGTGAGGTCGTGGCTGATCTCGCGGATGGCCCTTATCGGGTTGTCCAGCGAGAAGTCGCGGAACTGCACCCCCTGCTCGATCATCTCGAGCACGAGGTTCGCGCTGCCCACCTTGAGCAGCGTCGTCACCTCGGACATGTTCGAGTCGCCCACGATGACGTGGAGCCTGCGGTAGCGCTCGGCGTCCGCGTGCGGCTCGTCGCGGGTGTTGATGATCGGCCGGGACCGGGTCGTGGCGCTGGAGACGCCCTCCCAGATGTGCTCGGCGCGCTGCGAGAGGCAGAACACCGCGCCGCGCGGCGTCTGGAGCACCTTGCCCGCGCCGCAGATGAGCTGCCGGGTCACCAGGAACGGCAGCAGGACGTCCGCGATGCGGGAGAACTCGCCCGCGCGGGCGACCAGGTAGTTCTCGTGGCAACCGTAGGAGTTGCCA
>JBDSAJ010000827.1:0-7379 GCA_039922235.1 Umezawaea sp.
GGCGGAGGAGGGGGCCGAACGCGGAGTTCAGGGTGTCCCAGCGAGGGACTCGCGGTGTCCGAGTGAGGGACTCGCGGTGTCCGAGTGAGGGACTCGCGAGTGGCTCTGGTGCGGCTCAGTGGCAGCCGCAGGACTGCCGGTGCTTCAACGTGGGCGCGAGCCGGATGGTTTCCGGCGCGCGGTCGGGATCGGTGATCCGCGCGAGCAGCAGCCGCACGGCCGTCCGGCCGATCTCCTCGATCGGCTGCGCCATGGTCGTCAGCGGCGGGTCGACCAGTTCCGACCACTCGACCTCGTCGTACGACACGATCGCCAGGTCGCGGCCGATCTTCAGGTCGCGGGCCCGCATCTCGTGCAGCACGCTGGTCAGGACCATGTGGTCGCCCGCGACCACGGCCGTCGGCGGTGACACGAGGTCCAGCAGCGGCCCGAGCTTGCCGTCCGAGGACACCAGGTCCTCGTCCCACTGGAGCCCGGAGCGGCCGAGCCCGAGCCGGTAGCCGAGCACGCGCTCGTCCGTCGTCGCGAGACCGATCTGGCCGGTGACCATGCCGATCCGCCGGTGGCCCAGCTCCGCCAGGTGCCGGGCGAGCCGCGAGGTGGACTGGACGTTCTCCGGCCCCACCTGGTCCATGTCCTGGCTCATCGTCAAGCGATCCACGAGCACCGTCGGTATGCCCAGCCGCCGCAGTTCCGGCAGCACCGCGCCACCCGCACCGGCCGACGGCGTCAGCAGCAGCCCGTCGACCCGGCGGCCGCGCAGCATCCGCACGGCGGCCTGCTCGGACTCGGCCGTGTCGCGCGTGTCGATCAGGACGAGCGAGTAGCCGGCAGCGGTGGCCTCGTTCTCGATCGCGGCGATCAGCTCGGCGAAGTACGGGTGCGACACCAGCGACACGGCCAGCCCCAAGGACTTCGTGCCGCCCGTCACGAGGGAGCGGGCGATGGCGTCCCCGGTGTAGCCGGTCTCCTCGATGGCCTTGAGGACGCGCTCCTTCGTGTCCGGAGCCACCGATCTGGTCTCGTTGATGACGTGTGAGACCGTGGTGATGGAGACCCCTGCAAGGGTCGCGACCTCCCGCATGGTGATCATGTGAACGAGCCCCTGTCCGCTGGGCGGTTGACCGTGTGCGCAATCGCTTGCGACCGCACCCTACCTGCTAGGAGGCGCTCGCGATGGTTGCGGTGATGTGTGTCGGCCTGACGACTCTGGACGTCATCCAGCAGGTGGCTGAATTCCCCACTCCGGGTGACAAGGTGCAGTCCGCGGGCGTCCACCTGACGCCGGGTGGCCCCGCCGCCAACGCCGCTTCGACCGTCGCCGCGCTCGGCCACCGGGCCGGGCTGCTGACCGCGCTGGGCCGTGATGCCTTCGGCCGGTTCGCTGCCACGGGCCTCGCCGAGCGAGGGGTCGAGTTCCACGACCTCGCCCCCGAATCGCGCATCTCGCTGAGCATGGTCGCCGTCCGCGAGCGCGACGGCGAGCGCACGGTCATCTCCCGCAACGCCGCCGAGGTCGCGTTCGAGACCACTGTGGACGCCGTAACACCGTTTGTTCTCGGGTCCGACCTGCTTTTGCTGGACGGACACCTCGGCCAGTTGGCCCTGGCGGCGGCGATTGTGGCCAAAGATGCCGGTTTGCCGGTGGTGTTGGACGCCGGGAGCTGGAAACCTGTGCTTGAAGACCTGCTGCCGCTGGTGGACGTCGCGGCGTGCTCGGCGGCTTTCGAGCTGTCCGAGGACGATCTGCACGCCCTCGGGGTGCCGCTGGTGATCCGGACGAACGGTGCGAACCCGGTCAAGTGGTCGCGTGACGGGGAGTTCCACGAAGTGCCGGTACCCGCGGTGGACGTGCGCGACACCAACGGCGCGGGGGACGTGTGGCACGGTGCCCTTGCCGTCGCGCTCGCCCGGCAGGACCCGGTCGCCGCCGCGATCGGGTGGGCGAACGCGGTGGCGGCGGTCAGGGTGCGCAACACCGCGCAGGATTGGCTTGAGGAGTTGGCAAGGTGGCAGGACAACAGGTGAAGTTCGACGAGCTGCTCGACCGGGCTCGTGGGCTCGTGGACACCGGTGAGCGCAGGCTGCTCGGTATCGGCGGCGCACCTGGCTCGGGCAAGTCCACGCTCGCGCGCAGGCTGGTCGACGCCCTGGGCGCCGACGCGGCACTCGTCGAGATGGACGGCTTCCACCTCGCCCAGCGCGAACTGCTCCGGCTGCGGATCAGCGAGCGCAAGGGCGCGCCCGACACGTTCGACGTCGCGGGTTACGTCGACCTGCTCGCCAGGCTCAAGGCCGCCGGGCCGGACACCATCTACGCGCCGGAGTTCCGCCGCGAGATCGAGGAACCGATCGCCTGCGCGGTGCCGATCAGCCCGGACGTGCCGCTCATCGTCACCGAGGGCAACTACCTGCTGCTGAACTACGACAAGTGGAAGCGCGTCCGCATCGTGTTGGACGAGGCGTGGTTCCTGTTCATCGACGACGACCTGCGCGTGCAGCGGCTGATCGATCGCCACCTCAGGTTCGGTCGCACGCTGGCGGAGGCCGAGGAGCGCGTCCTGCACGGCACCGACCACGTGAACGCGCTGATGGTGAACTCGTCCAAGGCCGGCGCTGACCTGCTCATCACCGACGTGGTGTGAGGTCCGCTTCCGCGTCGAGGTCGATCGGCTTCTGCATCTCCTGGCGGTAGCGCCACACGCCGTACGCGGTGCCGAACACGAAGAACGCGATGCTGACCACCACCGCGGTCGTCTCCAGCCACGGCATCGACGTCAGCAGACCCGCCCCGTAGTACCCGGCGAGCACCAGCGTCGGCACCCACGCGAGCGCACCCAACGTCGTGGCCAGCAGGAACCGCTTCTTGTCCATCCGCGCCGCACCCGCGACCATCGGCGCCAGCGTTCGGACCCACGGGATCCACCGCGCGAGCACGATCGCCCAGAACCCCCGGCGGTCCAGGAAGTCGCGGGCCTTCTCCAGGTTGGCCCGGTTCAACATCCGGCCGCCCTTCCGGGCCAGCAGGTGCGTACCGGTGGTCTGGCCTATGTAGTAGCCGACCAGGTTGCCGATCAGCGCCACGACCATGGCGGCGGCGGACAGCAGCCAGGCGTTCCACGCGCCGGTGTGCTGCGCCAGGATGACACCCGCAGCGAAGAGCAGCGAATCACCGGGCAGGAACAGCCCGAAGATGAACGCGCACTCGACGAACAGGAAGCCCAGCGTGATCAGCCACACCGCCACCGGACCCGCCGTCTCCAGCGGGTTGAGCGGACTGATCGCGAGCGTGAGGGTAGAACCGGACAGAACCACCCGGCCAGCCTACGTCGAGCCCCGGCGTCCGCAGGGTGACCTTGACTCAACCGGTAGGGGAAACCTTTGCGTCGTAACGGATCGCACACACACGGTCACGGTCTCGATTGGCACCGAGTCGCGACACCGCGACGAGCCACTCGCCGGGCGCCGCACCCTGTCGTTCGAGGAATTCCTGCGCACACCCGGCCGTGTACCGAATACGCCAGGCTTCGCCGGTATTGATGTACCACCCGTGATCGGATACCACTTCCGTGTACTTCACCGGTTCATTCCGCCGGGCGTATTCGATGACATGCCGGTAGTCGTCCTGTGCCATTTCGACAAGGGTCCGGACGACGTGGACGAAGTGACGACGTCACATTGTCGGAGTCACCTGCGATGCTGGACGAGTGGGCGCCGACGACAGTCCGGCTTATCAGCGGCGCAGCCTCGGCAGGAGGCTGCGCGCATTGCGGACGGCTGCGCGGTTGACCTTCGAGGAGGCGCATGAACGGCTGGAGATGTCCGACACCACGCTCAACCGAATCGAAAGGGGAACGACCGGGGTTGGTGTACACGCGGTCAAAAGCATGTTGGACCTCTACGGGGACGGCGCTCAGGAGTGGGAGCCGATCCTGGCGCTGGTCAGGGAGGCGAACCGGAAGGGCTGGTGGACGAGCTTCGGGCTGACCAACAAGTCCTACCCGGCGATGGAGACCGCAGCCTCGGTGGTCTGGGACTTCGCGCTGGCCTACCTGCCGGGTTTGTTGCAGACCGAGGACTACATGACTGCGGTGTTCCGCTCCTGGATCGCACCGAGGACCGATAGGCAACTGCGGAACCAGGTGTCGATCAGGCAGATTCGGCAGCAGCGGCTGAGCAGTGCCGCCGACACCCTCGAACTTGTTGCGATCATCGATGAGGGAGCGTTGCGGAGGCTTGTCGGTGGCCGTGGAGTAATGCGCGCGCAGTTGCGGCACCTGCTCGACATGGCCGAACTGGAGTCGGTGACCATCCACATCCTTCCTGCCGAGATGGGGGCTCATGTCGGTCTGCTAGGGCCTTTCTCGGTGCTCCAATTCGCCGACGCCGGTGAGCCCGATGTGGCCTTCTTCGAGAACATCTTCAGCGCTACCTTCGTGAAGCGTGATGCCGATGTCGACCGCTGTAGGCTCACAGTGGAGAGCCTGAGGTCCTCGGCTCTTGACCCCGAGTGCTCGATGGCGCTGATCAGGCGGGTCTTGCATGAGCTTTAGGAGGGACCGCTGTGTGGCGTAAGAGCACTTACAGCGGTGCCAACGACAACGGCAACTGCGTCGAGGTCGCCTTCACCGCTCGGGTGGCGGTCCGGGACTCGAAGAATCCCCAAGCTGTGCTGTCCTTCTCGAGCGGCAGCTTCCGCGTGTTCGTCGGCCTGGCGCGGCTGAGCCCGCCACTCGATCGAGGGAACGTTTGACTGGGCCAGTGTGATTCAGCCACACTGTAGCTGCGCGAGAGCGCATTTTGCCTGGTCACTCCGTTGAGTGGCCCAAGGGCCACCCTTTGCGGGTGGCCCTTTTTGCATATCGAGGAGACGTGTGACCCGCTGTGTGATCATGGTTGACGCTGGCTATCTGTAAGCGGCGGGCGGTCAACTGTGCTGTGGCACCCGCTCGCGAGCCGAGATCGTCCTGGATCCGGAGCCCGTGCTCAACTGGATCCGGTTCAACATCCGCGTGAGTTTGGCTGCGCCTGTGCTGCGCACCTACTGGTACGACGCGGCTCGCGATGGCATCCGCACGGCCGAGCAGCGAGCCATTGCCGGGCTCAACGACGTGAAGCTCCGCCTGGGGCGGCTCAACGGCCAGAACCAGCAGAAGGGCGTCGATGCCCTCATCTACCGTGACATGATCACGTTGGCGCAGCACGGCGCCGTGTCCGATGTGGTGCTGCTCAGCGGTGACGAGGACCTTCACGAGGGTGTGCGCACCGTCCAGGACTACGGGTGCGAGTCACTCTTGTGGGCATCAAAGCCGTCAGCGGGCACGACCAGTCAGAAGAACTCGTGTGCGAGGCTGATCGTCTGTGGATGGTCGAAGAACAGGTGCTGGCATCAGCTTTCACCCGCAGGGCTCCTCGGACCGCGCCGCAACTCAGTGCCGATGAAGCAGCCGCCCTGGCCAGCAAGGCGAAGCAGGCCGCGGTCGAGTTCGCTACTCACTGGCGTGATGACACGGGTGATGCGGAGTTGCTTGACCTACTGGCTGATCGTCCCCGAATCCCACGCCCGCTGGACATCGAGTTGATCACCGCCGTGGAACGGGCGATCGGGCAAACCCTGCAAGATCAGAAAGAACTGAAGAAGGACATCAGGTCCACGTGGTGGGGGGTCATCGGCGGCGGTAAGCCACACCCGATCCCCCCGGCCAAGTCGGCCTCCACGTAGACCTGAATCGTCACGCGTGCGGCACTGAGTCCAGGTCCTGCGTGGAAGTCCTCAGCGGGATCTCCTTGATGAACCACGTGGTCACGAACGCCAGGACCATGACGAACCCACCCGCCAGGAACACGGCGTCGATGGACTCCGCGAAGCCCTCAAGGAACGGCCGGGCGAGTCTGGGGTCGACGTGCTGCAAGAACGAGGAGTCCTGGAGGACGCCGGCGTTGCCGCCGCCCTGCAAGGCGTCGAGCACGGGCTTGTTGACCGGGTTGCTCAACACCGCTGGGTCCTTCAGCGCGGCTTGGAACTCCGGCGTGGGCACGATGCGGGCGAAGGCGTCCTTGATGCTGTCCGGCACGGTGCTGAACAGGATCGACAGGAACACCGCGACGCCGACCGTGCCGCCCATCTGCCGGAAGAACGTGGCGGACGCGGTGGCGACACCGAGGTCGCGCATCGGGACGGCGTTCTGGGCGGCGATGGTGAGGGTCTGCATGCAGTTGCCGAGACCCAGGCCGAAGACGGTCATGAAGATCATCGGCTGCCAGATCGGCGAGTCGACGTCCACCGTGTAGAACAGGAACATCGCGAGCACCATCAGCGCCGTGCCGATGATCGGGAACACCTTGTAGCGGCCGGTGCGCGAGGTGATCTGGCCGGACACGATGGAACCGACCATGATGCCCAGCGTCATCGGGATCATCAGCAGCCCGGCCTCGGTGGGCGTGTGGCCCTTCACGATCTGCAGGTACTGCGGGATCATCGAGATGCCGCCGAACATGCCGATGCCGACGATGAACCCGGCGACGATGATCATCCGGAACGTCGAGGTGTTGAACAGCTTGAGCGGGATCAGGGCTTCGTCGCCCATCTTCGACTCGATCCAGATGAACAGCGCCACGCCGAGCACGCCGATGACGTAGCAGCTCACCGACCCGAGGGAGCCCCAGCCCCACTCGCGGCCCTGCTCGGCGACGATCAGCAGCGGCACGATGCCCACGGTCAGGAACAGCGCGCCCCAGTAGTCGATGCGGTGGTCGTGCGCCTCGTGCGGGAGCCTCAGCACGCGCCACACGACGGCCAGCGCGACGAT
Organism: Umezawaea sp.; assembly: GCA_039922235.1. Classification (GTDB taxonomy): domain Bacteria; phylum Actinomycetota; class Actinomycetes; order Mycobacteriales; family Pseudonocardiaceae; genus Umezawaea. Next base: position 6,810 of record JBDSAJ010000827.1, read on the forward strand.
GCCGATCGGCACGTTCACCAGGAACACCCAGCGCCAGCCGGTGACCCCGAGGATGGTGTCCTGGCCCGCGAGGAAGCCGCCGATGACCGGGCCGAGCACGCTCGACGTGCCGAACACCGCGAGGAAGTAGGCCTGGTACTTGGCCCGTTCGCGCGGGGGCATCATGTCGGCGATGATCGTGAACGCCAGCGACATCAGCCCACCCGCGCCGAGGCCCTGCAGCGCGCGGAACGCGGCCAGCTCGTACATCGACGTGGAGAACGTGCAGGCCAGCGAGCCGACCACGAAGATCGTGATGGCGGTGAGGTAGAACGGCCGCCTGCCGTAGATGTCCGACAGCTTCCCGTAGATCGGCGTCGAGATGGTCGACGTGATCAGGTAGGCCGTGGTGGCCCACGCCTGGAGGCTGAGGCCCTGGAGGTCGTCCGCGATGGTGCGGATGGACGTGCCGACGATCGTCTGATCGAGCGCCGCCAGGAACATGCCGAGCATCAGCGCGGCGAAGACCGTTGCGAGCGCGCGCCCCGCGAGGCGCACCTCGAGGTCGCCCGCCGCCGCGTCGCCGTTCGT
>JBDSAJ010000828.1:0-7099 GCA_039922235.1 Umezawaea sp.
CTGACTGAGGGACTCGCGAGTGCCTGACGGCGCGCTAGCCCTGCCCGTTCTTGCCCGGTTCGGAGTCCGGTTCAGCGCCCGGTGAAGCTCGCCTTGCCAGGGCCGTCGGTGAGGAACGAGCGCACCGCGTTCGGCAGGTCCTCGGTCTCGAACAGGGCTGCGGCGATCGTCGTGACGTGCGCGTTCGCCTCCGGCACGCCACCGTGCTCGAAGTGCGCCAGCACCTGCTTGGTCGCCGCGTGCGCCCGCGTCGGACCGGCCGCGAGGGTCGCGGCGAACTGGCGGGCGGTGTCGTCGAAGCCGTCGTCGGCCAGCACGCGGTTGACCACGTTCCACCGCTCCAGCGTCGCCGCGTCGTAGCGCTCGCCGGTCATCACGAACTCCTTGGCGCGGCCGACACCCGCGCGGGCGGCGAGGCGCTGGGTGCCGCCCATCGTGGGCGTGAGGCCGATGACCTTCTCGACCAGGCCGAACTTCGCGCGGGCCGCGGCCAGGATGATGTCGCACGCGACGGCCACCTCGAACGCCCAGGTCAACGTCAGGCCGTGGGCGGCGAAGACGGTCGGGAACGGCAGCGCGGCGATCCGGTCCGGCAGGTCGAGCATCCGGTCGAACAGCTCCTTGGCCTCCGCGGGACCCGCCTGAGCCGCGAACAGCGACACGTCCACGCCACCGCTCACGACCTTCCCCTCGGCGCGGAACAGCAGCGCGCGGGGTGTTTCCGCCTCGACCTCGGTGATCGCCGCGATCAGCTGTTCGTGCAGCTCGGCGGTGTAGAGGTTCAGCGGGGGAGCGTCGATGGTCAGCACGGCCAACCCTGCCGCGTCGCGTTCGAGTTTCACCACCTCGCCACCTTCTCACGGCAATGAGGTGCTCGGCTCGATCGTGGTCGGCACGCTGATCTCCACGGCTGCGGTGATCCTGCTGAAACAGCTCAAAGCGGGCACTTCGCGCAGTGTCGAACCTGCGGTCGGCGCGACCGCCGTGAGTGCGTGATTAGTTGATTGGACAGAGAGTCCGCTGACCGACGATTGGTTCCGGTGGACCTGTGCCCGATGCCGTCGCTATCAGGCTCATATGGGTTCGGTATATGTATTGTGATCTGCATCACTTGACGTGACAAAATGACCGCAGTTAAGTAGAGGAGTAGTTATCGGCCGCTGAATGAAATGGGGATCAACCAGTGGCTTTCATCATTGAGATGATATTCAGAGACGCTGGCGACGTGCGCAGATCGATTCATGTGGCACATCGTGATTACTGGAAGCGTCTTGCCGATCAGGGAGTCCTGATCGGTGGCGGGTTGGTGGGTGACGGCTCGGCGGCGATGCTGCTGTGCCAGGCCTCGGACGAGCACGCGGTCCGTGAGCTCATCCGCGCCGACCCGTACATCAGGTCGCACGTGATCGCGGAACTCCGCGTTCGCCAGTGGCACGTCCTCATGGGTGTGCCACAGGTGGAACGTCCGGAGCCCGCGCTGGTGCGACCTCGTGACGGGCAGGCGGTCGACGCGATCGACCACGACCCGCTCACACCGCACGAACGGCGGATCGCGCTGATGATGTTGGAGGGCAAGACCAACCGGCAGATCGCCGAGCACTTCTCGGTGTCCACCCGCGCGGTCGAACTCCACATCACCCGCATCTACCGCAAACTGGAGATCGGTCGCCGCGCGCAACTCGCCGCGGCGATGTCCTGGGGGCAGGGTCAACGGTCCTACCTGTAGGCGCGACGGCGCTCTCCGGTCTCGGAGGGCGCCGTTCGTCTATTCGGACGCGGGTACGGTGTGTGGACGTCAATAGTTCACGGCGGTGGGTCACGTCACATCGGAACCCCCTTTCGCCATGTGAGATGAATACTTCTCTACCGGAAGATAACTTTTACTGGTAGGAGCCCATCTTGCGCCGTCGTGCCCTTGCTGCGGTCCTCGCGGCCGTCGTGGCCGCGACGGCCTGCGCGTCCGCCTCCCAGCCCACCGTCAAATCCGGTCCCGGCGTCACCGAGGACACGATCTCACTCGGCGTGCTGACCGACATGACCGGCCCGTTCGCGCCGACCGCACTGGTCCGCATCAAGGGCTACGAGCTGTTCATCGGCGAGCTGAACGCCCGCGGCGGCGTCTGCGGCCGCAAGATCGAGCTGATCACCAAGGACCACGGGTTCAACGTCCAGCGCGCCCTCGACGGCTACTTCGAGCTGGAGCCGAAGGTCTTGGGCTTCCTCGACCTCACGGGATCCGCGATGACCGCGGCCATCGCCCCCGACCTCATCCAGACCCGCGCGCTGGCCGCGCCGGTCTCGTGGGCCGCCGCCCTGCTGGGCAACCCGCACATGATGATCGTCGGCGGCACGTACGACATCGACGTGATGAACGGCCTCGACCACTTCAAGCGCAGCGGCGTCATCGCCGACGGCGACACCATCGGCCACATCCACGTCGAGGGCGACTACGGCACCAACTCGCTGGAGGGCAGCACGTTCGCCGCCCAGCAGTGGGGCATGACCCTGGTCGAGAAGTCCATCCCGGAGACCGCGAACGACCTGAGCACCCAGATCGCCGCGCTCAAGGCGGAGGGCGCCAAGGCCGTCGTGCTCAGCACCAGCCCCGGCCAGACGGCACTTGCCGTGGCCGCGGCGGCGGCCCTCGGCTGGGAGGTGCCGTTCCTGGTCAACGCCGTCGGCTTCGACCCGGCGATCCTCAAGTCGCTCGCCGCGCAGGCCGTGATGAAGCAGGTGCAGGTCGTCTCGCCCATCGCGCCCTACAACGCCGACGCTGCCGGCCCGAAGGCCGTGGCCAAGGCGTTCGAGGCCCGCTACCCGGACGTCGAGCCCAACGGCGCGGTGAACCACGCCTACGTGGTCGCCATGGCGTTCGCCGCCGTGCTGCAGAAGGCCTGCGCCGACAAGGACCTGACCCGTGACGGCATGCTGCGCGCGTTCCAGGACACCGACGGCGTCGAGACCAGCGGCCTCACCGGTCAGCTGCGCTTCTCGGTGGCGGGCAGGCCGTCGACGACGCAGTCGTACCTGGCCCACCCCGACGACAAGGTCAAGGGCGGCCTCGCCGTGACCGAGAGCCTCTTCGAGTCCGAACTGGTCAAGGCGAAGGGCACTCGGGCGAAGTAGCCGGGACCGGCCCGCTCGGAACGGGCCGGTCCACCGGACCTACTTGCCGAGCCCCGCGCGGCGCAGGGCGTCGGCCATCGCGCCACCCGCGGGTGCGCGGTCCTGGCGCTGCTGCTTCTGCTGCCCGCCACCACCACCGCGCTGACCCTGCGGCTTGCCACCGCCGCCGCGGTTCTGCTGCTGCTCCTTCGGCTTGCCCGGCTCGTCCTGCAGCCGCAGCGTGAGGCCGATCCGCTTGCGCGGGATGTCGACCTCCATCACCTTCACCTTGACCACGTCACCGGACTTCACGACGTCGCGGGGGTCCTTCACGTAGTCGTTGGACAGCGCGGAGATGTGCACCAGGCCGTCCTGGTGCACGCCGATGTCCACGAACGCCCCGAACGCCGCCACGTTCGTGACCACGCCCTCCAGCACCATGCCGGGCCGGAGGTCGCCGAGCTTCTCCACGCCGTCGGCGAAGGTCGCGGTCTTGAACGCGGGCCGCGGGTCGCGGCCCGGCTTCTCCAGCTCCCGCAGGATGTCCGTGATCGTGGGCAGACCGAACGTCTCGTCCACGAACTTCTCCGGACGCAACGACTTCAGCAGCGCCACGTTGCCCACGACGGACTCGCCGCCGACGGCCTGCTGCATCCGCCGCACCACCGGGTACGCCTCGGGGTGCACGGTGGAGCCGTCCAGCGGGTCGTCGGCGTTCGGGATGCGCAGGAAGCCCGCGCACTGCTCGAAAGCCTTGGGGCCCAAGCGGGCCACGTCCTTGAGCGCCTTGCGCGAGCGGAACGGGCCGTTGGAGTCGCGGTGCAGCACGATGTTCTCCGCCAGCCCGGACGTGATGCCGGAGACGCGGGTCAACAGCGGCGCGGACGCCGTGTTCAGGTCGACGCCGACCGCGTTCACGCAGTCCTCGACCACCGCGTCCAACGACTTCGACAGCTTCGTCTCCGCCAGGTCGTGCTGGTACTGGCCGACGCCGATGGACTTCGGGTCGATCTTCACCAGCTCCGCCAACGGGTCCTGCAACCGGCGGGCGATGGAGACCGCGCCGCGGATCGACACGTCAAGGCCGGGCAGTTCCTGCGAGGCGAACGCCGACGCGGAGTACACCGACGCGCCCGCCTCGGACACCATCACCTTGGTGAGCTTGAGGTCCGGGTGCTTGGTGATCAGGTCCGTCGCCAGCTTGTCCGTCTCCCGCGAGGCGGTGCCGTTGCCGATCGCGATCAGCTCGACGTCGTACTTCTTCGCCAGCGCGGCCAGCGTGTGGATCGACTGGTCCCACTTGTTCGCGGGCACGTGCGGGTAGATCGTCTCGTGCGCCATGACCTTGCCGGTCGCGTCGACCACGGCGACCTTCACGCCGGTGCGGAAGCCGGGGTCCAGCCCCATCGTGGCGCGGGTGCCCGCCGGGGCGGCCAGCAGCAGGTCGCGCAGGTTCGACGCGAACACGCGCACGGCCTCGTCCTCGGCGAACTGCCGCAGCCGCGACCGCAGGTCGATGCCGAGGTGGATCAGGATGCGGGTGCGCCACGCCCAGCGCACGGTGTCGTTCAGCCACCGGTCGGCGGGACGACCGCGCTCCGCGACTCCGAACCGCTGCGCGATCTTGATCTCGTACGTGCTGGGCCCCTCTTCCGGCGCCTCTTCAGGCTCCAGGACGAGGTCGAGCACCTCTTCCTTCTCACCGCGGAACATCGCCAGGATGCGGTGCGACGGGAGCTTGGTGAACGGCTCGGAGAAGTCGAAGTAGTCGGAGAACTTCGAGCCGTCCTCCTCCTTGCCGTCGCGCAGCTTCGACACCAGCCGACCGCGCGTCCACATCTGCTCGCGCAGCTCGCCGATCAGGTCGCCGTCCTCGCCGAACCGCTCGACCAGGATCGCCCGCGCGCCCGCCAGAGCCGCCGCCACGTCCGCGACCTCCTCGGTCACGAAGCCCGCGGCCAGTTCCTGGGGGTTGAGGGACGGGTCGCCGATCAACTGGTCGGCCAGCGGTTCGAGGCCCTGCTCGCGCGCGATCTGCGCCTTGGTCCGCCGCTTCGGCTTGAACGGCAGGTAGAGGTCCTCCAGCCGCGCCTTCGAGTCGGCGGCGAGGAGCTGCGCGTGCAGCGCCTCGTCCAGCTTGCCCTGGCTGCGGACCGAGTCGATCACCGCGACCCGGCGGTCCTCCAGCTCGCGCAGGTAGCCGAGCCGCTCCTCCAGCGTGCGCAGCTGGGTGTCGTCGAGTGTGCCCGTCACCTCTTTGCGGTAGCGGGCGATGAACGGCACGGTGGCTCCGCCGTCGAGCAGCTCGACGGCAGCTGTGACCTGCCCCGTGCGTACCCCGAGTTCGTCGGCGATCCTCTGGTCAATGGAAGTCGTCACAGTGGGTCATTGTGCCCCGCGTCTCCCTGACCGACACCGCCGGTACGTGTGGAGCTTCCGTGTCGCGGTGGACGCGGAAGCCCCACCCGCAGGTCAACCGTTCTTGATCTCGGTGACGAACGCGGCCAGCGCGGCCTGGTCGAAGACCAGCACCGGACCGGACGGGTTCTTGGAGTCGCGGACAGCGCCGAGGTTGGACACCTCGACGCACTCGCCGTTACCGGCGCTGTGGCTGGACTTGCGCCAGACGGTGTTGGACAGCTCAGGAGTCACCTGTCGTACTCCCTTCGTGGGTGCTCTCGCAGGACTCCACCAGGTTATCCAGCAGCTCGGTCGTGTCCTCAGGCGAGAGCGCCATCTTGCTGAGGCGGCCGAACACGTCGGTATATCGGCCGATCTCGTGCGGCTTCTCGTGCCACACGCTGCCGTTCTCGTTCTCCAGGTAGACGCAGTCCATGTCGTCGAAGCCCTCGGGGAACCGCAGCATGGTGAACGGTCCCTTCATGCCTGGGTGAGCGCCTGCGGCGAACGGAAGCACCTGAACGGTGATGTTGGGTCGCCGTGCCATTGCGGCCAAGTGCTTGATCTGTTCGTTCATCACCTGCTCGCCGCCAACCACGCGGTGGATCACTGCCTCGTTGAGCACCAAGCGCAGATGCGGTGGATCTTCGCGATCGAGCATCGCCTGACGTGCTCGACGAACCTGGACGATCCGGTGCAACTGGCCGGTGCTGAGATCGGGGAAGATCGTCAACGCCATGGTTTCGGCATAGGCGGGCGTCTGGACAAGCCCATGCACAAGTTCGGCCGAGTAGGTCCAAATCTCTTCGGTCTCCGGCTCCAAGTCCGCGTAGGTTCCGAACCACTCCGGGATGTCCTCGCGGAACTCCAGCAGCCAGTCGTCGGTCTCGTTGTCGGCGGCGATCAGCACGAGGCTGTCGATCTTCGCCTTGCTCATGCCGAGTTCGCGGCCGATGAGCTTGATGTGCCGGACCAGGATCGCCTGTCGGGCGTTCTCGATCTTGCTGATCGTGCCCGGCTGGAAGCCCACCTCCCTGGCGAGCGCTCGCGTGCTCAAGCCCAGAGCTTCCCGCGCCTGGTGCAGCTCCTTGGCGAGTTTCCGGCTGCGCAGGGTCGGGCCGGGGCGCTTTGCCATTGGTGTCCTCCGTGACGAAATGTGTTTCGCCGCAGTCTGCACAGCTGTGCACTCCGAGGAAACACAAGTCACTCTGTTGAGCGATGTCTAAGAAGCGTTTCCCGAGACTAGCGTTTTTGGTGCTCGTCCCGTGTCGCTCTCGCAGGTTGGCGCGGGGCGGGCCTGGAAAAACGGGAGGTCAGGGGAGATGTTCAGGTGGTTGCCCGCCCAGTCGGGGCGGCACGCGGTGGCGGACACGTTCCCGTTCTGGGGAGACAAGACAACGCTGTGCGGACTGGACGCGGTGATCGACCACGCGCCGACGAAACAGGAGTGGTGCTGGCCCACTTGTCCCACTTGTCAGACCGCGTGGCGCGCGGCCGAGGTGTCCGTGTGACCGACGACGACCGTGAGCGGCTGCGCGCTCTCGGACGGCTGTCGGAGGAGGTCAAGGTCGTCAGTCCAGCGGCGGCCCTGGGC
>JBDSAJ010000829.1:0-6620 GCA_039922235.1 Umezawaea sp.
GGTCGATGGAGCGCAAGAAGCAGGAGGGCTACTTCTAAATGGAAACCGAGCCCGGACTACTGCGCTTCATCACCTGCGGCAGCGTCGACGACGGCAAGAGCACGCTGATCGGCAGGCTGCTGTACGAGTCGAAGCTGCTCTACACCGATCACCTCGCCGCGCTGGCCGCCGACTCGCGGCGCGTCGGCACCCGAGGTGCCGACCTGGACTTCGCGCTGCTGGTGGACGGCCTGACCGCGGAACGCGAGCAGGGCATCACCATCGACGTGGCCTACCGGTTCTTCGCCACCGAGGCGCGGCGGTTCATCGTGGCGGACACCCCTGGGCACGAGCAGTACACCCGCAACATGGTCACCGGCGCGTCCACCGCGGACGCCGCGGTGGTCCTGCTCGACGCCCGCAAGGGGGTGCTCAGCCAGACCCGCAGGCACGCGCACCTGGTGTCGCTGCTGGGCATCCGGCGCGTCGCGCTGGCCGTGAACAAGCTCGACCTGGTGGGGTACTCGCGCGAGGTGTTCGACTCGGTGGCCGCCGAGTTCACCGCGTTCGCCACCGAACTGGAGTTCGACGAGGTGACCTGCGTGCCGATGTCCGCGGTCGACGGGGTCAACGTGGTCGGCCGGGGTGAGCAGACCCCGTGGTACGACGGGAAGACCCTGTTGCAGTGGCTGGAGTCGGTCGAGGTCGGCGATGTCGCCGAGGACGGTCCGTCGCGGTTCCTGGTGCAGTGGGTCAACCGGCCGGACGCGGAGTTCCGGGGCTTTTCCGGGCGGGTGCTGCGCGGCACGCTGCGCCGGGGCGACCGGGTGCGCGCGCTGCCCGGTGATCGGCTGTCCACTGTGGACCGCATCGTCACCATGGACGGCGATCTCGCCGAGGCGCCGACCGGGTCGTCGGTGACCGTGGTGCTCGCCGACGAGGTGGACGTGAGCCGCGGCGACGTGCTGGCCGCCGCCGAGGACGCACCCGGTGCGGCGGACGCGTTCCAGGCGCACCTGGTCTGGTTCGACGACGCCGACCTGCTCCCCGGCAGGCACTACCTGGCCAAGATCGGCGCCCGCACGACCGGCTTCACCGCCGACCTGCCGAAGTACCGCATCGAGATCGACTCGCGTCGGCGCACCCCCGCGAAGGTGCTGCGGCTCAACGAGATCGGTGTCGCCAACGTGCACTTCGACGTGCCAGTGCCGTACGAGTCCTACCGCGCGAGCAGGGACCTCGGCTCGTTCGTGGTGCTCGACCGGCTGACCAACGCCACCGTCGGCGCGGGCATGATCGACTTCGCGCTGCGCCGCTCGGCGAACGTGCGGTGGCAGCAGCTGACCGTGGACAAGCGGGCGCGCTCCGAGCGCAACGGGCACCGGCCCTGCGTCGTGTGGCTCACCGGCCTGTCCGGCGCGGGCAAGTCCACCATCGCGGACCTGGTCGAGAAGGCACTGCACGCGGACGGCAGGCACACGTTCCTGCTGGACGGCGACAACGTGCGCCACGGCCTGAACAAGGACCTCGGGTTCACCGACGCGGACCGCGTGGAGAACATCCGCCGCATCGCCGAGGTGGCGGCACTGATGGTCGACGCCGGGCTGATCGTGCTGGTCTCGTTCATCTCGCCGTTCCGGGCCGAGCGGGCGCTGGCGCGGGAACTGGTCGGCGACGGCGAGTTCTGCGAGGTGTTCGTCGACACCCCGCTCGCGGTGGCCGAGGAGCGCGACCCGAAAGGTTTGTACGCCAGGGCGAGGCGCGGCGAGCTGGCCAACTTCACCGGTATCGATTCACCCTACGAACCACCGGAGGACCCGGAGATCCGGCTGGACACCACGGCGCTGAGCCCAGAAGAGGCCGCGGGCGTGGTGGTCGCCGAACTTCGCGAGCGCGGCATCTATTGAACGTTGTCCGGAATCCGGTATGTTCAACTAGAACACGTTCTAACTGGGAGGTCGGTGTGCCGGATAAGGCGTGGTCGGAGTTCTGCCAGGCGCTGGAACGAGCGGGCCAGGTGATCCTTTCCGACAAGGCCCCGAACACCCCTCTCGACCGCGCGGAGGGCGTCCGCTACCTCACCAGGCTGACCCGCGAGATGCTGTACTCCTGCGTCGACAACGCAGATCCGGACTTCCCCCGCTTCCACCAGCTGGACCTGGTCAAGATCGGCGCGGACAACCCGGACAACGTGTACCTCTCGGCGAACATCCGCGGCGACCGGACGTACCGGATCACCGGCACCCGCGGCACCATCGCGTACTTCAGCATCGGCTCGAAGGCCAACCGCTACGCCAAGGACGGCACCATGGCCTCCACCGGCGAGCTGTCCGACACCGACCTCGTCGTCGAGCCGGACGGCACCGTGGAGATCATCGCCAGTCCGGAGAAACCCGAGCAGGCCCGGAACTGGCTGCCGCTCGCCCCGGACTCGACCGGCCTGGTGGTGCGCCAGACGTTCCTGGACCGGGCCGCCGAAACCCCCGGCGAGTGGCGGATCGAGCAGATCGGCGGCCCCGCCGAGCCCGCCCCGCTCACCCCCGAGTTCCTCGCCAAGGCGCTGCGGCGGGCGGCGCTGTCCGTGCACGGGACCGCGGCCACCTTCGCGCACTGGACCGAGATGTTCATGAAGAGGCCCAACGAGCTGGCCGACTTCGGGCAGGAGATGTTCCAGCGGGCGGGCGGCGACCCGGAGATCTTCGACCTGCACGGGTACTGGTCGCTGCGGCCCGGCGAGGCCTGGGTGATCGAGACCGACGTGCCGGACTGCCCGTACTGGAACTTCCAGCTGGACAACTGGTGGATGGAGTCACTCGACCACCACCGCGAGATCACCCTCAACAAGCACACCGCAACCCTCGACGCGAACGGCAGGCTGACCATCGTGGTGGCCGAGCGCGATCCCGGCGTCGGCAACTGGATCGACACGTGCGAGCACGGCTCCGGCACAGCTCTGCTGCGCTGGCTCGGCGCGGCGGACCACCCGATCCCGAAGTGCCGGGTGGTTCCGCTGGACTCGTTGACAGCACAGGAGAAGCGATGACGGTGAGCACCGCGCTGAACGCCGACGAACTGCTCGGGCAGGCGACCGCCAAGACCGGCCTCACCGAGTTCGGCGACGACTGGTTCCGCGAACCGCTGGACGTGCTCGTCACGAGCCTGAACACCGAGGCGAACCTGTCGCCGCTCGGCTTGGAGCTGACCAGGCGCCGGGTGGTCGCGCTGCTGGGCGACCGGCTGCGGCTGCGCGAGCTGCAGCGCGAGCACCCGGAGATCCTCGACTTGGACGTGCGGGTCGCGGCCGAGATCTGCGGCCTGCCGCGCACCGGTTCGACGCTGCTGCACCGGTTGCTGGCCGCGTCGCCCCAGTTGACCTCCACGCTGTCCTGGGAGGTGGCGTACCCGATCCCGTTCCCCGGCGAAGGACCGGACGCCCCCGAGCGCAAGCGCCGCGCCCAGGAGCGGATGCGGCTGTTCGCCGAGTTCTCGCCCGATTTCGGCGACATCCACGCCGTGGTGTGGGACGGCCCGGAGGAGGAAGTGATCCTGCTGGACCGGACGTTCGTGTCGATGAGCTTCGACACGTTCTACTGGGTCCCCGGCTACGGCGACTGGCTGCGCGCCGCCGACCAGCGCAAGGCCTACGGCGAGCTGCGCGAGTGGCTGCAGGTGTTGCAGTGGCAGGACCCGACGCGGGCGAACCGCCCTTGGGTGCTCAAGTCGCCGCACCACCTCACCGCCGTGGACACCGTGCTGGACACCTTCGACGGCTGCAAGGTCGTCATGACGCACCGCTCACCGGTGAGCGCGGTCCCCTCGTTCGCCTCGATGGTGCGGACGATGTCCCAGCAGTACAGCGAGACGGTCGACCCGGTCCGCATCGGACGGTACTGGTCCGACCGTTTCTCCGTGGCGCTGCACGATTTCGCGGCCGCGCGCGCCGCCCGACCGGGCCGGTTCGTTGACGTGAAGTTCACCGACACCGTCCGCGACCCCGCAGCCGTCGCCCGCAGGGTGCTCGACGAAGTCGGGTTGCGCCCGACCGAGGCCGACGACGCGGCGTTCGAGGCCTACCTGGCCCGCAACCGCGCGGAACGGCACGGCTCGCACTCCTACGCACCCCAGGACTTCGGGCTGTCCGAAGGGGCGTTGGCCGAGGAATTCGCGTTCTACACGGAGGTGTACCTGTGATGCTCGACGACGAGGTCGTGGTGATCACCGGAGTCGGCCCCGGCCTGGGCTCGAAACTGGCCGTGCGGGCCGCGGCCGAGGGCGCGAAGGTCGTCATGGCCGCCCGGTCCACCGAGGTGATGGCCCAGGCGGAGAAGGACATCACGGCGGCGGGCGGCGAAGCCATCAGCGTGCCCTGCGACGTGCGCAAGCCGGACGACGTCGCCCGACTCGTGCAGTCCGCCGTCGACCGGTTCGGCACCATCACCGGCCTGGTCAACTCGGCGTTCGGCCACCCCGGCTTCTTCGACCTCCTGGCCACACCGGAAAAGGCGATCCGCAGGTCGATGGACATCATCCTGTACGGCGGACTGGCCGTCACCCGCGAAGTCGTGCCCCACATGAAGGACGCGGGCCGCGGCTCGATCGTCAACATCGGCACGATGGCCACCCGCAAGCCGCTGCGCGGCGAGGGCGGCTACGCCGTAGCCAAGGCGGCCATGTCCACCGCGACCCAGTTCCTGGCACTGGAACTGGGCGAACACGGCATCCGCGCCAACCAGGCGATCATGGGTTGGCTGGACGGGCCGGGCGTCCGCTTCTACCTCAAGCTCACGGCGGACAGCCGCGGCGTCACCGAGCAGGACGTCTACGACGAGATCGCCGCACGCAACCCGCTCGGCCGCATCCCCACCGACGAAGCGTGCACCAACGCGGTCCTGTTCCTGCTGTCCCGCAACGCGTCGGAGATCACCGGCGCGACACTGGACATCAACGCGGGGGAGTACATGCCGGCATGAACCTCATCGTCGAGTCCGTCACGGTGGAGATCGACGTCCCAGCCGAATTCGTCTGGGACGTGCTCACCGACTACGCCAACTACCCCGAGTGGAACCCCTACACGCTCAAGGTGGACACCACCCTGGCCATCGACTCCCCCATCGACCTCACCCTGCCCAACCCGGACGGCAGCGGCAAGACCTTCATCAGCCGCGAGTACATCCGCGTGGTGGACCCACCCAGGCTCCTCCGCTACGACACCGGCGACACCTTCCCCGGCCTCACCGGAACGCGTGACCAGGAAATAACCCCCCAAGGCCCGAACCGGTGCACCTACTGCACCCACGAGACCTTCACCGGCGACCTGGCCCAGCGGGTCATGGCCGCACAGGGCGCCTGGGTCAAAGCGGGCTTCGACGCCGTCGCCCACGCCCTGCGCGCCCGTGCCACCACGCTGTTCGCCTCACGACCAGTGGGCGGCTGACCGGACTCGACCTTCACGCTGGTTCGACCGCGCCCGCGTTGGGAGAGGGGTCCGGCACATCACTCACAGGTCAGCTTGCCGCGTGACCACCAAAGGCGAGACGGGTGCCACGGAACGTGGCCGATCTTACTTGGGGATTTGACCCTTACACTTGTCGATCGGGCAGGCTCTTCCACGCCTGCCTTTGGCCCGATCAAGGGTCAAATGAGGGGCCCCAAGTCAAATCGGCCACAGCACGCTGGAAGCCGAAGCCGCCGGGCCCCGGCACGCAAGCAGCCGAACCGGCCCCCGCGCCGTGAGGGGGGTCCTGTCAGCACCCCGGTACAACAGGCCCTTCCTCACCACGGTGAGCCGCGGTTTCCTCGATGGTGACAACGAAAGCCCGTACCCACCAGGCACAGGGCCACCCCAAGGGACCAGCGAAAGGACCTTTCGATGACCGACCAGCAGAAGCAGATCGGCGGCGGGCGCAACACGATCGGTGACTTCGCCCCGAAGCTCGCCGAACTCACCGACGACGTCCTGTTCGAGGACGTCTGGAACCGCACCGGACTGGCCGCCCGCGACCGCAGCCTGATCACCGTCGCCGTCCTCGTCGCGGGTGGCGACACCGACCAGCTCCGCTTCCACCTCGGGCGGGCGAAGGAGAACGGCGTCACCGAGACCGAACTCATCGAGGCGATCACCCACCTCGCCTTCTACGCGGGCTGGCCCAAGGCCATGACAGCGATCACGACCGCGAAGCAGGTCTTCTCCGCCTGACCGCGGCGACCGCACGCCGCGTTCGCCGGAGACTCCACCGCCAGTGACACGGTCGGCCAAGTCCCTGTCTCAGTAGCTCCGCGGACGAGGCGCCTGCGGTAGAACCACGTGCGTGATGCAAAGCCCGTTGAGAAGCGCGTGCGCCCTGGTGGCCGCACTGGCCCTCGTCCTCGTCCCCGTCCAAGCCTCCGCGGAGACCGCGCAACCCGGATTCGTGGCGCTCCGGTCCGTCGACCCGACGATCTTGCAGGACATCCGCTACAGCACCCGCCACAACTTCGTCGGCGTCCCGATCGACGGCTACCTCGAACCGACCTGCCTGCTCACGACACCCGCGGCGCGGGCGCTGCGGACCGTGCAGCAGCGGGTGCGGCCGCTCGGCCTGACCCTGAAGGTCTACGACTGCTACCGCCCGCAACGGGCTGTCGACCACTTCGTCCGCTGG
>JBDSAJ010000830.1:0-2752 GCA_039922235.1 Umezawaea sp.
TGCGCGCAGGGGGCCCTTTTTCGTGTGTTGGCTAGGCCTTGAGGGCCGCGTAGCCGGGGACGATCACGTCGTCGATGATCGCGTTGCGCTCGGCGAACGGGATGAACGCGGACTTCATGGCGTTGACGGCGAACGTCTCCAGGTCGTCCCAGCCGTAGCCGAAGGCCTCGACCAGCGCGGCGTTCTCACCGGTCGCGGTGCACTGGCTCATCAGCCGGTTGTCGGTGTTGACCGTGACCCGCAGACCGGCGCGGTACAGCTTGTCGAACGGGTGCTCGGCGATGGTCTTCGCGATGCCGGTGTGCAGGTTGGAGGTCGGCGCGACCTCCAGCGCGATGCGCCGGTCGCGGACGTAGCTCGCGACCCGGCCCAACTCGCCGTCGTCCTTGATGTCCTCGACGATCCGCACGCCGTGGCCGAGGCGCTCGGCGCCGCAGAGCTGAACGGCCTCCCAGACCGACTCGACGCCCGCCGCCTCGCCCGCGTGGATGGTGAAGTGGGCGTTCTCCTTGCGGAGGTACTCGAACGCCGCCAGGCCGCGGGTGGGCTCGAAGCCCGCCTCGGGACCCGCGATGTCGAAGCCGACGACGCCCGCGTCGCGGTACTTCACGGCCAGCTCGGCGTACGGCAGCCAGCCGTCGTTCTGGCGCATGGCGCACAGCAGGGTGCCGACGCGGATCTGCTTGCCCGCCGCGGCGGCGTTGCGCTCGCCCAGCCGGAAGCCCTCCTGGATGGCCTCGACGATCTGTTCGAGGCCGAGGCCGCGCTCGGTGAACAGCTCGGGGGCGTAGCGGATCTCGGCGTAGACCACGCCGTCCGCAGCCAGGTCCTCGGCGGCTTCCGCGGCCACGCGCACGAGCGCGGCCTCGTCCTGCATGACGCCGCAGGTGTGCGAGAAGCCTTCGAGGTAGCGGACGAGGGAGCCCGAGTCGGCGTTCTCGCGGAACCAGTCGCCGAGCTGTGCGGCGTCGGTGGTCGGCAGTCCGGGGTGGCCGCACGCCTCGGCGAGTTCGATCACCGTCTGGGGACGGAGGCCACCATCGAGGTGGTCGTGCAGCAGCACCTTGGGTGCGCTGCGGATGGCCTCCAGGGCAAGGGGAGTCGACATGGCGGACACGTTATACCTGGCGACACGCCGTGCGATCAGCGCCGCAAACGATCTTGGAGGCCTTAAGATCAAGTCCTGCGTTACCTTGATCCGTCGAATCAACCCGGTCGTGTGCCCACAAGACGTTGCGCAGTCGTGATGCGCTACCGTCCGCGATCAGTATTCGAGCTTTAGTCACTCACACGGTCGCGAATCACGTGCAGGAGTGGTCTGCTTCCACGCGGTTACCACCGAGTAGTCTCTTTCTCGTTAACTCCAATGGAGTAGTCACCGCCGAAAACCGAGCGATCCACGCCGGGGGGTGGTACAAACTCGACCCCCAACCTGGATAGGCTCCCGGAAGTCTCCCCCTCCCCTGGACGAAGGCATTCAGCCGTGACCGAGAACACCAGCTCCACGATGTCCTTCGACCGGATGCGCAACATGCTCACGCGCGCCGCGGAGATCCGTGAGAGCGAGCAGCAGCAGATCTTCGATGCTCTGGACGAGATCCACGCGCGGATGTCTCCGCTCGAGTCGCTGGGTTCCGTGCGCAAGCGCCTGTCCGAGCTGCCCGACCGGACCGAGGTCAGCGTGCTGGCCGAGCGGCTGGACGAGGCACTGTCCAAGCTGGAGGCGCAGGACACCGCCGTCCAGGGCATCAGCCGGGCCGTCGACGGGCTCGTCGACAAGCTGGCCAAGCCGTTCGCGCAGCTCGACGGCCGTCTCGACGGTGTCGCGGGCCGCTTCGAGGGCGTGGCCGGGCGGATGGACGGGCTTGAGGACAAGCTCTCGCACATCCACAAGCGCATCGACGACCTCGACGGCCACCTCGACAAGCAGGACGGCAAGGCCGAGCAGCTCCCCGGTCTGGTGACCGGTCCGCTGCGCGAGCGCATCGAGGCGCTCGAAGCGTCCCTGCGCGGCCGTCTCGACGAGGTCGACGAGGGCGTGCACGAGCACCTCGACGGCACCCGTGAAGGCCTGCAGAAGTCCCTCACGGACTCGGCCAACGCGCTGCACGGGCGGCTGGACGAGACCCGCGACAACCTCAACTCCACCCGCGACGGCTTCCACGCATCGCTCACGGACACCCGCGACTCGCTGCACTCCTCCGTCACCGAGACCCGCGACTCGCTGCACACGTCCCTCGCGGACACCCGCAGCACGGTCAACGGCAAGCTGGACGAGGCCCGCGAGGCGCTGCACACCGCGCTCGAGGAGACCCGCGACCAGGTCGACGCGACCGACCGGCTCGAAGCGTTGGCGCAGCGGTTGGAGCAGGTCACCTCGCGCCTGGACACGATGACCAACCGCCTCGACGCCGTGGAGGACGACTTCACCGCGCGCCTGGGCGAGCTGTCCGGCGTCGTCGAGCAGGGCCTGGTCAAGGTCGAGGGCAGCGTCGCGGCCCGCCCCGACGTGGAGTCCCTCACCTCGCTGGTGCGCAAGAGCAACCAGGAGTCGGAGCTGCGCATCGGTGGCCAGCTGGACGAGGCCATGGCGACGTTCGCCGAGCTGATCCTCGGCGGCGGCTCCCCGACTCCCCCGCCGCCGCCCACGGCCCTGCCGCGGCCGCAGCGCCGGACCCGCAAGAACGGCCCCAAGCCTCCGGGCAAGGAGCACATGGACGACGACGAGATGGCCGCCGAAGGCGCCTGACCG
>JBDSAJ010000831.1:0-13127 GCA_039922235.1 Umezawaea sp.
ACCCGCATCACCAGGTCCATGTGGTGCTCCACCAGCATCACCGCGGTCTTCTCCGTCAACGCCTGGATGCGGTCGGCCAGCTCGTCCATCTCCGCGGTCGACAGGCCGCTCGCGGGCTCGTCGAGCAGCAGCAGTTCCGGCTCGGACACCAGCGCTCGGGCCAGCGCGACGCGCTTGCGCACCCCGTAGGGGAGTGCGCCGGGGTGCTGGTCGGCCACGTGGGCGATGTCGAGTTCGGTCAGCACGTCCAGCGAGCGGGCCCGCAGTTCACGTTCGTCGCGGGCGGCCTTGGCGGTGCCCAGCAGCGAGGCCAGCGAGCCCGTGCGGGCCAGCTTGCCCGCGCCGGTCATCACGTTCTCCAGCACCGTGAGGCCGCCGAACAGGCCCAGCCCCTGCAGGGTGCGGGCGATCCCGAGCCCGGCGAGCTGGTCGGGCCGGTGCTTGCGCAGCGGACTACCCTTCCACCGCAGCTCACCGGTTTCCGGGCGGAGGAAGCCGCAGACCACGTTGAACAGCGTCGTCTTGCCCGCGCCGTTGGGCCCGATCACACCCACGACGGTCCGCGGGCGGATGGCCAGGGAGACCTCGCGCAGCGCCACCAGTCCACCGAACCGGACCGTGACACCGCCTACCTCCAGCAACTTCTCGTGGGAAGTGATCGTCATTGCACTCGTTTCCACGGGATGGCGGTGATCGCAGCAGTCTGGGCTGATCATCCATGCGCGGCATCGGTGAAATCACCAGTCGTCGGGCTCAAAACTAACGTTGATAGGTAAATCCGCCTCAGCCCTTCCCCATTTCGTCACGTCCGCGCAACACTGTCCGGTATGGCTCCGAAGATCGTTCTGCGCGGACGTGACCAGGAGCGCGCCGCCGTGCTGGACCTGCTCGACACCACCCGTGCCGGTCGGGGATCCACGCTCGTGCTCACCGGTGGTCCCGGCTCCGGCAAGACCTCCCTGCTCGAACTCGCCCGCACCGCGGACTTCCGCGTGTTGACGGCGCACGGCGTGCCCGCCGAGTCCACGCTCGAACCGGCGGGCCTGCACCGCCTGCTGCACCCACTGGCCGACCGCGTCCCCGAGTCGCTGCGCGTCGCGATCGGGCTGGCGCCGGGCACACCGCGCCGCACGTTCGCGCTGAACGCCGAGGTCCACCGGCTGGTGTGCGAAGTGGCCGCGCAGCGCCCGGTGCTCGTGCTCGTCGACGACGCGGGCCTGCTCGACCGGCCGTCGCTGGAAGCGCTGGCGTTCCTCGCCCGCCGGGTCACCGACCACCGCGTCGCCGTGGTGTTCGCGCTGGAACCCCACCGCGGCGACAACCCCCTCGCCGATCTCCCCGTCCTGCCGCTGCGCCCGTTGGACGACCCCGCCGCGCTGGCGGTGCTCGGCGACCACAACCCGCTGGGCGTGTCGGAGGACTTCGCCGAGGAGGTCCTCGACCTCGCGGGCGGCAACCCGCTGGCGCTCACCGAACTCGCCCGCACCGGGCACCTGCCGCCGGACAGCGCGCTCCGGTCCCGATTGCGCGGCCGCTTCCACGCCCTGTCGCCGGACGCGCGCCTGCTCGTGCTGCTCGCGGTGGCCGACGAGGACCTGGAACTCGACACCGCCACCCGCGCCGACCTGGCGTCCGACGCGCTGGAGGAGGCCCGCGACAGCGGCCTGCTCGTGGTGCGCGGCGAGCACGTCCAGGTGTCGACGAACCTGACCCGGTCCGTGCTGCGCACCGAGGTCCCGGCCGAGGAGCACCGCCGGGCGCACGAACTGCTCGCCGGCGTCCTGGACCCCGACTGGCACCGGTCGCGGCGGCTGTGGCACCAGGCGGCGATGAGTCGCGCCGCGGTCGACGGCCACGCCACCGAACTCGCCGCCGCCGCCGAGTGGTCAAGGGCCACCGGCGACTACGCCGCGTCCTCCCAGGCCTTCCAGCGCGCGGCCGCGCTCACCCGGTCGCCGGAGGCCAGGGTCGCGCACCTGGTCGCCGCCGCGACCGACCACTGGTCGGTCGGCAGGCCGCGACGCTCGCGGGCGATCCTGCGCGAGGCACGGGTCCACGTGCGCGGACGCGAGCTGAACGGCATGGCGGACTTCGTGCGCGGCGGCGTCGAACTGGGCGACAGCGTGCCCGGCACGGCCGTCCGCAGCCTGCTCAAGGCGTCCGACCAACTGCTGGACTCCCACCGGACCACCGCCATCACCGCGCTGGTGTTCGCCGCCGAGGCCCAGAGCATCGCGGGGGACCAGGCGGAGCACGCCGCGACGGCCGCGCGGGCCGCTCGGCTCCGCCGACCGGACGAGCCGCCGGTGACCCAGTTGATGTTCGACCACCTGGAGGGTTTGGCGGCCACGTTCGCGGGCCGCCACCGCGACGCCCAGCCCCCGCTGAACCGGGCGGTGCGGCTCGCCGCGGCGCTGCCCGACGCGCGGTCGAAGATCTGGGGCAGCCAGGCCGCCTACGTGCTCGGCCACGCCACCCGCTCGCTCGAACTCGCCACCCAGGCCGTGGCCGCCGCGCGCGACGCGGGCACGGTCTCGCTCGTGCCGTGGGCGCTGGTCTACCGGTCACTGGCGGCGCTGCTGCTCGACCAGCACTCCATCGCGCTGGACAGCTCGCTGGAAGGGGTCCGCGAAGCCACCGCGATGGGACAGCCCAACACCGTGGTCGACCACCTCACGATCCTCGCGCTCATGGCCGCGTTGCAGGGCAACAAGGCCACCGCCGTGCACCGGCTGCACCTGGCCGCCGCCGACGTCGGCCGCCGCGGTCTCGGCAGGCCCAGCACGTTCAGCTCGTGGGCGCTGGCGTGCGTCGACCTGGTCGACGACCGGCCCGTCGACGCGCTCAACCGGTTGCGGCTGCTGGCCGTCGGCAGCGGCCGCGTGCACCCCGGCATCAAGGTGATGACCGCGCCGCACTTCGTGGAGGCCGCGGTGGCGTGCGGCCAGCAGGCCAAGGCCACCACCGTGCTGCGCCAGTACGAGGGCTGGGCCACCAGCACCGGCTGCTCGGCGCGGCTCGCGCTGTCGCACCGCTCCCGCGCCCTGCTCGCGGGCGCTGAACCCGTGGCCCACGAGCACTTCGACGAGGCGATCCGGCTGCACCGCGCGGGTGGAACGCCGATGGAGCTGGCCAAGACCGAGCTGTTCTACGGCCACCGGCTTCGCCGCGCCAGGCAGCCGAAGGCCGCCCGCGAACACCTGCGCGACGCGTTGAAGATCTTCCAGCAGTACGACTCCGAGCACTTCGTCAACCGCGTCCGCGCGGAACTGCGCGCCTCCGGTGACACCATCGTGCCGACCCGCACCGCGCCCAGCGCCGAGTTGACGCCGCAGCAGTCCCAGATCGCGCGGCTCGTCGTCGAGGGCGCGACCAACCGCGAGATCGCCGCGCAGCTGTTCATCAGTCACCGCACGGTGGAACACCACCTGCGCAACATCTTCTCCCGCCTGGAAGTCCGCTCCCGCGTGGAGTTGACGCGCCTGCTCGGCTGAACGGCTCGGGGACGGGGCGCCGACCCGTCCCCAAGCCGCGGGTCAGCTGACGGTGAAGGTCGTCGTGGTGCCGGTGAACCCGGTGATCCTGCCGGTCCAGCCGCTCTTCCAGTCTCCATTGTGGACGATCCGGTACGTTCCCGCCGGTGTGCCCGCCGGGATCGCCCAGGTGATCGTGGCTTCCGAGTTCGCCAGGCCCGATCGCGCCCACCGGTAGCGCGTCGACCAGTCGCCGTCGTCGGCGTGGCGCGTCCACCGGCCGTCGACCAGCCGCTGCACTTCGAGGAACGTCCCGTTGCGGTGCAGGTTGTTCTTCGGGTGGCCGGTGACGAACACCGCGGTCGCGGTCTCCCCGGTCCGGTAGGTGGCGGCGGGCTGGGTGAGGACCTGGCCGAAGTTCTGGCCCAGTGCCTTGTCGTCGAACACGACACCGGTCTGCAGGTTCAGGTCGGTGAACGGCGGCTTGGTCGGCGTCGGGCCCGCCGCGAGCGGGGTGCCCGCGCGCATCGACGCCGCGAGCTTGCCGAACTCCTGCTGATAGGCGGGTGTCGTGTTGCGGCCGAACAGGGTCGAACCACCCTCGTACTGCTGGAGGTCGTACTCCTCGGGCGTGGTGACGTACTGGCTGTAGTCGTTGGCGTAGCCCTGGATCAGCACGGTGTCCAGCGGCGCGTTCAGCTCGGCGGCGACCGCGCGGCGGATGCGCAGGCCCGCCGTGATGGTCACCTCGCCCGGCACCGCGACCAGGTGCAGCTGGCCGATCCGGACGATCTGGAGCGGGACGACGTTCGGCGTCGCCTGCACCAGGCCGGTCGGGACGAGGGACGCCTTCGGGTACTGGCAGTCCTTGAGCCACTGCGGCACCGGGATGTTCAGCGGTTCCAGCAGCGACTTGATCGGGCTCTGCATCCCCTCGGTGAAGCCGGGGATCGCCGGGCCGTCCTCGACGCTGCCCGCCAGGGTCGAGGCGCCGACCACACCCGAGCACGTGGTGCCCGGCCTGCCGTCGGTGGTGTAGCGGCCGTCGACCGCGACGGAACCCATGTCCACGAACCGCATCCGGTAGTCGACGCCGCCCGTCATCTCCGCCTGCGGACCGGAGAAGATCTGCTGCGCCTTGCGGTTCTGCCGCTCGCCGATGATCCGGGTGTTCTCGACGTAGTCCTCGGTGGGCCCGGAACCGGGGCGCAGGTTCAGGTTCGGCGACATGTCACCCGCGTTGGTGTTCGGGAACGCCGCGACGAAGCCGTTCGGGCTGTCGAGGTAGCGCACACCCGTGTCGTCGTGCTCCCACTGGTAGGACGCGTAGCCCTTGTTGTCCGGGCTGATCAGCGTGTTCGCACCGATCATCGACGTGTTGTGGGTGGCGAACCAGCTGATCGCCCCGACGTCGCTGGTGCCCTGCTTGAACTTCAGCACGGTCATCGCCGGGTCGATCGCGGCGGGGAACTGCGCCTTGTCCGTCGCGGGGTTCTGCTCGAACGCCACCCGCGACCGGTTGACGCTCGCGTTGGTCAGCTCACCGCGGCCCAGCGACAGCGATCCGGGCTTGAGGTCGTCGTGCGCCTCCACGATCGACTCGACGATGCCGCTGGTGACCGCGTCGAGGGTCTGCTGCTGCATCCCGAGGACCGACAGGTTGTAGGCGAGGTTGTGGGAGTAGCCGCCGGGGCCCGCGTGGGTGTGGGTCGCGGACAGCAGCAGGTTCTCCCGCGTGTAGAGGTCGCCGTAGCGCGCCTGCAACTGGCCGAGCACACCTTCCTGCACGGCGCGGAAGACCATGGCCAGGTCGGCGTTGACGTACGCGACGCGCTTGCCGGTGGCCTTGTCCACCACGACGTAGGCGCGCGAGCGCTGGCGCTGGTGGATGCCGGTGGTCTTCTGACCGAAGTCGGAGTACCCCATCATCCCGTTCTCGGCGGCGGGTCCGGTGATGTCGGAGATGCCGCGGCCGACGAGGTAGGGCTCAGGACCTGCTTGCGCGGATGGCTGGCCCGTCAGCAGCAGGAGTCCCGTCAAGGTGGTCAGCACCGTGGTGATGACCGAACGCCGAGTGGCTCGCACAACGCACTCCCCGTGGTACGTGAAGCCGATTCATGTTGATCCGACCATAGGTGATCCACGTCACCCGGACAAGTCGGGCAGGCCGGCTCAGCGCATAACGCGGGGCCGGACGCGGTCAGCGAGGCGGGCGCCAGCGCTCCGGTTCCTCGGTGAATGCGACCATGATGTGCCTGCCGAGCCCCTGGTGTGCTCAGGGCTTCCACCTGTCCGTACGTAGACCGCCGCCCCGTGACCTGAAGAGACGATCCATGACTGCGCAGACCGACCCGTCCACCGTGCTCGACATCCCCTGCGAGGGCCTGCTCTTCGACAACGACGGTGTCCTGGTCGACTCCGACCACGGTGTCGACCAGGCCTGGAGCCAATGGGCACGCGACCGCGACCTGCCGCCGGAGCAGGTGACCGCCATGGTGCACGGCCGCCGCTCGGCCGACACCGTCGCACTGCTGGTGACCGACCCGAACGAACGACCGGCCGCACTCGCCGCGATCGACCGCCTGGAGGTCGAGGCCGCGGCCACCACCACAGCGCTCCCCGGCGTCCTCGACTTCCTCGGGGGACTGCCGCGCGAGCGGTGGGCGGTGGTGACCTCCGGGGTCACCGTCCTGGCCCAGGCACGCCTCACGGCGGCGGGACTGCCCACCCCGCCCGTGCTCATCACCGCGGACGACGTCAGCCACGGCAAACCGGCCCCCGACGGCTACCGCATCGCGGCGGAGAAGCTGGGCTTCGACCCCGCGCGGAGTGTCGTCTTCGAGGACAGCACGGCGGGCGCGACGGCCGGAGCCGCAGCGGGCGCGACCGTCATCGGAGTCGGCCAACGCGGACTGGCCACCAACGCCACCATCGTCGTCCGTGATCTGCGCGGCCTCACCTGGCACGACGGCGTGCTCAGCCTCGCCGCTGCGGGCCTGCTGCGGTCCTGACCGCACTGACCGGTCCATTGTGGAGCTTGCTACTCACAGGCTTCGCATAAGGGATTCACAAGTTGTCGTCCTAGTTTCGGTCCATGAGCAAATCCGAGCTGACCTACGAGGGCCGCCCCCTACCCCGACCGCAGGACGAGGTCGTGGACCAAGGCCTTGGTTTCGACGTCGAAACGCTGCTCAACCGTCGCCGGGCACTGAGGTTCCTCGGTCTCGGCGCGGCGGGCGTCGTGTTGACCGCGTGCGGCACGGATTCCAGCGGTGCTTCGACTACCGCCACGTCGACCTCGACCGCATCGGCTGAGATCCCGAACGAGACGGCGGGCCCGTATCCGGGCGACGGCTCCAACGGGCCGGACGTCCTCGAACAGAGCGGCGTCGTGCGCAGCGACATCCGGTCCAGTTTCGGCACCGGCAGCGCTACGGCCGAAGGCATGCCCATGACCCTGGAACTGGTGATCGCGGACCTGACCAAGGGTGGCTCGCCGTTCGCCGGAGTGGCCGTCTACGTCTGGCACTGCAACAACGTCGGGGAGTACTCGCTCTACTCACAAGGCATCGAGAACGAGAACTACCTGCGAGGCGTCCAGATCGCCGATGCCGACGGCCGGGTGCGCTTCACCAGCATCTTCCCCGGCTGCTACGACGGCCGCTGGCCGCACATCCACTTCGAGGTCTACCCGGACCAAGCCGGTATCACCGATCACACGAAGGTGATCGCCACCTCGCAGGTCGCGTTGCCGCAGAACGTGTGCGAACAGGTCTACGCCCAGCCCGGCTACGAGACGTCGGGGCCGAACCTGAAGAAGGTGAGTTTGAGCGGTGACAACGTCTTCGGCGACGACAGCGGCGCCCTGCAACTCGCGACCGTGGCCGGTGACGTCACCAGGGGGTACGCCGTGACGCTCAACGTCGGGGTGGACACCACCACGACACCGTCCGCCGGCGCACCGCCGTCCGGCGGGCCGGGTGCGCGGCCCAGCGGCGCTCCGACCGGGCAGCCGCCCTCTCGTTAGTCGGACTCCGCCTCGGTGCGGCCTGGATCCGCTGCACACCCGGTCGCGGAGCAAACGTCAGCTCCGCGATCTCAGCCAACTCACGCCCCTGGGTTGGTGGATCGGGTAGGGCGTTCCCACGCGGCCATCGGGTCGACACCGGTCAGCTCGACGCTCTTCGTCCACAACAGTGCGGCGGTTTCGGGGTCGATCATGTGTGCATGTGGTCGTTCGACATGCGGTGCGCCGCGCAGGCCGAACTGACGCGGTCCCCAGAGCTGTCCACCGCTGACCTCGGAATCGAGAGCGGCCCGGACAGCAGGCCGGGCACCTGCGTCCTTGCCGTGCAGGAGAAGTCCCGCAGGCAGCCCGAGCAACCGCTGGGTCGTGGACCGGCCGTGGATTCCGGCTCGCGCAGGCGTCAGGGAGTCGAGCGCACCACCGGGATGCACCACGACGCTGAGCTGGGGGCGACCTGCGGCACGCAGGCGGCGGTCGAGCTCGAAACCGAAGCTCATCTGCGCCAGTTTGGAGCGCCCGTACGTCCTTTTCGGATCGTAGGCCTCGGTGGACTGCAGGTCGTCCAGGTCGAGCCGTTCGGAGCGGGCCGCGAAGCTGCCCGTGGTGACGATGCGGGCAGCAGGGGCCGCAGTGAGCACGGGAGTGAGCCAGTGAAGGAGTGCGAAGTGCCCCAAGTGATTGGTGGCGAACATCAGCTCGTACCCGTCGACGCTCTCTCGTCGCGGTGGATAGTCCAGCGCCACACCTGCGTTGAGCACCACCACGTCGAGGCGATCGAGTTCCAAAGTGTCCACTGAGGACTTCAGCGATAGCAGGTCAGCCAGGTTCAGCGGCATGTGGCTGAGGGAGGCGCCGGGTACCTGTTCATGAATCGCGGTGGCAGCGGCTGCCGCCTTGCCGGCGTCGCGGCAGCCGAGCACGACGTTGGCACCTGCTGACGCCAGTTGTTCGGCCACGAAGTAACCGATGCCGGCGTTGCCGCCGGTGACCAGAACGTTCATCCCTGCGGCGCGTAGCGGCTTCACAGATGTGGCCATCCTTGCTTGAGGTGGGCGAACGCCTCGGTCAGAGCGGCCTGGCGATCAGGTCGGTACGAGGCAAGATCAGGCGTCTCGAGCACGTAGCGGGCAAGTACGTGCAGCGAGTCGTCGGGCTCGTCATGGCCCGCAGCTTCGGCGAGCAGTTCGGCGAGAGCAGGCTGGCAGTCGACCCACACCTTGCGGGCATACGCCCACAACGCGGGCGTGCGCAGCACGAGATCCACGCGGACGCGGTACTCCTCGGGAATGTTGTCGTTGAACGGCCCTCTCGCCGCGAAGAACGCGTGCAGGGCATCCAGGACGGAGGTTCCTTCCGGTCGTTCGCGGACCGCGGCTGTCAGCGACTCAAGGCGCTCGCCGCTGTCCGCGAGGATCAAGGCTTCTTTGCCTGCGGGGAAATGCGCGAACAGCGTCGCGATCGCGGTGTCCGCCGCCTCGGCGATCTCCTTCACTGTCACGTGCTCGTAGCCGCGTTCGAGGAAGAGCTTCAGCGCCGCGTCCGCCAGAGCCTGCCTGGTCGCGGCCTTCTTCCGATCACGGCGGCCGGGCGCGGATCCACGGGTCGTCACCATGCAGCCCAGCATAACCTAGAACGCCTCCAAAGTCATAAAAACTATGAAACTAGACTAGTTCTGCTTTGTCGGCGAAGGCAACCGCTTCCACCCCGAGGAGTTCCCGGTATCGGCATGGGCGCGTGCTTCGGGACACTGTTCGACATCGTCGAACGCCCGACAGGCAGGTGCCCCATGACAAACGCCGAAGCCCGTGAAAGTCATGGCGCCGCAGCAGATCTGGAACTGGCGCACAGGCTGGCCGACCACGCTGACGCCATCTCCTCACGCCACTTCGCAACCGGCGGCATCGCTTGGCAGACCAAAAGTGACGGCAGCCCGGTCACCGCTGTCGACCGCGAGATCGAACACGCCGTTCGCGCCCTGATCAACCAGACACGTACCACTGACGCCTTCCTCGGCGAGGAAGGCGGTGCCCAAGGCCACGGCCGCCGCCGCTGGGTAGTCGATGCCATCGACGGCACCGCCAGCTTCCTCGCCGGCGAACCCGAGTGGAGCACCTTGATCGCCCTGGAGGAGGGCGATGCCGTCTCCCTCGGCGTGGTCACCGCTCCGGCCTGCCAGACCCGGTGGTGGGCCGCACGCGGCTCGGGAGCCTGGAGCACCCGCCTGCCGATGGACCACACCGCGGTACCAACCCGGCTCGCCGTAACCACGGCGACCGACTTCCACGACGCCGCAATCGGTATCTGGCCACCGCCTGCCCGACTAAACGCACCCGACCGACAACGCGCCGCGAACCTGGCGGCGCACGCCCGAATCACGGTGCCGGCGCTGGACTGGCACCGCACGTCCCCGCCGACGACCACAGTCCGCAAACCATCGACCGGATCCGGGACCTGCCACGGCACCCTGCTCGTGGCCACCGGCAAACTCGATGCCTTCCTGCTGCAGGGAGTGGGGGCCTGGGACATCGCCGCACTCGTCCCGATCGTCGAGGAAGCCGGAGGTGTTTACAGCGACCTGTCCGACGACCGGCACGGCGACACCAGAACCGCCTTGTTCTCAACTCCCGCCCTGCACCACCAGATCCTGGACATCGCCGCACGCACGACCTGAACCATGCGGCGAACACAATCCACAGGTTTGACAATGCGCCACCCATTCATCGGTGACGACGGCGCCGAAATATGCACCTCAAGACGAATCGAACGGTGCATGGTGTGAATGAGTCACTATTCGTGGAACCAGCGGAACGTGAACCGTTCTCGACAAAGAGCCCGTTGTCGGCCATCCTCGGTGTAACCCCACCGAGCGGCTCCGTGATCGACGCACCCGTGGAGTCGCGGAAGTCCCGCGGGAGAGGGTGAGCGAAGCACGGAGGACCAGGTGGAAGACACCGCCCAGTGGCGCGGCGAGGAAGTCGTGCTGAAGCTGATCGCCGTTGCCAGCCGCACCAGCACCGTCTGCTTCCTGGCCGCCGTCTGGTCGATCATCGCGCCGCTCGCGTTCGACCGCACCGTCATCAGCGAGAACCTCGCCGGGTTCTGGGTGGTCGTCGCGATCGCCGCC
This sequence comes from Umezawaea sp., assembly GCA_039922235.1. GTDB lineage: Bacteria > Actinomycetota > Actinomycetes > Mycobacteriales > Pseudonocardiaceae > Umezawaea. The sequence goes on from JBDSAJ010000831.1 coordinate 10,625, forward strand.
GCGGTGCTGGTGCTGTCCATGGTCCGCGCGATGGCGCCGCTGGACGCCCCGTGGCTCAGCATCGTCACCGCTGTCCTTGGTGTCTGGTCGATCGGCGAGACCCTGCGCAGCTACAGCCTCGCCGACGGCCTCCCGATCGCGATCAGCGGCGTCGTCGTCGGCTCGGCCATCATCGCGGCCTCCGCGACCAGCGCGGCGGCCACCTACCGCGCCCGGCAGATAACGGCGGGATAACGTTCCGGCGTCTCGGTGAGCCGCTTCGCCGTCGTGTCCGTAGACCCACCCGTTGGCGTCCATCGGTTTCCGGCCGGAGGAGGACGAGCGTCGTGGTCATCCGAATCGTTCGAGCGACAGTGCTCACCGGCTTCCTGGCCGTGGTCTTCATGCTCCTCGTGGTGGTCGGCAGCGCCGTCGGCGCCGACGTGCCCTCCTCCTGCTGCAGGCCGTTCGCCCACTCCGTGCCCACGCAGGTCCGGCTGGTCGGCGACAGCGCCGTGCTCGCCGTGCAGACCGACACCGTCCAGATCCCGACGCAGAACACCGGCGCGGTCGAGCAGAAGACCGGACCCGCGGCCGCGTCCACCGCGAGGACGATCGACATCGTCGTCGTGGCCGCCCTCGGCGCGCTGGCGCTGTTCGTCTGGATCCGCAACGGATCTGCCCGCAAGGGTCACTAGCGGTCGCACCTCACCGGATGCCCGCGGCGTAGGCGAGCAGCGCGAGGCGGACCCGGTTGTCGACGCCCGTCTTCGTCAGCAACGACCCGACGTGCGTCTTGACCGTGGTCACGCCCAGGTGCAGCCGCTCGGCGATGTCGGCGTTGCTCAACCCGTGCGAGAGCAGCACGAGGACGTCCCGTTCACGAGGGGTCAGCGGCGGCAGCGGGTCCTCGCCCGCGGAGGGGCGGTGCCGCTCGGTCGCCCGATCGACCACCCGCCGCAGCACGGCCGGGCTGAACGGCGGTTCGCCCGCCGCCGCCCGGCGAACCGCCGCGAGCAGGTCCTCTGGCGCGGAGTCCTTGAGGAGGAACCCGTACGCGCCGACGGACAGCGCCCCGTAGAGGTGCTCGTCGTCGTCGAACGTCGTGACCACCACGACCCGCGTGTGCGCGTGCCGTTCGAGGATGCGCGCGGTGGCGGTGACGCCGTCCATGCCCGGCATCCGCAGGTCCATCAGGACCACGTCGGGGCGGTGCTCGTCGACGACGCGAACGGCCTCGTGCCCGTTGGCCGCTTCGGCCACGGTCTCCACGTCCGGCGCCGAGTCGCAGAGGATCCGCAGCCCGGCCCTGACCAGGCGCTGGTCGTCGACCAGCACGACGCGGATCACCGGTCGGCCGCCGAACGCGCGCGCGGGAACCGCGCGGCGACCTGCCAGCCCGTCGGCGTGGGACCGGCGCGGAAGGTGCCGCCGAGCACCGTGACCCGCTCGGCCATGCCGATCAGCCCGTGCCCCGGCGGGCCGTCGGGCCGGTGGCGCGGAGCCCCGTGGTCGACGACCGCGATCTCGACATGGTCAGGGGTTCCGCGCACGTCGACCTCGACGTGCGCACCGGGGCTCGCGTGGCGCATCACGTTGGTCAGGGACTCCTGCACGATCCGCAGCACGGCCAGCCGCCGCACCGAGTCCAGACCGCGGCCCTGCTCGGTGATGGCGCCCGTGACGCCGAACCCGGCCTGCTCGCACCGCTCCACCGCCTGCCGCAACGCCGGGTCCAGACCGTCCGGGCTGAGCAGGGCCGCCTCCGACGCTCCGGGCGCCCGGAGCACGGACACCAGGTCTCGCAGGTCTTTGAGCGTGTCGGACCCGGCCGCGTGCACGTCGTCCAGCGCCGCGCGGAAGGCGTCGGCGTCGTGGGGTACGTGCCGCGCCACGCCGACGCGCAGCACGATGCTGGAGACGTGGTGCGCCACCAGGTCGTGCAGCTCGCGGGCGATGGACGTGCGCTCGGCCTCCCGTGCCGCGCGAACCTCGGCGTCCCTGATGCGCGCGGCGTCCAGGCCCTCCCGGCGGTAGCGCTGCGTCAGTTCCCGCAGCGACCGCAGGTGCCGCCCGGCCAGCACCGGGAAGCCGACCATGATGAGCAGTCGCAGCACGGTGGGCACGGGTTCGGCGTCGGGCGGTGAGGCCAGGTAGAAGGCGCCCACCGCGCAGGCCGCCGCGCACCCGCAGGCCAACTGGGGCAGCCACGGCCGCCGCATCGCGAGTTCGCCCAGTGCGAGACCGGCCAGCAGCTGCGTGATCCCGATGCTCGCGGGGATCACGACCACGGACACCACCAGCAGGCCCGACTCGGCGAGGCTGACGGCCAGCGGCCACCGGTTCCCGACGACGACCAGTGCGCTGGCCGGCAACGCCAGCGCCCAGACCGCGGGCGTCAGGACGCCCCGCGGCTCGAACAGGAAGAGCAGTGCGACCGGCGTCAGCGCCAGTGGGCCCAGGCGGATCGCCCACCGCGCCGCGGTGGGCCACCTCGTGTCCTCCGTCCTCACACCGCCCGAGC
>JBDSAJ010000832.1:0-5833 GCA_039922235.1 Umezawaea sp.
AAAAGCCATGATCCTCGCTGGGCGGTGGCCCAGCCGACTCCGGGAACGTTCGTCTGGACCAGCCCCAGCACACGCACCTACACCCGCGAACCGGTCGCTGCCTGACGCACGGAACGCATCACCTCGACCTTGCTCGAATGCTGCCGACCCTATGTCCGGTCTGTCAGCCGGCCAGAAACTTCGCGAACGCCTCGATCGCGGCGGGGTTGCGGGGGCTTTCCACCAATGCCGCGTAGGGCAGGACGTAGAACCTCTTGTTCTGCACGGCGGGTACGGCCGATAGTGGTGCGTAACTCTCCAGGAACGCCTGTTTCTGTTCTGGGGTGTTGTGGTCGCCGTCTGCGTAGTCGTTGATGAGGATGACGTCTGGGTTGCGTTGCACCACGGTTTCCCAGCCGACGGTTGTCCAGCTGTCGTCCAGGTCGCCGAAGATGTTGTCGCCGCCGGCTTTCGCCATGATGGCCTGTGGTGCGGCGTTGCGGCCGGAGGTGAATGGCTGGTCGAGGCCGCTGTCGTAGAGGAACACCTTGGGCCTCGGCTTGTCCGCCATCAGTTTTTCCGCCGAGGCGATCTGTGCCTGGTAGCCGGTGATGAGCTGGTCGGCTCGGTCGGGTACCCGGAAGATCTTGCCCAGGTTGCGCAGGTCTTCGTACAGCGCGTCGAGTGGTGGCATGATGCCGCGCTGTTTTCCGGTGCCGTTGCGGCACGCCTCCGTGAGTTGGTAGGTCGGGATGTTCAGTTCTCGCAACGCGTCGGGGGTGAAGCCGGTGCTTTCGGAGAAGCCGTAGTTCCACCCGGCGAAGACGAAGTCGGAGTCTGCGGCCTGTACGACTTCCTTGTTGATCTTCGCGGCCAGCTTCGGGACCTTGTCCCAGTCGGGCTTGAACGGTGACGTGGCCAGGTCGGCCGTCTGGCCGTCGCCGATCACGTAGCCGGCCATCCGGTCGGCCAGGCTTAGCGCGAACATCAGTTCGGCGATGCCGGTGTCGTTGGTGACGACCTTGCTTGGTACGCGGTCGAAGGTGACGTCCTGTCCGCAGTTCCGCACGGTCACCGGCGCGGTCGCCGTGGTGTTCTCCGCTACCACCGCGCCGCAGGCGGTGGTGGTGAAGATCAGGCAAAGGGCTAGCAGGCGTCTCACGGGGTTACCTCCGGGTGTTCGAAGAGGAGTTGGGGTACGCCGCTCACGGGGTGCGGGACCAGGTGTGCGCGTACGCCGAACACGGCCTGGATGAGGTCGGGGGTCAGTACGTCCGCTGGTTTGCCGCCTGCGACTACCCGGCCGCCATCCAGCACGTGGATTCGGTCGCAGTACGCGGCGGCCAGGTTGAGGTCGTGCAGGACCGTGAGGACGGTAAGGCCGGTGCCGCGTACGAGCGCCAGTACGTCGAGTTGGTGCCTGATGTCGAGGTGGTTGGTCGGCTCGTCGAGTACCAGCACCTGTGGTTCTTGTGCCAGTGCTCGCGCGATCAGGACGCGTTGGCGTTCGCCGCCGGACAGGGTGAGGAAGCTGCGTGCTGCTAGGTGTGTGGCGTCTACGCGGCGCAACGAGTCTGCGATCAGTTCGCGGTCGTGGTCGGTGTCCCGGTCGAACGCCGACTGGTGCGGTAGCCGTCCCATCGCGACTACCTCGCTGACGGTGAAGTCGAACTCCACGTGGCTGTCTTGCGTCAACGCCGCCAGCTGTCGCGCGCTCTCCTTGGTCGGCAGGGACAGCAAATCCCGGCCGTCCAGCAGCACCGCGCCGGTGGTCGGTTTCAACGCTCGGTAGACGCACCGCAGCGTCGTCGACTTCCCGCTCCCGTTGGGACCGACTACGCCGACTACCTCGCCGGTCCCGGCTGTGAGGGAGATCTCGTGCACGATTCCGGCTACCGAGATGGCGTCCAGTTCCAGTTCCATCAGGCGCCGCCGAAAACGTAGCCACGGCGGCGCATCAAGAACACGAAGCACGGGACGCCCAGCGCGGCGGTGATCACCCCGAGCGGCAGTTCTTCCGGTGCCGCCACCATTCGGGCGGCGACGTCTACCCAGATGAGGAAGCTCGCGCCTGCGAGTGGTGCCACGGCCAGTACTCGCCGGTGGTCGGAGCCGACGACCATTCGCACCAGGTGCGGCAGCATCAGTCCGACGAACCCGACCGCTCCGCTCACGGCGACCAGCACGCCGGTCATCCCGGCCGTCACGACGAACAGTCGCCGCCTTGTCCGCACGACGTCGATCCCCAGGGTCGTGGCCGTTTCGTCCCCCATCGACAGGCCGTTTAGGCGTCTCGCGTTCGCGAGCAGGTAGACCGTCCCCGCCGCCACGATCACGGCGGCGACCGGTAGCGAGCCCCACGTGACGCCGCCCAGGCTGCCCAGCAGCCAGAACATGGCGGCGCGCGCGGCTTCCCCGTGCGGTGCTTGAAACACCAGCAGCAGCGTGAGCGCTTGGAACCCGTATGCCATCGCGGTGCCGGTGAGCACCAGCCGCAACGGTGTGAGGCCTGCGCGTGTGCGAGCGGCCAGGTACACCAGGGCTGTCGCTCCTAGCGCGGACAGGAACGCGGCTACCGACATCGCGTAGATCCCCAGCGAGGCGAACAGGCCGAGCGTTGCGACCGCGACCGCGCCTACTGACGCGCCGGACGAGATTCCCAGCACGTACGGGTCGGCCAGGGCGTTGCGGACCATCGCCTGTACGGCGACTCCGACGACGCTCAGGCCCGCGCCGACGATGGCCGCGAGCAGTACGCGCGGTAGCCGGATGTCCCACACGATCCGGTACTGGCCGGCGTCCACCGCCTCGACCCGGCCGCCGGTGGCTGCTGCCTGGAGGAAGCCGACTACCCGGCCGAACGGGATGCTGACCGGTCCCAGCGCTACGCCCGCCACGACGGACGCGGCGAGCACGACCGCCAGCAGCACCACCAGTGGGCTGGTCCTGGTCATGCGGATCGCGGTCACGGTCACCTTTCGGGCAGGTGGCCTGAGCGCGAGCGACCGACGGAGGTCCCCGTCCCGCAAACCACGGCAGGAGCTGGAAGCAGCACGCCGCCGATGGGTGATCGGGCTCGTCCGTCCCCTCGGGGACGGACCTACCGTTGCGGGTCAGCGCCGGATTTCGACCGGACTTCCCCCACGGGCAGCGCTGTGATGCTGTTCGCTGGGGAGATCGCGTGTCAACTCGCCGTGTGGCAGGTCACGCCGGGTCAGCCGGGGTCGATGCTGTCCAGCAGCAGGTCCAGGCTGTGCTCTAGCCACTCGTCCGGGTCGGCCTGCGGTATCCCGGCTGTGAAGACTCGGCTGACCAGTGGGAACTCGCCGCTTTCCAGCACCGATCGCAGGTGTGCGGCTTGAGCCTCGTACCACCGCTCGGCGAGCACGCCGCTGGCGCGGATCGCTTCGGCGTTCGCCATCTCGGCGTTCACCTGGGACGCGATGAGGACGTTCACCCGCGGCATCGTCTCCATCATGGTGCGGTCGTCCAGCCCCGCCTGGTCAAGTAGTGAGAGCGTGTACTCGGAGTACCGCAGCACGTTCGGCCCGAACGAGATCCGCAGGGTCAGCGACCGCGCGAACCACGGGTGCCGCCGCATGACGTCGCGGGTCCGCCGGGCTAGGCCGTGCAGGTCGTGGCGCCAGTTGCCGGACGGTGGTGGTGCCAGGTCGATCTCGGCCACCACCCGGTCGACCATCAGGTCGAACAGGTCGTCCTTGCGGCGCACGTAGTTGTACAGCGACATGGTCCCCGCGCCGATGGCCTTCGCCACGCCGCGCATCGACACCGCGGTCAGGCCGTCGGCGTCGGCGATGGTCACCGCGGCGGCGGCGATGTCGTCCCGCGTGTGGGCGGGGCGCGGGCCGCGTGGTGCGCGCTCGGGGCGCGCCCAGACCAGGTCGTAGTCGTCGTCCGGCACTGGCGAATCATAGTTGCGTACGGCGTACGGGGTCGGCTAGCTTCTTACTACGTACACCGTACCTAGTAGTGGGGGACCAATGGACTTCGCGCACAACGGCTCCACGAAGATCGCGTATGAGACCTTCGGCGACGGTGAGCCGGTGCTGCTGATCATGGGCATCGGCTCGCAGATGGTCATCTGGCCTGAAGGGTTCTGCGCCGAGCTGGCCTGCCGCGGTTTTGCCGTCACCCGGTTCGACAACAGGGACACCGGCCTGTCGACGCACTTCCCGGAGGACGCCGAGTACCGCCTGGAGGACATGGCCGATGACGCCGCGGCGATCCTGGACGCGCGGGGCGCGGATCGCGCGCACGTGGTCGGGCTGTCGATGGGTGGGGCGATCGCGCAGGTGCTGGCCGTGCGCCACCCGGACCGGGTTCGGACGCTGACCTCGATGATGAGCTGGTCGGACCTGTCCACGACCAGGCCCGACCCGGCGATCTTCGTCGAGCTGGCGAAGGAGTTCCCGGACACCGAGGAGGGTTGGCAGGACCGGATGGCGCACATCACCCGCGTCCTGGGGTCTACCGGTTACCCCGTGGACGAGCAGTGGGTGCGGGAGGTGGCGCGGGTGTCGTGGAGCCGGGCGCACGACCCCGGCACGCTGGTGCGGCACGACCGGGCGGTCAAGGCGACCGGCGACCTCCGGCCGCGTGCGGCGGGTATCCGGGTGCCGACCCTGGTGCTGCACGGCGAAGCCGACCCGCTGTGCACGGTCGAGGCGGGGCGGGAGACCGCGGCGATCATCCCCGGCGCGCGGTTGGTGACCTACCCCGGTCTGGGGCACGACCTGCCGCGGGAGCTGTGGTCGGCGTTCGCCGACGAGATCGCCGCGGTGGCCGGAAAAGCGTGATGCCCGCCCGGACCAAGGGGGGTCGGGCGGGCATCGCGTCGAGCGGAAGAACGAGAAATCAGGTCCGAACGTTCGATGAAACCAACGCCGCGAGCCGGTCACCGATGGCGTAGGTAGCCCCCGGTGACTGGTGGTCCCGCGTAGCCAGATCAAACGCCACGGAAGCCTCGATGCGGCGAGCGGACTCGTGCTCGCCGAGGTGGTCGAGCATCAGCGCGACCGACAGCACGGCGGCCGTCGGGTCGGCGATGCCCTGGCCCGCGATGTCCGGCGCGCTGCCGTGCACCGGCTCGAACATGCTCGGGTTGCGCCGGGTCACGTCGAGGTTGCCGCTGGCCGCGAGGCCGATGCCGCCGGTCACGGCCGCCGCCAGGTCCGTGAGGATGTCGCCGAACAGGTTGTCGGTGACGATCACGTCGTAGCGGCCGGGGTCGGTGACGAGGTGGATCGTGGCCGCGTCGACGTGCTGGTAGGACACGGTGACCTCCGGGTGCTGGAGGGACACCTCCTCCACCACGCGCGACCACAGCGACCCGGCGTGGGTCAGCACGTTCGTCTTGTGCACCAGCGTGACGTGCCTGCGCGGCCGGTTCGAGGCGCGGGCGAACGCGTCCCGGACGACCCGCTCGACGCCGAACGAGGTGTTGATGCTGACCTCGGTGGCGATCTCGTGCGGGGTGTCCTTGCGCAGCAGGCCGCCGTTGCCCGCGTACAGGCCCTCGGTGCCTTCGCGCACGACGACCAGGTCGATCTCCGGCGCGTCGGCCAACGGGCTGCGCACGCCGGGGTACAGCCGCGCGGGCCGCAGGTTCACGTGGTGGTCAAGTTCGAAGCGGAGCCGCAGCAGCAGCCCACGCTCCAAGATCCCGCTCGGCACCGACGGGTCGCCGACCGCGCCGAGGAGGATTCCGTCGTGCTGGCGCAATTCGCCGAGCACGGACTCGGGCAACAACTCCCCTGTGGCGTGCCAGCGCGCCGCACCGAGGTCGTAACACGTGATCTCGGCCGCCGGAACGACCTCCCCGAGCACCTTCAGC
>JBDSAJ010000833.1:0-12568 GCA_039922235.1 Umezawaea sp.
GAAGGACATCCCCGGCAGGTCCTCGGCGGTTCCCGACGAGCGCACCGCCACCGGGCCGTCGGACAGCGCCCGGTAGGCGTGCGCGACGGCCTCGGCGACGGCCTCCGGTACCTGACGGCCGGCGAACGCGGCGGCGATCGAGTCCGCCGGGTCGGCGGCGCGCAGTGCGGTTCGGATCTCCTCGTCCAGGCCGTCGGCCTGGACGAAGTCGCGGTAGGCGCGGGTGGTGACGTGGAACCCCGGCGGCACGGGCAGCCCGGCACCCGCCAGCCTGGCGAGCGACGCACCCTTCCCACCCGTCGTGGCGAGGTCGGCGGCGATGTCGTCGAGCGGCAGGACCAGCGCGCTGTCGTTCACGACGCCATCTTCGCAAGATCGGGCCCGGCCCGTCGGCGGTTCCGTTGACATCGACTTAAGTGGAGGTTCGAGACTTGCCCCGTGCGGATCATCCGAGTGGCTGAGTTCGGTGGACCCGAGGTGCTGGTGCCGCAGGAGGCGCAGGCGCCGATCGCCGGGCCGGGGGAGGCCGTGGTCGACGTGGCCGTCGCGCCGGTGTTGTTCCTGGACGCGCAGATGCGCAGTGGGACGGGCGCCGAGTACTTCCCGCTGCGCCCGCCGTACGTCCCTGGGGTCGGGGTGGCCGGGCGGGTGGCTTCGGTCGGCGACGGCGTCGACCAGGCCTGGGTCGGCAGGCGCGTCGTCGCCGACGTCGCGGGCGGATACGTGGAACAGGCGCTGGTCGGCGTGGACGGTCTGGTCGAGGTACCGGACGACCTGGGGTTGGTGGAGGCGGCCGCGCTGCTGCACGACGGCCGGACCGCGATGGGGCTGGTCGACGACGCGGCCATCCAGCCGGGCGACCGGGTGCTGGTCACCGCGGCCGCAGGCGGTCTGGGCAGCCTGCTCGTGCAGGTGGCCCGTGCCGCGGGCGCGCACGTCGTCGGCGCCGCACGGGGCCGGAGGAAGCTCGACGCGGTCCGGGCGCTGGGCGCTGACGCCGTGGTCGACTACACCGAACCGGGCTGGGCCGACGACCTGGTCGCGGACGTGGTCTTCGACGGCGTCGGCGGGCAGATCGGCTTGGCCGCGTTCTCCGCGACGGCGCCGGGCGGCCGGTTCTCCGCGCACGGCACTCCCGGCGGCGGCTTCGCGCCGGTCGACTCGGCCGATGCGCAGCGGCGAGGGGTGCGGCTCTCCGGCATCGAACGCGTCCAGTTCCCGCCCGAGCAGGCGAAGCGGCTGGTGGGACGGGCGTTGGCGGAAGCGGCCGCGGGGCGGATCAGGCCGGTCGTCGGTCAGACGTTCCCGCTGGAGGAGGCCGCTGACGCGCACGCCGCGATCGAGGCGCGCGACGTCGTCGGCAAGGTGCTGCTGCTGACCTGATCAGCGCACCAGTTCGCGGCCGGGGAGCCAGCCCCTCGGCACGTCGGTCACCCGCCAGACGGGGATGCTCAACCGCACCGCGTTGAGGGGCGCGGCGAGGAACGGCTCGATCTCGGGGATCTTCGCGAGCAGCACCCGGCGAACCTCGTCCTCCTCGGCCCCGGCGTCGAGCACCTCCACCGTCGCCTGGGCCTGGAGGAAGGGGTCGGCGGGTGAGCCGGTGGATATCACGACGGCCACCGTCGGGTTCTCGCGGATCGCCGCGAGCGTCCGGCCGCGCTGCTCCAGCACGAGGTCGAGCGTGAACGGTCCGCTCTCGGCGAAGTACGCGCCGTTCACCCACGGGCCGTTGCTGCCCGAGGTGGCCAGGTAGAAGGACTTGTGGGCCGCGAGCGTGTCGAGCACGACTCTCTCTACTTCGGACTCGGTCTGCTGTTCGGTGGTCATGGCGAGGCTCCTTCGGGGATCGTGGCGCAGCCATGATGCGCCCGCGACCGGAACTCCGCCCGCTCAAGAGCCGATCAGTACACCACTGTGGACTGACACCGCTCGGCTCGGCCGTGCACAGCTCCCTAGTGCGTCGACCAGCGGTCTTCCGGGGAGCAGTCCGCTGGGCTCAGGCGGGTTCGTCCGACGTGGACCGCTCGGCCAGGTGGGCGGCGACCTCGTCGGCCTCCGGGACGCCCAGTTCCCGGTAGATCGCCAGGCTCAGCTCCCAGTGCAGGCGGGCGGCCTCGGGATCGTTCGGTGCCACGGCGTGGCCGATGCCGACGTGTGCGTGGGCCTGCTGGTAGCGGTCGCCGATGTCGAGCGCGTTCGCCAGCGCCAGCTGGTGGTCGGCCTCGGACGGCAGACCTGCCGCGCGGTGTGCCTCGCCGAGGACGTTGAGGACGTTGGTCTCCTCGGTGCGGTCGCCGACCTCGCGGGTGATGACGAGCGCCTGCCGCACGTGCTCCAGCGCCTCGGCGTGCCTCCCCGCGTCGCTGAGGACTTGGCCGATGTTCGCCAGCACCTGGCCTTCCCGGTCGCGGTCGGCCAGTTCCCGCATGAGGTCGAGCGCCAGGTGCTGACAGCGCAGTGCCTCGGGCAGCTTCCTGGCCTGCCAGTGTGCGGTGCCGAGGCTCTTGAGCACCTCCGCCTCCGCGAACGGGTCGGCCAACGCCCGCGCGGCGCGCAGCGCGGCCCGGTGGGTGGTGATCCAGTCGTCCACGTGCCCGCGGATGAAGTAGAACCGCCACAACGCCTGCGTCAGTTCCCAGGCGTGGGCGTGCGGGCCGTGGTCGGCCGCGTGCAGCACGGCCGACACCAGGTTCACGTGTTCGCCGCCCAGCCACGCCAGTGCTTCCCCGCCGTCGGTGAACTCGGGGGCGTTGGCGGGCGGGTAGGCGATCCGGGGCTCGGGCGCGTTGGACCCGAGGTGTCCGCCCGCGGCGGTGGAGGTGTGCAGGTAGTAGTCGAACAACCGGGCCACGGCCTCGGCCCGCTCGGCGTCGGACTCGGTCTCCACCGTCACGGCCCGCGCGTGCTCGCGCAGCAGGTCGTGGAACTGGTAGCGGCTCGGCGTCGGCTGCTCCAGCAGGTGCACGTCGACCAGTTCCTCCAGCACCCGGTCGGCTTCGGCCTCGCGGATGCCCGCGAGCGCGGCGGCGGCGAAGGTGTCGAAGTCGGTGCCCGGCACCAGACCCAGCAGCCGGAACAGCCGCCGCTGTTCGGTGGTGAGGTGGTCGTGGGAGAGCGCGAAGGTCGCGGCGACGCTGCGGTCGCCCACCGATAATTCGCCCAGGCCCTGCCGCAGGCGCTGGGCGAGGTGCCGGACCGTCCACGTGGGACGGCTGCGCAGGCGCGCGGCGGCGATGCGCAGCGCCAGCGGCAGCCGTCCGCACAGCTCGACCACCTCGTCGACGACGTCGGGTTCGTTCGCCGGGCGGTCGTCGCTGACGACGGTGGTGAACAGCGCGACGGCGTCCCGGTGCGGCAGCAGGTCCAGCGACAGCACCCGCGCGGTCTCCAGGTCGACCATCCGCCTGCGGCTGGTGATCAGCGTCAGCGCGCGGTGGGTGCCCGGCAGCAGCGGGCGGACCTGGGCCGCGTCGGCGGCGTCGTCCAGCACCACGAGCGCCCGCCGGGTGGCCAGTTCCGCCCGCCACAGCGCCGCCCGCTCGGCGGGCTCGGCCGGGATCCGCTCACCGGGGACGCCCAGCGCGCGCAGCAGCGTGTCCAGCGCGCTCATCGGGTCCACGGCGGGGCGGTCCGGGTCGTGGCCGCGCAGGTCCACGAACAGCTGCGCGTCCGGGTAGCGGTAGGTCAGCAGGTGCGCCAGGTGCACCGCGAGCGTCGTCTTGCCGATCCCGGCCATGCCGTCGATCGCCTCGATCACCACCGCCGTCGCCGGACCCGTGCCCGCGGGGATCGCCGTGAGCACGTGGCTCAGCTCGGCCTCCCGGCCGGTGAAGTCGGCGAGGTCGCCGGGCAGGTCGTTGCGCACGGCCTTCGGTGCGGGGGCGGCCGCGTCGACCTCGCCGCGCAGGATGGCTTCGTGCACGCGCCGCAGCGGCGGACTGGGATCGCTGCCCAGCTCGTCGGCCAGCCGCCGCCGGGTCCGGTCGAAGTGCTCCAGGGCGTCGGCCTGGCAGCCGGAGTGGTAGAGGGCGAGCAGCAGCTGTCCCGCCAGCCGTTCGTCGAGCGGCTGCTCCGCGGTCCGCGACCGCAGCAGCGGCAGCACGTCCGCGTGCCTGCCCAGCTGCAGCGCCAGGTCGTCGCGGTCCAGTTCGGCCGCCAGCCGTTCCCGCTCCAGTTGCTCCCGCACCATCGCCACCCACGGCGACTCCAGCCCGGCGAACGCCTCACCGCGCTACAGCCCGAGCGCCTGCTCGAACACCGCGGGCTCGCCGCTCGCACGGGCATGGGCGACCAGGGCGTGGAACAGGTGCAGGTCCACGGTGCGCTCGTCGACGGCCAGGACGTAGCAGCCGGACTGCCGGACGATCGACACCACTCCGGTGAGCGCCTGCCGGAGGCGGGTCAGGTAGCTGTGCAACGTCCCCACCGCGCGTGACGGCGCCCGCTGTCCCCACACGCGGTCGACGAGCTGGTCGACCGACACAGGTCGGTTGGCGTCCACCAGCAGCGCGACCAGGACGCACTGCTGCCGAGCCGGACCGATCTCGATCCGGTGGCCGTCGACGAGTGCCTCGACGGCACCGAGCACGCGGAGTCGCACCGCGGTTTCGGGGGAGAGGGGGATAGCGGTTGTCACCTGCCGATTCAAGCGGAACACAAGGATCTTGCACCAGTGGCGCAGCACCCTGATCCCCCGTGGCGCCCGAGAACCGCCACGGGGGATCAGGAGTCGCTGACAGGAGGAACGATGACCTCGACGACGATCCGCATCGGTGGCGGTGCCTCCGGGGCGACCGCGCCCTGGCAGCCGATCGCCGATACCGGGAGACAGTGCTGACCTGCCTGCCGTGAACCGGTCGTGGCCGACTTGAGGGGGTTTGGCCACGACCGGTTCTCGGCGCGGGGAACCGTGCGCGACCCCCGGCTACCGGTCGCCGAGCTGCCACCGCACCTGCTCCGCCTCGTCCGCACGTCCTTGCCGCCGGTACAGCTCCAGCGCTTCCCGCCACACCGCACGGGCCCGGTCGTGCTGTCCCAGCGCGGAGTGGGCCCGGCCGAGCCGGTCCAGCGTGTCGGCCTCCTCGTAGGTGGTGCCGAGGTCGCGGCACAGCACGAGGGCCGCGCGGTAGTGGTCCACGGCCTGCGCGTGCCGTCCGGTGTGGTGGTCGATGTAGCCGAGGCTGTCCAGGGTGGTCGCCTCGCCTTCGGGGTCGTGGTGGTGGCGGAACAGGGCCAGGGCGGCCAAGCAGTGCGCGCGGGCCTGGTGGTGGTCGCCCAGTTGGGCGGTGTACCAGCCCACCGCGTTGAGCGCGCGGGCCTCCCAGATCGGGTCGTCGAGGGTGCGGCAGAGGCTCAGCGCCTGGGTGGCGTGGTCGTGTGCCTTCCTGGTGTCACCGCGCTGCGCCCACGCCGCGGCCAGCGTCCGGTGGACGTGGGCCTGGTTGGTGGCATCGTGGTGGTGCTCGGCCAGGTCGAGCGCCCGGTGCAGGTGGTCGACCGCCTCGTCGTGCAGGCCGAGGTCGGCGTGGGCGCGGCCGAGCAGCCGGTGGGTGAGGACGTGGGCCGCGGGATCGGCGAGGTGTTCGGCGGCGCCGAGGCCGGTCCGCCAGACGTCGAGCCGGTCGCGGAGCAGGCCGCGCCTGCGGTGGAAGGTCTCCATCGTCCACGCGAGGTCCCACGTGGTCCGGTGCCACCGGGAGGACGCGGCGGTGTGCTGGGCGTCCAGCAGGCACCGGTGCTCGGTGTCGAACCAGGCCATGGCCGCCGGATCGTCGGCAGGCGGCCGGGGTTCGACGCCCGGCGCGGCCGGTTCCAGCCGGACGGGGTCGCGGTGGGGGTTCAGCAGCCGGTCCGCCGCGTGGGCGGTGTGCAGGTAGAAGTCGACGACCCGGCGCAGCGCCCGTTTTCGCTCGGCTTCGGGCAGGTCGCGCGCGGCGTGGCGGCGGACCAGGTCGTGCATCCGGTAGCGGCCGTGCGCGTCCTGGCCGATCAGCGACGCCTGTTCCAGCGCACGCAGCACCGACCTGGTGTCACCGAGGGACAGGCCGATGAGGCTCGCGGCGGCGGGCACGCCGATGTCGGGGCCGGGGGCGATCGCGAGCAGCGCGAACGCCGTGGCCTGGTCGGCGGTGAGCGTGCGGTGCGACCACGACAGCACAGCGGGCAGGCTGGCCGAGGGGTCCTCGCCGTCCAGCGCGCCAACGCCGAGGTCGTCCAGCTCATCGGCCAGCGCGGCCAGCGGCAGGTGCGGCTGGGTGTCGGCGCGAGCGGCGATGATGCCCAGCGCGAGCGGGTACCGGCCGCACAGCGCGAGCAGCCGGTCCACCGCCACCGGTTCCGCCACCACCCGCGCGGTGCCGAGGCGGTCGGTCAGCAGGGTGCGGGCCTCGGCATCCGACAGCACGTCCAGCGGCACGTGCCGGGCCCCGTGCCCGGTGATCAGGCCGGGCAGCCGGTTGCGGCTGGTCACCACCACCGTGCACGCCGCGCCACCCGGCAGCAGGGGGAGGACCTGCGCGGTGTCGACGGCGTTGTCCAGCACCACCAGCACCCGCAGGTCGGCCAGCAGGCTGCGGAACAGCGCCGTCCTGGCGTGCTCGTCGACCGGGACCCGTGCGGCGTCGACACCCAGCGCGTCGAGGAATCCGCGCAGCGCCACGGTCGGCGCCATCGGCGTGCCGTCCGGGCTGAACCCGCGCAGGTCGACGAACAGCTGCCCGTCGGGGAACCGGGAGGCGTGCCGGTGCGCCCAGTGCAGGGCCAGCCAGGTCTTGCCGATCCCACCCGCACCCGCGATGGCCGCGATGGCGGCCGAGGCGTCCAGTCGGTCGAGTTCACCGCGGCGGCCCGCGAACGGCGCGGGCGCGGCGGGCAGTTGGCGAGGCACGACCCCGCGGGCGGACGCGGTCGGACGGGTCGGGGCGAGCGCGGGTTCCGCGGCCAGCACCTGCCGGTGCAGGTCCTGGAGCGCAGGGCCGGGATCGGTCCCCAACTCCTCGACCAGCCGACGGCAGACCACCCGGTAGTGGTCGAGCGCGTCGCCCACCCGTCCGGCCTGGTAGAGGGCCCGCAGGTACTGGGCCGCCACGCGTTCGTCCAGCGGGTGCTCCACGCCGCGAGCGGACAGCTCGACCACGAGTTCCCCACCTAGACCGAGCCGCAGACGGGTGTCGACCAGATCGTGCTGCGCCACCAGCCGCTCCCGTTCCAGCCGCTCGCGTTCCGCGTCGACCCACGGGCCACCGAGCCCGGTCAGCGCCTCGCCGCGCCACAGCCGCAACGCCTCGCCCAGCGAGCGCTCCGCCTGGGCGTCGTCGACCGCGGCGCGGGCACGGTCCCGCAGCTCACGAAACCGGTGCAGGTCCACCACCTGCTCCTCGACCACCAGCGCATAGCCACCCGACCGCCGCACGACGGCGACGCCGCTGGCGTCCGCCAGCGCCAGCCGGAGCCGCGAGAGGTAGCTGTGCAGCGTCGACCGCGTCCGCTGCGGCACGTCCTCACCCCAGACTCGCTCGACCAGCCGGGCCACCGGCACCACTCGACCCGCTTCGACCGCCAGCGCGGCCAGCACGCTCCGCTGCCGCGGCGGGCCCAGGTCGATCGGCCGGCCGTCGACGTCTGCGGCCACTTCCCCCAACAGGCGCACCACGAGCGCCACACCACCACCCCCTCGCTGCCCCTACCCCCAGCATCAGCGGTTCGAGTGGTGCGGAGCGAGGCTCTTGCAAGTGGTTCACACGTTCGGCCGCCTGACCGTGACCCCTGCGACGGTCGGACCACTCTCCGTCGTTGGTGCGGTCAGGCTGGTTTGCGGATCATGCCTGTGTAGGCCGCCACGGTCAGGGTCGCCAAGGCCCACAGGGCGGCCTGCAGCACCCACAGCAGGACGGTGAACGCCTGTCCCCGTTTGGTGGCGGTGTCCAGGTCGCAGCGGGCCCGCAATCCCGTTGTTCCGACCGGCAGGCCCCGGTCCAGGCCCAGGCCGACCAGTTCGACGGTCGAGCAGGCGGTGCCCCCGGCGTCGGGGGGTGCCGTGGCGGGGCGGACGCGCTCGGCGGCGTGATGGTCCGGCCGGGTCGGGACCTGCCCGGCGAGGTAGGCCGTGGCCCCGGCCAACGTCAGGATCACGGCCAGGGCAACGACCAGGCGTTGGGCGCGGTAGCCGTAGCGTCCCAGCCAGCCCCACAGTCGGTGTCGCCACTGCCCCCACCAGCCTCCCAGCGCTTCGGGGGTGCGGCGGAGCAGTTCGTTCTGCTGGGTGATGAGGATTTCGCGGGCGTTGGCGTCGTGTCCTGCGGCACGCTCCACTGCGGCCAACTGCTGGAAGGGCTGCGGCGCGTAGTCCGGGGTGTGGTGCACCAGCAGGTGCAACCACTGCTGCCACGACAGCCCCTGGAGACGGGCGAATTCGAGGCGCTGAACGCTTATTTGCCGGGCGCCCGCAGCGCAACGTCGACGCCGAGCCCCTACTCCGCTGTGCGAACACACCACGGAGACCGGAAATACCAGTGCCTTCGCTACGTGCGCTTCGGTCAACTCCAGCAAAGGTCCTGAGGTGTTGACCACCTGCGCATCTTTCACAGATATCTGGCCGCCGATATGGGCGCCGTGCAGGCTCACCGCTCCATCGTCGCCGCTACCGCGCACCGTGGCACCATGCAGGAACAGGCCACCATCCACACGCAGGCGGTCGGCGTGCAGGCCGGGACCGGAGTCGTTGACGATCTCCGCCTTGTCGGAGTCAGCTGAGCCGCCAACATGGGCGCCGAGCAGGCGCACCGCGCCATATTCGCCGCTACCGCGCACCGTGGCACCACGCAGGAACAGGTCATTGTCTACATGCAGATTGTCGGCGCCCAGGCCGGGACCGGAGTCGTTGACGACCTCCGCTTTGCTGAGGTCGGCTCGGCCGCTGACATGGGCATCGAGCAGGCGAACTGCACCAGCTTCGCCGCTACCGCGCACCGTGACGCCGCGCAGGAGCAGGTCACCGTCTACACGCAGGTTGTCGGCGTGCAGGCCGGGACCGGAGTTGTTGACGACCTCTGCCTTGTCGAAGTCGGCTGAGCCGCCAACATGGGCGCCGGACAGGCGAACTGCACCAGTTTCGCCGCTACCGCGCACCGTGACGCCGCGCAGGAACAGGCAACCGTCCACACGCAGGCCGTTGGCGTGCAGGCCGGTCATGGTGCTCTGGATCAGGCTCAACTCTCGCAGCCGCGCATCGTGACAGGTGATCCGTTCGGAGATCGCGCAGGCGTGCAGGTACAGCGGGACGGTCGTCGTAACGTGGTCCAGGTCCAGCAGACCGACCACACGTACCTTCCGGACGCGCACCCCGTGCGGATCGAGTTCTCCGTGTCGACCCAGCAACAACTCCCGGATCAACTGCGCCCGCACCCACAGGCCTTGATCCTCGGCGACGGCGAGTTCCTCCACCGACAGCCTGCCGACACCCTCAACCCACGTGCCTCGGCGAGCCGCCTCGACCACGCGCTGCTCCAACGCGGTCAGATCGGCCAGCAGAGGCGGTGTCCACGGTGTGCTCACGACAGCACAGTCGCCCGCCAAGCCCCAGACGTGACATCGGCGTGGTCGTGACCACCGGCCTCCGCGACGGTGGCGGGACCGGGCGGGGGCCGTCATCCTTGACGAACAGGCGACCCCACGGTGGTGTCGGCGGTGGTGGTCGCTGACCCGACCGCAGGAGGCGTCCCGTGCCGCGACGATCCCTGGCCCTGCTCACCGTGCTCGTCACCGCGACCGCCCTGGCACCCGCGGCCGTCGCCGACCAGCCCACCAGGTCCCCGGAACTCTCCGAGACCTCACGCCTGGCCGACCGGCGTGCGCTGGTCACCGGCGACCGGGCCTGGGTGATGGGGGACGAGGCTGGGCTCTACCCGGCTGCCGGGTTCCACACGCGTGGTGAGATGGGCGGGTTCTGGAGTCCGCCGGTCAAGCTGCTCGACGGCCTGTGGTTCGCCGTCGACGGGCGCTGGCTGGGTGAGGACGTGCCCGCCACCCGGTACAGCCGGGGCTGGGGTTATCAGCGCTTCGATTACGCCGGAGCGGGGATCACCGCGGAACGGGTCGAGTTCGTGCCCGACGGGCAGCGTGCGGTCGTTGTGGGGTTGACCCTGCGCGGTGACGCGCGGCGGGAGGTCACGCTGTCGTTGGACGCGCACTGCGAGCTGATGCCCGCCTACCCGTGGGGAACGACCACGCCCAGCGCGGACGGCGACACCCCCGATACGGGCCGCTTCACCGGCGACGCCCTGGAGTTCAGCGACACCGCGGCCCCACGTGACTACGCCGCCTACGTCGGCTCGTCCAGGCGTCCCGACGGGCACGCGCTCGGGGCCGCGCACCGGGGACCGCAGGACCCGCCGGTGATCTGCCCCGCGGAGGGGACGGCGCCCGCGCGCTGCGACGACTCGACGTTCGGCAAGGGCACCGGTGGCCGCCTGGACTACCGGGTGCGGCTGGCACCGGGCCGTGGCACGACGGTGTGGTTCACCGTGGCGGGCACGGACACGGGTACCGCCGACGCGCGCGCCGGGTTCGACCGGGCGCTGCGGGATCCCGCGGGGGCGCTGCGCGACATCGTGCGGAGCAGGCGTGAACGCGGTGGCACCACCGTCGTCGACCTGCCCGGCGACCGGCTGCTCCAGCGGAGCGTCGAGCAGAGCAAGCAGAACCTGCTCGACTCCGTGCAGGAGGTGCGGGACCTGGAGATCCGCGCCACCGCCGCGGGCACCCGTTACCGCCGCCGGTGGCGACCGTGCCGCGGGCGCGCTGGCTGGCCGCCGGGTTCCCCGACTACCCGTGGCTGTTCGCCACCGACGGCGAGTACGCCGCGTACGCGGCCGTGGCGGCCGGGCAGTTCGACGTGGTGAAGGACCACCTGCGGGCGTTGCGCGACGTGAGCGAGCCGCTCAACGGCGGCAGCGGGAAGGTGGTGCACGAGGTCGTCTACACCGGGGACGTCTACTTCGGCTCGAACGCGGACGCGGGCAACACCGACGAGACGGCGAAGTTCCCGTCCGCAGTCGCGTTGGTGTGGCGGTGGACCGGCGACAACGCCTTCCGCGACGAGATGTACGACTTCAGCGTCCGTGGCCTGCGGTACGTGACCGAACGGCTCGACGCCGACGGCGACGGCTGGCCCGAAGGGCTGGCCAACGTCGAGCGCGCGGGGATGGGGGAGGAGAAGCTCGACAGCGCCGTCTACCTCGTCCGCGGCCTGCACGACCTCGCGGACCTGGCCGCAGCCAAGGGTGACGAGGCCGTGCGGTCCTGGGCGCAGGGGCGTGCCGACGTGCTGCGGACGCGGTTCGAGGAGCAGTGGTGGGTGCCCGAGGCCGTCGGCTACGCCGAGTCGATCGACGACCCGGACGACCCGGCGAACGACAACGCGCCGATCGTCCAGCGGCACTGGACCGGTGTGACGCCGATGGAGGCCGTTGGCGGAGGACGTCCGGTGGCGTCGGCCGAACACGGTGCGGCGGCGTTGGCGCAGCGTGAACGCGACTGCTACACGGGCGAGTTCGGCCTGTTCCACACCGGCACCGGGCCCACCAGCACCCCGGCGGGGAACCCCGGCCCGTCCTGCGACCCGCTGGTGTCGGAGGTGGCGGCCGAGCGGGGCGTGTTCTCGCTCAACACCGCAGTGATGGCCGTGGCGGAAGGCAACTTCGGCCGGTTGGCGCAGCAGCGCCGCTACACCACGGGCAACGCCCGCATCCAGCTCGACCCGGCGGTGTGGGAGACGCCGGGGGCGATGCCCGAGATCGCCCCGTCGCCCGACTTCACCGCGAACGTCGACCGCCCGTTCACCGATCGCTCGATGGCCCTCCAGGTGTGGGGCGCCTACGGCGTCCTGTGGCCCGTGGTGCACCAGCAGCTCGGGGTGGACCCGGACCTCGGCAACGGTCGACTGGCCGTGGTGCCGCAGGTGCCCGACGGGCAGGACCGCGTGTCGGGCAGCCACATCGCGGTGGGCGGCGTCGAGGTGCGGGTCACGGCGACGCGGACCGGTGCCCTGCTGCGCACCGACGTGACAGCGCGCGGCGTGCGCGGGCAGCTCACCGTCGGCGCGGTCGTGCCCGCCGGGCAGCACGTCGCGGAGGTCCGGCTCGACGGCCGCCGCGTGCCGCACGCGGAGGTCACCACCAGTCGTGGCGTCGAGGTGCGGGTCGTGGTCGCGGGAGCGTCGGCCAGGCTCGACGTGCGACTCGCCCGTTGAAGGAGACAGCACCCGGCCGCTGAGGGGGAGCAGCGACCGGGTGCTGGTTGTGAGATCGGCGCGGCGGTTGTCCTCCGGCGAGCGACAGCACACGGCTCAAGCCGAAAGCATTGCCACCAAGGCCTGGGGGGGTGAGCCCTGGGGGCACTGGAACCGCGCCGACCAATCGTTACAACGGCGGGGTGTCACCGCGTGTTTCCCGCGGGGCGGTGTTCTCGGTCTCAGCCGGGCCGGCCGTCAGGTGTGGTCGGTGGCACCTGCTGAGCCACGGCATCAAATGGCTCTGAACTGCGCTCTTCCGCAAAGCTCGCCTGACCT
>JBDSAJ010000834.1:0-17540 GCA_039922235.1 Umezawaea sp.
CGGACTGGCTAGCTTCGGTATTCAAGTTTTAATACCGAAGGGAAGTCCAGTGACCGTCCTGGTAACCGCCGCGACCGGCACCACCGGCCGCGCCGTCGTCCACCAGCTCTTGGCCGCGGGGCAGGAAGTCCGCGCCCTCACCCGCGACCCGGCCAAGGCCGGGCTGCCCGACGCCGTCGAGGTCGTCCGCGGCGACCTCGACCACCCCGCCGACCTGGCCCCCGTGCTCGACGGCGTCGACCGGGTCTACTACCTGCCCGCGGTCGTCAGTCAAGATCGGGCCGTCGACGGCGCGGGCGACTTCCTCGACTTGGCGGTGAAATCGGGGCTGCGCCGGGTGGTCGACCTCACCGGCAGCGCCGTCGCGGTCCGGCGGCCGGGCAGCTTCGAGCTGCTCCTCCAATTGGAGCAACAGATTGAGGCATCCGGCCTGGAGTGGACCCACATCCGGCCGCACGAGTTCATGGTGAACAAACTCGACGTCTGGGCCCACTCGATCCGCACCGAAGGCGTCATCCGCAACGCCTACCCCGACGGCACCGGCGTTCCGGTCCACGAGGCTGACATCGCGGAGATCGCCACGACCGCGCTGCTCCAGGACGGCCATCACGGCAAGGCGTACACGGTGACCGGTCCGGAACGCCTCACCCACCGGCAGCAGGCCGCCGCGGTCGCTGAGGGCATCGGCAGGCCGCTGCGCTTCGAGCCGCTGACGTTCGGGCAGGCGCGGAGGACGCTCATCGAAGCGGGGCTGCCGATGGAGGTGGCCGAGTACATCCTGTGCTACCAGGCGGAATACGCCGAAGAGCCGCCGGAGGTCTCGCCGGACTTCGAGCGGGTGGTCAGACGACCGGGCCGCGGCCTCGCCGAGTGGGCACGGGATCACCGGCACGACTTCGGGTAGGTCGAAACAGGCGAATCGCGACCGGGAAACCGGTCGAAGTGGTGAACGGGTGACCATTTGCGAAGCGCTGCGTGAGTTGCCGCGTACCTTCGGTGACAGTCGCTCGTTTGCGTTCCGCGGATGTGGTCGCAGATGACCGGCAATACCGTCCACATGCGACCACAGGATCCGCTACGACCGATCGGGGGCCGGGCGCCTTTCGACCGTGCCCGGCCCTTCCGAATCGATCTGACCAGCAGCGCCCCCGGCAGGATTCGAACCTGCGACCTCGGGATTAGAAGTCCCTCGCTCTCTCCACTGAGCTACGGAGGCTAGAGGGGATGCCGACCACGTGCCGTGGCAGCGTAGCCGTCCCCACCGGTCTCATCGCCGGAAGACGTTTGACCGTTTCCGTTCAGGGCCCGGAATATGGGTTAAGAAGTGCCGAAAGTGACGCAGATCACCTTGGGGGACAAGTGGAGGCCCGCAACACGAGTTCCACGGGCACTCTGACCGGTCCACCGGGGCTCTCGCCGTCGAGCAGTCTCAACGCCAGTTCTCCCGCTCTTCGCCCCTTTTCCGCCAGTGGCTGGCGGATCGTGGTCAGCGGCGGGTCGGTGTGCTTGGCGTCGGGAACGTCGTCGAAGCCGGTGATCGACACGTCGTCGGGCGTGGAAAGCCCGGCGTCGCGCACGGCTCTCAGCGCTCCGAAGGCGAGTTCGTCGGAGGCGCAGAGGAGCGCGGTGGGTCTCGGATCCTGTTCCAGCAGCCACTTCGTGCCGGTGCGGCCCAGTTCCCGCCTGCTGCCGCTGGCTTCCCAGATCGGCACGTCGGTGATCCCGGCGGCGGCCAGCACGTCGAGGTAGCCCGCCAGCCGGTCCCTGGTGACCCGGAACGTCGACTCGGCGCATCGGCGCGCGTCGGCCGGGCCGGACCTGCCGCCGGGCCGCAGCGCGAAGGTCAGGACGCCGAAACGACGATGCCCCAACAGGAGTAGGTGTTCTGCCGCCGAACGGGCGCCACCGGTGTCGTCCACTTCGACGCGTGCGGTACCCGCCAGCACGGGCTGGTCGACCACCACCATCGGCAGCCCCCTGGCGCGCACGGCGGCGAGCGCGGGCGCGTCGTCGGGCAGCGAGTACGCCACGAACACGTCGGCCTGCGCCCTGGCCACGGTCTCCGGCCGCGGTCCGCCGGTCTCGTTGCCCGGCATCAGCACCAGGCAGTGGTCTCGACCGTCCACAGTGGACGCCAGTCCGTCGAGCACGACGGAGACCGCCGGGTCGGAGAACGCCGCGGTGAGCGGCTGGCCCAGCATGAAGCCGACGGCGGCGCTGGTCCGGGTCGCGAGGCTGCGGGCCACGGGGTCCGGTCCGGAGTAGCCGAGGTCGAGCGCGGCGGCCAGGATCCGCTCCCGCAGTGCCGCGGAGAGCTGATCAGGTCGGTTGTACGCGTTGGACACCGTCGCGCGCGAAACCCCGACGACACCGGCGACGGTGTCGAGGGTCGGCTTGCGCGGGCGGGCTGTGTCCACACCGCAGAGCGTAACCACTGGTCCCAGTGATCGAACTGGACGGATCTGAAGCGCTTCAGTCATGCTTGGGGAGAGACCTGCGAAGGAGGCCCCTGTGCCATCACCCAGACTCGCCGTGTTCATCGTCTTCGTCTTCAACGGCGCCGTTTTCGGCACGTGGGCCGCCCGCGTGCCCGCGCTCGCCACCCAGGTCGGGGCGGAGGAGGGCACCCTCGGCCTCGCGCTGCTCGGCGCGAGCATCGGCCTCGCGCTCACCGCGCCGCTCGCCGCGCGCGCCTGCGCCGCGTTCGGCGCCCGCCGACTGGTGCTGGCCAGCGGCATCGCGGGTGCGGCGGTGCTGCCGCTGCTGGCGCTGACGTCCACCCCGCTCCACCTCGGGCTGGTGCTGTTCCTGCTGGGGGCGAGCATCGCCGCGCTGGACGTGTCCATGAACATCGCCGCGGTCGCGGTCCTGCGGGAACTCGACCGGCCGCTGATGCCGCAGTTCCACGCGGGGTTCAGCTTCGGCGGCCTGATCGGGTCGGTCGGCGCAGCGTTCGCCGCGGCCGCGTCGTGGAGCCCGCTGCGGCACTTCCTGCTCGCGGCCGCCATCGGGCTCGCGGTGCTGCTGCTGGTGCACCGCAGGGTGCCCGGCGAGTCCGGCGAACGGCACCGCGAGGCCGCGGTGGGCCCGCAGCCCTCCGTGCTGCGCCGTCCGGTCCTCTGGCTGTTGGCGGGCATCGCGTTCTGCTCGGCCATCGCGGAGGGCGCGTCGGCCGACTGGTCCGCGCTGTTCCTGGTGCGGGAGCGGGGGATGGGCGACGCCGCGGCGGCCGCCGCGTACGCCGTGTTCTCCATCACGATGGCCTGCGCCCGGCTGTCGGGGGAGCCGGTGCAGCGGCGCTGGGGTCCCTACCGGCTCTTGGTGGGCGGCGCGGTGGTCGCGTCCGCTGGCCTGGCGGGTGCCGTGCTGATCCCGACGCCCGTCTCGGGCTACCTCGGCTTCGCGCTCGCCGGGCTGGGACTGGCGTTCGCCTTCCCGGTGATCATGGACTTGGCCGGGGACGCCGGTCGGCGCGCCGACGGCACCGGGGGAGAACGCGAACTCGGCCTGGTGACGACCATCGCCTACACGGGGTTCCTGGCGGGGCCGCCGATCGTCGGCGGGCTCGCCCACCTCAGCTCGCTCACGGTGTCGCTGGGCTTCGTGGCGCTCGTCTGCGCCCTCATGGTGCCCGCGGTGTGGCTCGCCGCCCGGTCCCGCCGCCGGGAACTGGCCGCTACGCGACCGGAATCCGAGCCAGCGCGGCCTTGAGCAGCGGCGTCATGGCGACCACCATCTGCTCGGGCACGCCGCCGGTCTGGGCCACCGCGACCAGGATGCTGCGGTTGGCGTTCACCGCGACCGTGGCGGTGCAGACCTCCTCCGGCCCGCTCAACTGGCAGAGCAGCCACGTCGAGTGGCCTTCCACGAGCTGCTCCGAGCCGCCCTTCTGCCGTTCCCGCACCTGCTCGTAGCGCTGGTACAGGGCCGTCACGACGGTCCGCCCCTTCGCGGTGCCGTCGTCGAGCAGGTACTGGCACGACTCCGGGATCGCGTCGTCCTGGCGGCGCGGGTCGCGCTTGAACGTGCCGATGGACTTGAGGTCCGCCGCGTCGAGCATCTTGCACGGGTCCACCCCCGCGACCGTGCGGGGCTTGGCGATCTTCGGCGCGGGACCCGCCGCGGCCGACGACGACGGCGCCGAGGTCTTCGTGGTGGTCGTCGACGGGGTGTTCGGATCCGGCAGCGCGGAGCCGTTGACGCTGTAGCTGCAGCCCGCGAGGGCCAAGGTCGCCACCACGAGCGGCAGCGCACGAGAGGAGCGGGTCACGGGGCGAAACCGTAGTGGGTGGTCAGTGCCGTGCGTCGGTACGCCCGCCCGTGCACAGGCCGGCACACGGGCCCGTGACGGGCGGCCTAGTCTCGATGCGTGTCCTCCGAAGCCCTCGCCGACGTCGAGCCCACGCCGAGCCCCCGCAGGAGGCGAACGGGTCTGGTCCCCCTCCTGGTCATCGGATCCGCTGTCGCGGCGCTGGTCGCGGCCGGTCTGATGACCGCGACGGGCAACGACCGGATCGGCCTGATCATCGTGCGGGTCCTCACGGAGTCGGCCGCCGTGGTGACCATCGGGTCGCTGTTGCTGGCCGCGTTCCTGGTGCCGCCGCAGGCGTCCGGCCTGCTGGCCGCCGACGGGTACGCGGCGCTGCGCACCGCCGGGTGGACGGCCTTGCTGTGGACGTTCGGCTCCGTGCTGTCCGTGCCGTTCACCGCGGCCGACGCGTTCGGCCAACCCGTGTCGACCCTGTTCAACCCGGCCGAGCTGATCCAGGCCGCCGGGCTGATCGAGCAGGCGAAGGCGTGGATGATCACCGCCGTCATCGTGGCGCTGATCGCGCTGGGCAGCACGCTGGTGCTGTCGTGGGGCTGGACGGCGGTCCTGTTCTTCCTGGCCCTGTTCGCGCTGATGCCGGTCGCGGTCACCGGCCACTCGTCGGGCGGCGGTTCGCACGACATGGCCACCAACAGCCTGCTGTTCCACCTCGTGGCCGCCGCGCTGTGGGTCGGCGGGCTGATCGCCCTGCTGGCGCACGGCCGCCGCGGCGGCTCGCACCTGGCGCTGGCCGCCACCCGGTTCTCCGCGGTCGCGCTGGCGTGCTGGATCGTGATGGCCGCCTCAGGCGTGGTCAACGCGCTGGTGCGGCTGCCGCTGAGGGACCTGTTCACCACGAACTACGGCCTGCTCGTGGTCGCCAAGATCGCCGCGCTGCTCCTGCTGGGCGGCATCGGCTACCTGCAACGGGCCCGCGGCGTCCGCAACGTCGTGGAGACCGGCTCCGGTGCCGCGCTGCTGCGGCTGGCGGGCATCGAGGTCCTGCTGATGTTCGTCACGCTCGGCATCGCGGCGGCGCTGAGCCGCACGCCCCCGCCGACCGACGGCAAGGCACTGCCCAGCACCGTGGAACTGCGCATCGGCTACGACCTCGACGGCGCGCCGACGGCGTTCCGGCTGTTCTTCGACTGGCGGTTCGACCTGCTCTTCGGCACCGCGTCGATCGCGTTGGCGGTGCTGTACCTGCTGGGTGTGCGCAAGCTCCGCAAGCGCGGCGACTCCTGGCCGGTCGGCCGCACCGTCGCGTGGGTGCTGGGCTGCCTCACGATCCTGTTCGCCACGTCGTCGGGCATCGGCCGGTACGCGCCCGCGATGTTCAGCGTGCACATGGAAGCGCACATGCTGCTGTCCATGCTGGCGCCGATCCTGCTGGTGCTCGGCGGTCCTGTGACGCTCGCGCTGCGCGCGCTGCCCACGTCGGGCAAGGACGGACCGACCGGTCCACGCGACTGGGTGCTGGCGTTCGTGCAGTCGCCGGTCGCGAAGGTGCTGACCAACCCGTTCGTCGCGCTGTTCCTGTTCGTGGGGTCGTTCTACGGCCTGTACTTCTCCGGCCTGTTCGACGCCGCGCTGCCCAACCACTGGGCGCACCTCGCGATGAACGCCCACTTCATCCTGGTCGGCTACGTCTTCTACTGGCCGGTGATCGGCATCGACCCGGCCCCGAACCGGCTGCCGCCGCTGGGACGCCTCGGACTGCTGTTCGCGTCGATCCCGTTCCACGCGTTCTTCGGCATCACGCTGATGGGCTCGCAGACCGTCATCGGCGACAACTTCTACCGGTCGCTCGCCCTGCCGTGGGTCTCGTCGCAGTTGGAGGACCAGCGGCTCGGCGGCGGTATCGCCTGGGCCGCAGGCGAACTGCCGCTGCTGGTCGTGATGGTGGCGCTGCTCGTGCAGTGGGCCAGGTCCGACAACCGCGACGCCCGCCGGTCGGACCGGCGGGCGGACGGTGACGGCGACGCGGACCTGGTCGCCTACAACGCGATGCTGAAGAAGATGTCGGGCTCGAAGGACTAGAGGGCTAGAGCGGCTTCTTGAAGCCCTTCACCGCGAACGCCCCGCCGACGGCGGCGATGACCAGGCTGGTCGCGATGGCGGCGAACGCCCCCGTGACCGGCTGGGCCAGCGCGAGCCCTCGTGCGGCGTCCACCGCGTGGGTCAGCGGGTTGACGTTGGCGATCGCCTGCAACCAGCCGGGCAGACCGGTGATCGGCACGTACGCGCTGGAGGCGAACATCAGCGGGAAGATCGCCAGGAAGCCGACGGTCTGCATCAGCTCGGCGTTGCGCAGCCAGGCGGCGATGGCCAGGAACACCCAGCCGAGGCCCCAGCCGACGATCAGCGCGAGGGCCAGTGCGCCGACCACGCCGAGCACGCCGCCCGCGGGGTCGAAGCCGAAGATCGTGACCGCGAACGCGATCATGACCAGCAGCTGGATCCCGTTGCGCACCAGGTCGGACAGGCTGCGGGCGATCAGCACCGAGCTGAGCCGGATCGGCAGCGAGCGGAACCGGGCCAGCACGCCGTTCTTCATGTCGGTCACCAGCCCGACGCCCGCCTGGAGCGCGGACTGCATCGCCGTGTTCACCAGGATCGCGGGCATCAGGAAGTCGATGTAGGCGACGCCCTGCGGGAAGCCGGGGGTGTTCGCGATGCTGCTGAAGATCTGGCTGAACAGCGTCAGCATGATCAGCGGCTGGAGCACGCTGAAGATCACCATGCGCGGGTCGCTGACGACCGCCCGGAGTGATCTCTGCGTCAGCACCAGCACCTGGGTGGCGAAACCGCTGCCGCGCCACGTCGTAGCCGCCGCGGTGGGCGTTGGAGCGAGGGTGGAGGTCATGCCCATCTCCTTGTTCAGGCGGCCTTGTTGGCGGCGAGGGTGAGGTACACGTCGTCGAGCGTCGGTTCGCCCAGTGCCAGCTCGCTGGCCTCCAGGCCGACCTCGTCCAGCGCGCGCACCACGACCGCGAGTTCGCGCGAAGCGGTCACCGGCGCGGTGAGGGTGTTGTGCTCGGCGTCGAGCACGGGCTGCATCCCGGCCCGTTCCAGCGACCGCATGGCCTTCGGCAGGTCGGCGGCGGACGCGAGGGTGACGGTGACCGTGCGCTGGCCGACCTGGGCCTTGAGCTCCGAACTGGTGCCCGAGGCGACGACGCGGCCCTCGGCCAGCACGGTGATCGAGTCGGCCAGCCGGTCGGCCTCGTCCAGGTACTGCGTGGTCAGCAGCACCGTCGTGCCGTCGGAGACCAGCTTCTCCACGATCTCCCACATGCTCAGCCTGCTCGACGGGTCGAGCCCGGTCGTCGGCTCGTCCAGGAAGATCACGTCCGGGCGGCCGACCAGTCCGGCAGCCAGGTCCAGGCGCCTGCGCATACCGCCGGAGTAGGTGCGCGACGGGCGCTTCGCCGCGTCGGCCAGGTCGAACAGCTCCAGCAGTTCACCCGCCCGCTGCCGCGCCTCCCGAGTGCTCGCGCCGAGCAGCCTGGCGATCAGCACCAGGTTGTCCGTGCCGGAGAGCTGCTCGTCGACGGCGGCGAACTGGCCGGTCAGACCGATCCGGCTGCGCACGTCGTGCGCCTGCCCGACCGCGTCGAACCCGCCGACGCGCGCACTGCCGGAATCGGGCGGCAGCAACGTGGTCAGGACGTTGACCAGCGTCGTCTTGCCCGCGCCGTTGTGGCCCAGCAGGCCGAGCACGGTGCCCTTCGGCACCGCGATGCTCACCCCGTCGAGCGCCTTCACGTCGCCGAACGCCTTGGTGACGTCCCGCGCCTCGATCATCAGGTCGGTCATTTCTTTCCCCCGCTCAGGATGGTGCCGTGCAGGAACAGCTGGACCAGCTGCTCCGGTTCCGCCGCGCCTTCGCCGAAACCCTCGTGCTGCATCCGGTTCGTGAACACGAAGCCCATCAGCAGCCGGGCTGCCAGCGGTGGTTCGACCCGCAGCCGGTCGGCGTCGGGTTCGAACAGCTCGCCGATGCGCCGCATGACCCGCTGCATCTCCTCGGGCGGGCCCTTGCGCTCGCCGTTCTCGTGCGGGTCGAACCCCGTGTCCCGCAACATGCTCATGAGCGACCACATGCGGTCCAGGTAGCCGGTGACGGCCTCGACCGCGCCGACCAGCCGCTTCTCGATCGGGTCGGTCGTCGGGATCCGGTCGATCAGCTCGATCTCGGTGTTCGGCTCCATGGCGGTCCGCAGCGCGCAGACCAGCAGTTCCTGCTTGTCCTTGAACGCCCGGAAGACCGTGCCCTCCGCGACGTCGGCCGCCTTGGCGATCTGGTTGGTGGTGACGTTCGCGCCGTGCACGAGCAGCAGCGGGATGGTCGCCTTGACGAGCGCCTCACGGCGGTCTTCCAGGCTCATCGCGGGTGCTCGGCGACGTCGGGTGGTGCCTTCGTCGGACATGCCGCCACTGTATGAGTGAGCGCTCACTCATGTCAAGGAGTGAGCGCTCACTCAGTCTAGCTCCGCGCTAGCACACGGGTACGACGATTCGGCTTTCAAGATCGCTACCTGTCCACAGGCGGGGTGGTTGTCCACAGTTTCGGAACTTGCCCTTTCGCGATGAAGCCGCAGGTCGGAGGCTGGTAGCAGCGAACTGGAACGACGGAATGCGGAGGCGTGGAGATGGGTTGGAACGAAACGGCGATCACGGTTGTCGGCGTCGTGGCGAGCGAGGTCACGCACAAGGAACTCGCCTCGGGCTTCGGCCACGCCAGGTTCCGGATCCTCTCGGTGGCTCGGCGCTACGACCCCGAGTTGAAGGACTACGTGGACGGCGACAAGCTGTTCCTCACGGTGACGTGCTGGCGGCGGCTCGCCGACGAGGTGCACAAGGCGTTGGCGAAGGGCGACTCGGTAATCGTCACGGGGAAGCTCCGCAACCGCGACTACGAGGTGGACGGGCAGCGGCGGAACATCTCGGAGATCGAGGCGACCGCTATCGGTCCGAGCCTGCAGTGGGGCAGGGTGACGGTCGAGCACGGCCGGTCCGCGGGCGGTGACGTGCCCATACCGGGGATGCCGGACATCGTGGCGCCCCGCAAGGAGGACGAGCGGGCCAAGGAGGCGGTCGACGCGCCGTTCTGACGGTTGGCGGTCAGGAGCGCGTCCGCTCGGGGTAACCCTGGGGCGGAGGCGTGGAAGATGCTCAATCGGGGCACTGGGGAAGCGAAGATGTACCGGAACCGGCGACGAGGGCGACCTTCGGCAGGAGGTCGCGCGGATCGTCGACGCGAGTGCGGAAGGGGGAAGGTCGGAGGTCGGCACCAGAGGTGGCCGCGCCGCCGGTTACGAGGAGTGGACCATGGAGGACCTGCACGAGCGGGCGTCGGAACTTGACATCGACGGCTGGTCGAGCTTGTCCGAGGATGAGCTGGTCACAGCACTGCGCAACCACTGATCACCAGCCCCGAACGGGGTGTGTTGTAGGTGTGGGTGACCCTCGTCGGAGTTAACTCTTCAGTGTCGAAAGACGCGCTGCTGGCAACCGCGGTTCTTGCCCGATTGGCACCGCTCTACGATCGCGGCCATGGCCGAGTTCATTTACACCATGAAGAAGGTGCGCAAGGCGCACGGGGACAAGGTCATCCTTGATGACGTCACGATCATGTTCCTCCCCGGTGCCAAGATCGGCGTCGTCGGCCCCAACGGGGCGGGCAAGTCGAGCGTCCTCAAGATCATGGCCGGTCTGGACACACCGGGAAACGGTGAGGCGTACCTGGCTCCCGGCTACACGGTGGGCATCCTCCAGCAGGAGCCCCCGCTGAACGAGGAGAAGACGGTCCTCGGCAACGTCGAGGAGGGCCTCGGCGAGATCAAGGTGAAGCTCGACCGCTACAACGAGAGCGCCGAGAAGATGGCCACCGAGTACTCCGACGAGCTGATGGAGGAAATGGGGTCGCTCCAGGAGGACCTGGACCACGCCAACGCGTGGGACATCGACTCCCAGCTGGACCAGGCGATGGACGCCCTCCGCTGCCCGCCGCCGGACGCCGACGTGACCAAGCTGTCCGGTGGTGAGCGCCGCCGGGTCGCGCTGTGCAAGCTGCTGCTCAGCAAGCCCGACCTGCTGCTGCTCGACGAGCCCACCAACCACCTGGACGCGGAGAGCGTCCTGTGGCTGGAGCAGCACCTCGCCGGGTACGCGGGCGCCGTCCTCGCCGTCACGCACGACCGGTACTTCCTGGACAACCTCGCCGAGTGGATCCTGGAGATCGACCGCGGCAAGACCCACCCCTACGAGGGCAACTACTCGACCTACCTGGAGAAGAAGGCCGAGCGCCTGGCCATCTCCGGCAAGAAGGACCAGAAGCTCCAGAAGCGGCTCCGCGACGAGCTCGACTGGGTCCGGTCGGGTGCCAAGGCCCGTCAGGCCAAGTCCAAGGCCCGCCTCGACCGCTACGAGGAGATGGCGGCCGAAGCGGAGAAGACCCGCAAGCTCGACTTCGAGGAGATCCAGATCCCGCCGGGCCCGCGCCTGGGCAGCGTCGTGGTCGAGGTCAACGACCTCAAGAAGGGCTTCGGCGACCGGGTCCTGATCGACGACCTGTCCTTCGACCTGCCGCGCAACGGCATCGTCGGCGTGATCGGGCCGAACGGCGTCGGCAAGACGACGCTGTTCAAGACCATCGTCGGGCTCGAGGACCCGGACGCGGGCAAGGTCAAGGTCGGCGAGACGGTCAAGCTGTCCTACGTCGACCAGAACCGCTCGGGCATCGACCCGAAGAAGACCGTGTGGGAGACGGTCTCCGGCGGCCTCGACTACATCCACGTCGGCAACGTCGAGATGCCGTCGCGGGCGTACGTCAGCGCGTTCGGCTTCAAGGGGCCGGACCAGCAGAAGCCCGCGGGCGTGCTCTCCGGTGGTGAGCGCAACCGGCTGAACCTGGCGATGACCCTCCAGCAGGGTGGCAACCTGATCCTGCTGGACGAACCGACGAACGACCTGGACGTCGAGACCCTCGGTTCGATGGAGAACGCGCTGGAGCAGTTCCCCGGCTGCGCCGTCGTGATCTCGCACGACCGGTGGTTCCTGGACCGCGTGGCCACCCACATCCTGGCCTGGGAGGGCACGGACGAGGACCCGGCCAAGTGGTACTGGTTCGAGGGCAACTTCGAGGGCTACGAGAAGAACAAGCTCAGCCGCCTCGGCGCGGAGGCCGCCAGGCCTCATCGGGTCACCTACCGCAAGCTGACCCGGGACTGAGCCGGGACGCATGGCGGCGAGAGGCGAAGCGCAGGCGGACGTCGAGGTGAGCACGCTGGTCGTGCCCGCCTGGCGGCTGCGTTGGCGGGCACCGGAGCTGGCTCTGGTGCTCGGGGAGCGCGCTGTCGCGCTCGCCTCGACCCGTCGTGACGAGATCGACCGGTTGCGGGCCGAATCGCTGGTGGTGTTCGCCAGCAACCGGATGGGTCGCGGTGTCCGCATCGCCGACCGCGCGCTCGACGCGCTGCGGGCGTCGGAGAAAGCGGGCGAGCAGGAGACCTCCTGGCGCCTGCGGGTCGAACTGGCCGCGTGCGCGACCGCCGTCGGAGCCCCGTTGACGGGCTTCGGCGCGGTCCGCCCGGTGCTGGCGGCGGACGGCGTGCCGCTCGCGCTCCGCGCCGCCGCGCTGGTGCAGGCAGGCGACTGCCTGGTCACCATCGGCCGTGGCCCGCAGTTGGGCATGGCGCTGAGCGAGGCCGACCAGCTCTACGTGGCGGACACCCTGCTCGACGCCGACACCCGCCTGCTGCAACGCGGGCTGCTGCACGCCTCCGCGGCGGCGCAGCACCGCCGCTGGGGCGACCTCCAGGCCGCCACCGACGCGGCGAGCAAGGGCTTGGAGCTGCTGGCGAACCTGACCGACCCGTCCGTCGACAGCGGCCAGGTCCGGGCCAGGCTGACCCTCGAACTGGTCTGCGCCCTCATGGACTCCAACCGCCTCGGTGAGGCCTCCGAGGTCGGCTCCCCGCTGCTGGACCTGCCGGTGCGCGCCCCGTCCGCGGGCGACGTCGGCTGGCTGCGGCTGGCGCTCGCCACCCGCGTCCACCTCCCCGCGGGCCGGGTGGACCTCGCTCGCGGAATGCTCCGCGACGCCGCGGACAGCGCCCAGCGCCACCAACTGGACACCCTCCTGGCCGAGAGCCTGCTGGCGCTCGCCCACGTGCACGAGGTCTCCGGCGACCTCGCGGAGGCGCTGACCGACCTGCGCTCCGCCCACGCCGCCGAACGCCGCCGCGCCCGCGCCGTCTACGCCGTGCGCGCCCGGTTGGCGGCCGAGTTCTCCGGTGCCCACCGCCAACCGGTGAGCCCCCACGAGCAACTGGGCAGCCTCCTGCGGCCAGGCGACGGCCGCAGCCCGTCAGCGCAGGGTGCGATGCGCGGCAGCCAACCGCCCCCCGACGCCGTGCTGGCACCCGAGTTGAAGCAGCAGCTGCGCCAGTGGCGACCGGTACCGGCGCCGAAGCAGGAGGGGCCGCGCGTCAAGCGCGCCCTGCGCGCGGCCGAGGACATGACCGTTGAGGGCATCTCCGCCGCCCGCGCCCACGCGGCCGACCGCTGGCGCCTGGTCCAACCGTTCGGTGCGGACGCTCCCGATCCCTCGGTGGGAGCACCCGCGGGCGGCCGCCGCCGCGCCGAAGACCGCGAGCCCACGTCCACCGAACTCCCGGCGGCCACCCCGCCGTCGACCGAGACCGCGGTCTCCGCCACGGGCCTGATCGCTGCGGCCGGGGCGATGCGCAGCGGTCGTCGCCGTGCCGCACGCGATGCGGCCGAAGAGGACACCGCACCTACACCGGCTCCCCCGACGGAGCCCTCGGCGCCCACCGCCCCTTGGGCCGCCACACCAGAACCGACTCCGGACCACGCCGCCGGAGCCACCCCGGAAGTCGCGAACGTCCTGGACAGCCTCCAAGCCGCGGGCCTGCTGAACAAGCGCCGCGCGGGGGGGCGCAGGCGCGCTCCGGACACCGAGGACGAGACCGGACAACCCGCGGCCGACCAGTCGGCCGCCACTCCTCCTGAGCCTCCTCGCCCGGACGAGTCCACCCCAGAAACCCCGAAGTGGCGCGTGGAACCCCCGCAACGCCTCCGCTCGGAGGAGGAGCAGCCCAAGTCCCCGCTGTCGGACCTCTTCGACGCCCCGACCACGGTGCACCCCGCGGTAGGCGCCGACGGCTTCCCCGTGGAACACCCGGCCACCGGCATCAGCGCGGCTTTCCCCAAGGGACCGGCGATCCCCGCCGCCCGCACCCCGCAGTCCCCTTCGACACCGGAACCCCCGCGCGCGCCGGAACCCCCGAGGTCGGCCACCTCCCCCGACACCGCGACACCACCGCCGGGCACCCGCCCCACCGCTCCACCCCACGTGGGCCCGGACTTCCGCTTGGGCGCGGACTCCCTGGGCCGCTCGGGCTTCCGCCCGGCCTCCGACCCCCCGCACCAGGCACCCCAAGCGTTCACCGCGGACCCCGGCAACCCCACGGCAAGCCCGCAGCCCCCCGCACAACCGCCGAAAGCAACGCCGAACCAGGGCACCACCCCGGACTTCCACCTGTCCGCCAACTCCTTCGGCCGTGACGGCTTCCGAACGGGCAATCCGCAGACCCCGACCGACCCGGACCCCACCACCCCGCAGAACTGGCCACCCACACCCGACCTGCCCACCACCACACCGAACTGGGCAGGCACCAGCCGGCAGCCACACCCCGACTCCGCGCCGGGCTCGCTGTCGGCGAGCTGGGACCAGCGCGGCACACCTGGCGTTGACAGCGGTCGTCCGCAGGACGCTGGTCATGGCCGGGTCGCTGGGAGCGGTTCGTCGGGCTCGGGTGCCGATGGCCTGCCACACCCCGGTTTCGGACCGGACACCCCGTCGGACTGGGACGCGGATGGTGCGCCCGGCATCGACGGCGACGGCGAGCAGGACGCCGGTCGCGGCTGGGCCGGGAGCAGTCCATCGGGCCCGGACGCCGGCCAGGGGATGTCACCCCAGTCGCCGGGATGGGCCGGGAGCAGCGCGCTCTCGGGCTCGGACGCCGGTCTCCACCAGCACCCGGACTTCGGAGCCGGCTCGCCGCCGCCGAGTTGGGGTACTGACGCGGGCTTTCCGCAGGACGCCGGTCGGGCGCTGCCGCCCCAGCCGTCGGGCTGGGACGCGGACAGCACTCCGCCCGGCTCGGACGCGAGCCGTCAGCGAGACCCTGGTTTCGGGCAGGACTCCCCGCCGAACTGGGCCGCTGGTGGCTCGTCCGGCTCGGGTGCGGATGCCGGACCCGAGCCTGGCTGGGGGAGTGCCTCAGCCGGCTCGGAGCAAGGCCATCAGTGGCCCGGTGGGCCTCCTGGTACAGACAGCGGTCCAGCGACCAACTCCGACCACGGATCCAGCGGCCGAACGCCGGACTGGTCCACTGGCGGCACCCCCGCTACAGGTCGGTCGGACTCCGAACCCGAACACGGACAGAGCTGGGGCTCTGGTGGCCCGTCCCCAGACGCGAACCGGTCGGACTACGGCCACGGATCCGACAGCCTTGGCGGCTCATCCGACTGGGCTTCGGGCGTCGGGTCGGAACCAACGGCCACCGGCTACCGAGCACAGCCGGACCACGGTCCCGGCTCCCAGCACGGATTTGACGACTCGCCAGACCCGACCACCAACCCTGGCAGGCCCACCGACCCCACTGCTCCCCGGCAAGGCACCGAGGCACACCACCGGTCGGACCACGACCTCGAAACCGGCTCCCAGAACTGGGACGCCGTGGCCGGCTTGCCGGACCACGGCACCGACGCGTCGGAGCAGGGGCGGGACACCGGTTCTCGGTCGGACTATGGCCTCGGTTCCGGTTCTCAGGGCTGGGCCGCTGAGGCCGGTTTGTCGGACCGCGATTCCGCTGGGTCGGAGCAGGGGCGGGACACCGCTTCTCCGTCGGGCTACGACCTCGGATCTGGCTCTCAGGGCTGGAACGTTGAGGCCGGCTTGTCGGGCCGCGATTCCGCTGGGTCGGAGCAGAGCCAGGAGACCGCTGCTCGGCCGGACTACGGTTCCGGCTCCCAGGACTGGGACGCTGAGACCGGTTTGTCGAACCGCGACTCGGCTGGGTCGGACCGGAGCCGGGACACCGCTCCTCGGCCCGACCACGGCCTCGGGTACCCGAGCCTGTCGTTCGACACCAGCCCGAGCTGGGACTCCGGAACCCCGACCGGTGCGGGATACCCGTCCGGCGCGTTCGGGGCTGGGCACGCGGTGGACTTCCCCCGGCCGTCCGAGCACGACGACCTGACCGTTCCCCAACCCCCGCCGGATCCGAGCCCGGACCACGAGCCGGATCAGGTCCCGCCGGTCCCGGAACCCGACCAGATCCCGCCGATCCCCGACCCGGATCCCATCCCGCAGCCCGCTCCCATCCCGATGCCGCCCACCAGCAGCGGGTTCGACCTCGGCCGGTCGCGGTTCCTCACGTCCGCCGACGTCGAGGACGACCTGCCCGAACTGCCTCGGCGCGTCCCGGCCGAGGCGGCTGCCGTCGACGAGGCCCCGGACCCGTTCGTCACGGCCGTGGTGGTCGGCGACCGGACGATCGAGGTGCCCAGCGCGGCACGGGCGTCGCGGCGGCACAAGAGCGACCTGAGCCTGGCCGAGCTGCTGACCGAGGCGCTGGTGGCCTATGAGACCGGTCGGCGGTCCGATCCCGGTTCGGACCAGACGGCGAGCGAGGAGATCGCGGACTGGATGTCGTCGGCCGAGACGCCGGTGTCGCCGATCTCACCCGATCGGCTGGAACGGGCCGGGCACCACGTGGCGGAGCCGGAACGGGCCGCTAACCCGGAGCCGGATCCGCGGCCCAAGGCGGAACCGACCGACTCGGAGAAGACCACCTACTTGACACCGGTGCGCGACCTGGAGTCGACCGGGCCCATCTGGGATTCCGGCCCGGATGGCGAGTCGCGCCCGCCGTACGACAGCTGGACACTTCCCGAATCATGAGAATGTGATTTGAGGTTTTAATAAGGTTTCTGGCCGGTAACAAAGGCGTGCCGCCGTGGAATCCGAGAAAAGTCACCTATTCGGCTTTCCCCGAAAGTCGTCCAGGTTGTTCGATTCAGTACCCAGGGCATTGTCACCCCGTTCGAACCGGCCATCTACTGTGGTCCCTGGACCCGGTACACAGAGGTGCCGGATAGCTTGGAGAGTCGCCTGAACATGACCTCGACTGGAGCCCCGTCCCGTTCCGAGCTCGATGCCGAGCAAGGCGAAAGCCGATCGGCCAGTCCCGAGCAAGTTCGGGATGAATTGATCGAACGGGCTGCCGCCGCCGCACCGGAACTCGCCGATCTCATCCGCTTGTACTACCGCCACGTGCCCGCCGAGGAAGTCAACGACGACGACCCCGTAGACCTGCTGGGAGCGGTGCGGTCGAACCACCAGCTCGCCGAATCGCGGGTGCCCGGCCGTCCGGCGGTGCGCATCCTGAACCCGACCCGCGCGCACGACGGCTGGGTTTGTCCGGTCACGGTCGTGCAGGTCGTCACCGACGACATGCCGTACCTGGTCGACTCCGTGGCCTCCGAGCTGACCCGCGGCGGCGTCCAGGTCCAGCGCGTGGTGCACCCGATCGTCGTGGTCCGCCGCGACCTGGTGACCGGCGACCTGCACGAGGTCCTGCCGCTCGCGGACCCGTCCGCGCCCCCGGCGGACGCGATCGTCGAGTCGTGGATGAACATCGAGGTCGACCTGATCACGGACCCGGACCGGGCCCGTGAGCTGGAGACCCGGTTGCACGCGGTCCTCAACGACGTCCGAGAGGTCGTCGAGGACACCGACAAGATGGCCGCGACGGCCCACCAGCTCGCCGACCACCTGGAGAAGAGCCCGCCGCGGTTGTCCCAGGACGAGGTCAGCGACGGCGCGAAGCTGCTGCGCTGGCTCGCCAACGACCACTTCACCTTCCTCGGCTACCGCCAGTACGAGCTGATCCGCGACGATCCCGCGACCGACGGCCAGCCGGCGCTGCGCGCCGTGCTCGCTTCCGGTCTGGGCGTGCTGCGGCAGGACAGCCTGGCCGCGCGCAGCCTGACCGCGGGCCCGGACGCGGGCGTGCAGGCGCTCTCGCCCGAGCTGCTCGTGCTGACGCAGGCCAGCGCCCAGTCGAGCGTGCACCGCTCGGTCTACCCGTACTACGTGGGCGTGAAGACGTTCGACGACGACGGCAACGTGAGC